>NZ_NUEU01000086.1:0-47138 GCF_002556365.1 Bacillus sp. AFS002410
ACTTTCTTGACTGAAGTCCATTTTTGTTGATATAATAGCAATATTTGTTGATATATTGTTTTAGACCAATTTTAAGAGGCATCTACCTAAAAAAGGGTATGCGGAAACGCGAACATAAATTGAACAATATTGATAAAGTAGTGAACTCCGTTGATAAATGGCTGATTCTCGTTGATATATCGCTGAACTTCGTTGATAAATGGTTGATCCTCGTTGATATATCGCTGAACTCCGTTGATAAATGGTTGATCCTCGTTGATAAAGTAGTGAACTCCGTTAATAAATGAATGATTCTCGTTGATAAAGTAGCGAACTCCGTTGATATAATGCTTGAACCATGATCAAAATGAAGAGGCACCCTCTAAAAAGAGGAGGTGCCTCTAATTATTTCGATATCAAGAATATCTTTCACGAAATTCATTCAAATATCGTTTAATAAACTCCTTAGATATTAGTGAATGGCTCTTATTTTTAGTTTGAATCCAGCCTACAGATTTTGGTTCTTGGACAAAATCTTCTATTTCAAGAATGGCTAGCTCATAATTTTCATCGCTAGTTAAACCAAGAAAAGAAAGGTCATATCCTGCAGAAATTGCTAAGTCATTTTTTAAAGCTCTTACTAATGCACCGGTATTATTTGTTTTAAACCAAACATCAATTTTACCAATTGATTGATTGAAATGATCAACGAATTCATGAACATATTCCTCATTATAAAGTACAAATGGATACTTTAATAATTCCTTGGCTGGAACTTTTTTAAAAGAGGATAATGGTGATTTTTTACCAACAAATACTACGATTCGGCCTTCAAATATTTTATTAAAAATAAGCCCGGAATTTTTCTTCAATTGGTCATCATTTAATCCAATTAGTCCAATATCTACTTTATTATCACGAATATCTTTTAAAATATCGCCGGAACCTTTTTCTGAAATTTGGAATTGAACATTTGGATAATCTTTTTTAAATTTTGTAATTGTATTGATTAAAATGTCCATTCCAATTGGAATCGAAGCAATGCTAAGTTCACCGACAATTACATCATTTTGACTATTCGCTTCTTCCTTAATTTCCTCCAGTTTTGAAACTAAGTCCAACATTTTTAAGATGATGTTTTGGCCTTCTGAAGTTGGAATTGCTCCGTGCCTTGATCTAGTAAATAATTTTATATTCAATTCGGATTCTAAATTTGAAATCGCTTGGCTAATAGCTGATTGAGTTACATGAAGATTATTTGAAGCTGACGTAATTGATTTCGTTTTCGCAACTTCGACTACATATTGGATTTGTTCGATATTCATTTTGACTCCTCTTTACATTAGTTGAGCTAATGGATACATAAGAATGTTTAAATATATCTTAACAAAGATTGGAGTTAAAATAAAAGTGTAATAAGAAAAGGGGATGTTATAAATGAGATTATTAAATAAAACTGCAATTGTTACAGGTGGAGCAAATGGTATTGGTAAAGCTACTGTTCAAAAGTTTTTAGAGCAAGGCGCAAAAGTAGTATTTACTGATATTAATGAAGAAGTTGGCCTAAAAACATTAGCTGAAATGAAAGCCATTTCTGATCAAGTAATTTTCATTCAACATAACGTTCAGCTTGAAGAAGATTGGATTAAAGTAGTAAATGAAACAAAGGAACAGTTCGGTTCAATTGATATTTTATTTAATAATGCTGGCATTTTTAGTTCAAAACCTATAACTGAATATGAAGTAGAAGAATGGAATCGCCTATTAAGTATAAATGTAACTGGTGTATTCCTAGGAATGAAACACACAGTTCCACATATGCGTGAACAAAACGGCGGATCAATTATTAATGCATCATCAGTTGCTGGATTAAAAGGATCGCCAAATAATACTCTTTACGGTGCAAGTAAGGGTGCAGTCCGCATCATGACAAAAGATTTAGCAAAAGAAGTTGCTGCTGATCAAATCCGTGTCAATTCAATTCATCCAGGTATCATTGATACAGCGATGGGGGCTGAAGTTGGTACAAGCGTAAAAGCTTCCAATGAACAATTAGCCATGTCAATTCCATTAAAAAGATTAGGAAAACCAGAAGAAATCGCGAACCTTGTAGTCTTTTTAGCATCTGATGAATCTAGTTTCATAACTGGAGCTGAAATGGTTGCTGATGGCGGAATGACTGCTTAAAAATATGATGTGTAAGTTTTAGTAAAAATATAAATTGTGGAGGTATTTACCATGTTATTAAAAGACAAAGTTGCTATTATTACAGGCGGAGCTTCAGGAATCGGTAGAGCTACTGCATTGAAGTACGCTAAAGAAGGTGCCAAAGTTGTAGTTGCAGATTTTAATGAAGCTGATGCTACCGAAACAGTTGAACAAATTAAAGCGCTTGGTGGAGAAAGTGTAGTTTTTAAAGTTGACGCTTCAAAATTTTCAGAAGTAGAATCATTAGTTGAATTTACAGTAGAAACTTATGGAACGGTAGACGTAATGTTTAATAATGCTGGTATTGGTGGATCGAATTTAATTAATGAATTTAATGAAGAAATGTATCAAAAAGTAATTGCTGTAAACCAACATGGAGTTGCTTACGGAATTGCTAGTGCGAGCAAAAAAATGATCGAACTTGGAGTGAAAGGTGTAATTATAAACACTGCTTCAGTATACGGATATTTAGCAAACGTGGGAGCATTTGCTTATAATGCTTCAAAAGGTGCAGTCGTTATGATGACGAAAACTGCAGCACTAGATCTTGCTCCTTATGGAATCCGTGTAGTCGGCATAGCTCCAGGATTTGTTAACACTCCAATTATTGATGGTTTAAAAGATAAAGGTTTAACAGAAATATATAGAAATTTCCAAATGAGAAAAGAATTTATTGAACCAGAAGATATCGCCGGAATGGTTTGTTTATTAGCGATGGAAGAAGCAAATGTTGTTAATGGAAGTACTGTAATGCTGGATGATGGGCTTACAGGGTTTAAAGCTCATATGAATTAAGACGATTAGATTTCATTTTAAAAATTGTAATAAGTATAAAAAAAGCTAGTTTTCTATTTAATATGGGAGACTAGCTTTTTTGATTTGTTATTTCTAAGGTTAAAAATTTTCGATAGTGAATTCATGTTTATTATAGTTAAAGTTTTTCCAATTCATTTTGGTCTAGGTGAAGAAATGTTTTCAGGAGATACGAAGTCAATGGAACGTTTTCACTGGGGACTTGAAGTTTTAATCCATGGGATTCAATATGTCAACAAATAGAAAAGTTCAGAAATAAGCAGCCAATTACTAATGGTTGTTTATTTTTTTTGTTTTTTTAGAATGAAACGCTATCTAAAACGTATTACTTAGTAATGTTCTAAATTTAGGTGGTGACTAAAAGTATGGAGATTCGAACTAGTGCGAGAGTTTCACTTTCCAAAAAAGTAGCCGAGGATGCAATGGTAGTAAACAAAAAGTTAAATGTATATGGAGTTTTTGATGGGGCAACACCAATAAGTTCATTTAAAAATGCAGATGGTAAGAATGGAGCATATTTAGCCTCAAATTTATTTAGAAAGTATTTCGAAAATCATTTTCTATCTAAACTGACTCTTGCAGAAGGAATTATTCAAGCAAACAGAAGACTGATGGAAGAAATGATATTAAATTATATAGATATTACCCGCCCAGAAGAGTTGTGGACAACATGCGCTGCCATTGTAAGAGTTGATAAACAAAAAATATCATTTGCTCAACTTGGTGATTGTATGATTTTAGCAGAGTACCATAATGGCCATATAAAAACTTTAACGAAAGATACTGTAAAGGGCATCAGTAGCAGGGCAAAAGTAAAACGTGAGAATGATCGAAAGAAAGGAATAATATTACCAGAAGAATCGCATTTCAATTCGGTTAAAAATCAACTGATTTATAATCGAAGCATGGCTAATACGGTTAATGGTTATTCTGTTGCAAATGGAAAAGAAGCAGTCAGAAGTTATATCCAATCGGGATATATAGATTTTAAGGATTTAAAGTCGATTTTATTAATCAGTGATGGTTTATTTCATCCTAAGGTTGATTTGATAAATGCATTTAAGCTAATCAATGCAATTGGGTTGGAGGATTATTCAGTCCAATTAGAAAAGGAAGAGTTGAAAAATAGTACTCATTCGGATGATAAGACGGGGATTTTCATTCGGTTTTAGATCATGATTAAAAAGTCTATTATATACATTTGGTAACTACATAAAAAAGGATAGAAAAGTGGAATTGAATTTTACAATCTCTATCCTTTTTTAATTTAATTCAAAAACCTCTGTAACGCTTCCTTATTTTTCTCAATATCTAACTCCAAAACTTCTCCCGCATTTTCAACTCTTTTTGGGGTGAATGTATGATCCTCGGGAATTCTTAGTGTTTCTAAGTCTTTATCTTTACCATTTACTAAGTAATCAGATACTAATTGTAAAATATCTATTGTAGACATATTAGTTTGAATGTATGGCTGTATAATACCCAAAGTTTTAGGTAGGCTTGCAAATCCTTTAAATGTAAGGACTTGGGATTTAATTGCTTTAAGTACTTTTTGCTGTCGTATTACTCGATCAAAGTCACCTCTAGCATCGTGTCTAAATCTTGCATATCCTAAAAGTTCCTTACCATTTAATTGTTGAACTCCGGGTTGAATACTTACTCCAATATGACTTTTCATTGGTTTTTCTACATCTATTGTAATTCCGTTTGGAGCAATTTCATCAATCATTTCTTCAAAACCTTTGAAATCAATTATTGCAAAATACTCGATATCAATTCCAAAATTTTGTTGAATCGTTTGTCTCAGGAGTTCAACGCCACCGAATGAATAGGCTGCGTTAATTTTTTGATGACCAATACCGGATATAGAAACATAGCTATCTCGCATTATTGAAACTAATTTTGTCTCGTTTTGATTATTGTATTGTAAGATCATAATAGAATCTGTACGCGATTTTTCATCTTTTTTATGTGCATCTTCTCCTAGTAATAAAATATTTGTTTTATTTGGTATTTTTTTAGCGTTAAATTCTACATTAGATTGCTTATTATTCCGATTCTGATTTCCTAACTGAAAGCCTTTTTTATATTGATAGACTCCATAAAACAAAGTACCTAATAATAGAATGACAAGAATCAAACTCAACTTTAATATAAATCTCTTCTTTTTAATTTTCTTCCTTTGCAATCTACTCATAATCTCCGTTACCATTTCCTTATAAGTGATATTTATTTAATCGGAGCATTTCCGAACTATTTCACTAATAAAATGTTACGAATTGATGAACCTGTGATACAAAGGCTTTTTTTAAGATGAATATGTATTTTTTGAAGACTTTTTTGAGCCTCGTTATTGAAAGGAAGAATTGTTCTTAAACTTGTACTTTAGGCAGTTGGATTTCACTCCAGTTAGTTACATCGCATTGGCCCATTGCATGATCGCCCACAGCCACCACGGTTCCATCAGATTTAAGTCCAATTGAAATCGCGCAACCCGCTGCAATCGCGACGATATCGTGCCAGTCACTGACATTACATTGCCCATGCTTATCTAGACCTACCGCTACCACTGTACCATCCGCTTTAAGTCCGATAGTATGATTACTACCAGCAGAAATCGCCACAATATCACTCCAGTCACTGACATCGCATTGGCCATGTTTATTCAAACCTACTGCTACAACCGTACCATCAGATTTAAGTCCAACTGTATGAAGATAACCTGCATCAGCCTCTACAATGTTTTGCCAGCCTTTAACATTACCTTGGCCATACCGATTATTTCCTGCACTCGTTACTGTGCCATCCGACTTAAGCCCAACAGTATGCCAATCCCCAGCTGAAATTGCCACAATATCCCGCCAATCACTTACATTACATTGGCCATCATTATTTCGACCCACAGCCATCACCGTACCATCCGATTTAAGCCCGACGGATCGACGCCAACCCGCTGCAATTGCTACAATATCACTCCAGTTACTTACATTGCATTGGTCATGCTTATTCCAACCTACTGCCACCACCGTTCCGTCCGATTTAAGTCCAATCGTATGAGAATTACCAATATGACCATTACCTGCTGCAACTGCAATAATATCGTCCCAGTTGTTTACATCACATTGACCATATTTATTTTCCCCAACCGCCATGACAGTGCCATCTGATTTAAGTCCAACAGTATGACGATATCCAACAGCTATAGTATCTTTTTTCGGTGTATTAATTTCCATGTTTACCTCCTTATACTCGAGAAACTCTGTAATTAGTGTCAAGTATAAGGAACGGTTCAGCAGGATGTCAATTGAGATAATGATTTAAAAGTCGGTAAAAAGAATAAAAAAAATTTGTTTAAACGAAGAGTATATTAAAGTGGGATGGCATTGTTAGTAAAAATAGAATCTTAGACTTAATGTCCTTTTTGATGTAAGGAGTTTAGAATGTTTGATATTATAACAACATTTTAAAATTAAAAGTTTTGGATTAGATGTTATTTATTTAGGGTTCAACCTCAGAGAGAGACATATAACAGAATCAATAAAAAAGGCAATTGATTTAACGAGAATCAAATAGTTGAGATTTAGTAGCATAAGAAAATCAATTATTGTTACTGAGTAACAAGTATTTTTAAATTGTATTATTAGATATCTAGGAGAGCTTTTAAATGAATATATATTTTCTAATATTATGCACATTGCTTTTACTTTTTTTGAGTGGTAATGCTTTTTACGTTACTTTTAAGAAGTTTGAAGATGAGGGCGATTATTCTGGGGGCACAGCCACAGGAGAGTTTTGCGAACTAGTCTTTGGAATTTTAGAATTTATCTCAAAAAAAATATTTCCAGAAAGATATCATATTATTATTTTTAAAATATTTTCATTTGCATTTGGACTATTTATGTTAGGACTTGCTATTTTATTATGGATTCTTTAATTTATTATGTTATATAACTAAGGCATGTGATTCTTCAATAGGAGATCGCTTTTTCTTATTCAACAAAATGGCAGTTTAGTGGAATAAGGAATGATATAATTATCGTAATTACTACCATGATTTTTATATAAATTTAGATAACACGTTACTCTAATAAGGAGGGTTCATTATTGAGATTAAAATCTGAAGAAATAATGAAACAGCTACTTGATACAGAATATATTGATGTAAATTTAAAGGACTTATCGTATGACCATTTATCTCATACTGTGGTAATGAAATATGGTGAATATAACAACGATGAACCCGATTGTACAGTGATTTTTAAAGACTGTTTTTCGGTTAATTTAAATACTTGGCTAGAGGGAATGAAGGGAACTGTTCCCAAAAAACCAGGAGAGTTAGACTTCTTTTTTCATGATATAGAGATAGAAGATACAGAAATTAATGGAATAAAACTTTATAAATGTTCAATGGTAATACCAATGATGGACTGCCAAATTATATGTGTGAATATCGAAATTTTAAACCATTAAGTAACTAACTGATGCGATAATTGAACAAGATTTTTAAAAAGGAAAGGAGAAAATTATGGCTTTAGATGCTAAAGTTTATTTTAAAGATAATACGGTTAAAGGTTTTAGTATAGAAGAACATATTCATGATGAAATATTTGAAAAAAACACTGTGTGGAAATCGTATAAACAACTTTCTAAGATAAGTGATTATTATCTTTACGGTTTGAAAATGAATAAAAGCGATTTTTTACAATTCATTGAAGAATGGGAAGAATATTCTAAATGGATATCAGTTCCACTTAGAAATGAATATGAAAAATTATTGATGGATTTGAAAAGTATATATAACCCAAATGAAATAAATTACGTGAAATTCTTAGGAGATTGATAAAGTTATTTAACCACGGCTATGCAACTAACGCATGCGTTAGTTGAAGATCAAGAGCAGCCATTGGCTGTTTTTTTAATTTAGTATTTGCAGGAGAGCTTAATAAAGAAACTGGTATAAAGTACAGAATTCATTATTAAAATAGTACAAGCAAGGGGGCGTAAATTTGAAAAAAAAATTCGTTTCTAGAATGACTATTTTAGTTGTGTTCTTATGTATTGGGTTATCAGCTTGTCAGAAAAATAAAGAAATCGTTCACATTAGTGTAATAAGAGAAGGACTTCCTGTGAAAACAATTGATGAAACAGCAATAAATAAAATTGAATCAATATTTACAAATGTTAAATGGAATCCAAACACACAAGTAAGTTGGGCAAAAGAAGAAGACTGTAAAATCGTAGTAACATATAAGCAGGGTTCAAAAACGAGTAAAACAGAATATGGTGTTTGGTTCTCAGGTAAAGAGGCAGAACTTTCAAGTAGTGATTCAGACGAATCATATGGTGAATTAAATAAAGAAGATACAATGGCTCTAAAAAAGATAGTAAGGAATAATTAATTTATTTATATACGATGGTTCTTAAGTAACTAACGCATTGCGTTTCTTCAATAGAAGAACGCTTTTTCTTATTCAACATAATGGCAGTTTAGTTGTATAAGAAATGATAAAATTATGAGTGTTATAAGCTGATGGGAGTGAATCAAATGGGGTTAGATATATATTATTATGATAAAAAGAAGGAAGAACATTTTCTTGCAGAAATAAGTGAAGGTTTACATATCCAAATATTTTACGGAAACATACATCCAGGAGAATGGGGTATTCTCAGTAAAATAAAAGAATATTATGGTGCTGATTCGGTAGTTACCTTAAATAGGAGTCAAATTGATGAATTAATAAAAAAACTTTTATCTATTAAGGAGTTTATACCAGATAAATATAAAAATGAAATAGATGAATTAGTAATAATTTTACGAAATAAGGAATTTGATAATATTACTATTGCAGGTGATTAAAAAGATTTTTGAGACATTGACATTATGCAACTAACGCATGCATGAGTTGAATAGAAGTTGCCAATTGAGGCGGCTTTTTCTCATTCAACAAAATGGAAGGATAGCCAAGTAAATGGCATATTAGTTGAATAGAAATGTTATAATTTTAATTTAAGAATAGTAGGATGCTAATATGAAAAAAGTAAGTAAATTAGTACTAATCATTTTATTAATTGTGTCTACCCTAATATTTAGTGGTTGTAGCAATTCTAAAACAAATTCTCATTCCAATTTTTCTAAAGAGGTTTTAAGGAAACCAATCAAAGAATATTTAATTGAGAATTATGGAATAACAGAGAATTTTAAAATATTGTCAACAACGAACGATTCAGTTAATGGTTTAGACCATAATACCTTTATTGAATTAAAAAAACCTTATCTAGCATATATAAATCTAATTATTGAACGGAATTCGCTAGACGTTATAGAAGGAAATGATAGTGCTAGTGATAATATATATTTTGAATTGTTTAAAGGTGCTTATATTGAACAACATCCTGAAGTAACCGATTTTTCCAATCATTTAATTAATAAATTTGGACTAGCAAAAAGGTCTGACGAACCATATTTTCATAAAAAAAGAAACTATTATTATTACTTAAACGTAAATATGAATGAATCTCAAGAGCAAAATCTTGTAGAAGATTTAAAAAAAACACGTCTGATTGATACAAATAAAATTTTACCTGCAATAGGGCTAAGCAAACCTAGAGAAAACATTTTCCATATCGGTACTATTAATTTTAATTATCAATTCGATTTAAATAAGAATAAAAATAAAGTTCCAAAGGCAGATGAACTAATGGAAGAATACAAAAATAGTAAAGTTTTATCAGAAGGCATTTATGGAATTACAATTGAAACAATTAACGGGGATATCTGGAAAGAGGATGAACTTAATAGTAATGTCCTTTTTAAGGTAAATGCCTCAGGGGAGTACTCCATCATTCCGACACCTAAAGAATTGCAATAAGTTTAATTAAAAATGAATTTTAATAAGAGTTTAAATGAATTCTTATTCAACTAACGCATTAAGTTTGTCGAAGATCCAGAGCTGCATTTATGCAGCTTTTTATTTTGTCAATTACATCTACTAGGCACTATTAGAAAAGGTATATAATTAATATTTGGGGGTGAGTGTTTGAAGTCAATAAGTATAAAAACATTGTTTTTATGTTTGCCTTTTATAATTAGTATTTTAACTATATTTATAGTTGGAGTTGATGAAGTTGTTAATTTCGTCGGGGGATTAATTCTCTTTTCCGCTTTCGCTGGAGGAGTACCTTTTTTTGTAGCCTGTTTACCTTATGCTTTGGTTTTTTATTTAATCAAGAAGGGAATTAAGGTTTCTCGTTTTATTACAATAATTTCTTTTATTCTAACAATTGTTGCTTTGTTATTGTTCTTATTTGGTATGGAAACGTATTACGGACCTTTTTATGAATATTAAATAAAGTACATAATTAAATTTTAACGCCTATACAACGAACGCATGCTTTCGTTGAATAAAAGATTTTTAAAATATAAGAAAAGTGGTATTAATGATGATAAATAAAATGGATATTGCTTGTCATTTATACGGTAATAATTTTTCGCCTAATAAAGTAGAACAATTAACTGGTCTTACTCTTATGAATAAGATTGAAATTGGGGACATAAGAACAAAAGGAGTATACAAAGATAAACCTTCTCCTTATGGTGATTGGGTATTATATCCACCTGAAAAACACAAACAAATAGACGATTACGGATTGCTATGGCTTGCGGAGAATTTGTCCAAGCATATCGAACTAATTAAAAAGTGCGGAGCAGAGAATATCGACTTGGTAATTGGAGTGTTTTATGAAGGGCAGTGTAATTTTGTTTTAGATCCAAAGGCTATTAATACTATTGGAGGAATAGGAATTCCTTTACAAATAAGTTGTTACGATATTTAATGAACAAATGTATGCATGAGTTGAATAGAAGCTGCCAAATGAAGCGGTTTTTTCTTGTTCAACAAAATGGAAGATTAGTTCAATAAGACATACCGAAAACATGTTATACTTAATAATAATTATTATTATTAAAATATTTTGTATGGATTAACTTGGAGAAAAAATGAAGAAAAAAAATAATAACTCAAATTTATACTTATGGCTCGGGATATTAGCATTTGTCATGTGTGTTCTTACATATTTAATTAACCAAAAAGCAGCTTCGATATATTTTATAGTTCTTTTAATTGTTGATGTCATAATGTTTTTTAGTAAAAAAAAGAATCAATCGAAGTAATATTTACAAGAAATATTTATAGTTTTTATGAACTAACGCATGCGGGGGTCAAATGATGGATAACCAATATTTCGTAGGTTGGGGTACATTGGCATTGATAAATGCTGCACTAGCTCAAGGGAAGAATAGAACGGGGTTAAATCGGCTTTTACTTTCTCTTGTATTAGGTCCATTAGCAACACTAATTTTGTTATTTGTTGAAAAGAGACAGTAACACTACATATTCACAATAATTGATATAAGTTATTATAGCGAGAAGCGTGAAAAGAGAGAAAATAGTTTTTTGTTGAACTAACGGGGCTTTAATAAAAACTTAAGTCGATCATAGATCTGCTTATTTTTTGATTGGTGATGTTGTACAACTAACACATGCGATTCTTCAATAGAAGATCGCTTTTTTTATTCAACAAAATGGCAGATTAGTGGAATAAGGAATGTTAAGATAAAGCTATAAAAACAATTAGAAATTAGGTGCGAACGATGAAAATGTATACTTGTTCATGTTGTGGTTTTAAAACACTTTCAGAAGGAGAAGGTAGTTTTGAAATCTGCAATGTTTGTTCTTGGGAAGAAGATAATGTAATGGAAGATAAGCCAGATAGTTGGGGTGGCGCTAATAGTGTGTGTTTAAGGCAGGCACAGAGAAACTTTATTTCATTTGGGGCAAGTGAGAAAAGATTAAAACGTAGAGTGGTTAATGGGAGTTTTGAGAAAGATCCTTTGTGGAAACCTGTATGGGAAAAAGAAGCGACACTTAATGAAGACGAATTTATTAATTTAAAAATTGAAGGAATAATTTTAAAGAATGGTTTCCAACAATCTGTGGATATGAATGAATTTTTAGATAGATTTGAGGATTTTCTTGAAAGCAATGGTTGGGGTTTTGGTGGGGACACAAATCAAATACGGAAACAAAAATATAAAGAGTAGGTATATCATTAAATATCTTTAGTTCAATAGCTATTATCTTGTAAATCATTAAGGAGTTAACATATGTACATTTGGAATATAAAGGGACTCGTTCAAGCTTTAAAAGAAGAGAGTATGTCCAGTAAGGCACAAAGATACCAAAAAATAATAGGTATTTCTTTATTCGCAATATTTTCTTTTCCGTTATTATTGTTAACTGAAACTTTTAACATCTTAGATATTATTGATTTGATTAGCTATCTGGTTATCAATCTAATTGGAATTTATATAGCATATAAAATAAATCATCAAGGGGATGAGAAGGAATTTGTATTTCGCTATTTTAGTTTGTACCTTCCACTCACACTCCGATTTTTTGTCCTAATCGCGGTTATTATGACTGTTGGTTATTTAGTTCTACCTTATATTGATCCTTCAATTTCCTTGGATGAGACCGACTGGTTCGATTTAGTTACTTCTGTTGGAACAGAAATATATTTTAATGTATTAATGATCAAATATATAAAAATGATAAATAAGTAGTTAGTTTCTACGGTGTATCTATCAATTAATCTATGATTAGCCTATTAAACTAGCATATGCATTAGTTGAACTACTAGAGTTGCTTTAGCAGCTCTATTTTTATTCAACAAAATGGCAGTTTAGTTGAACAAGGAAAGAAGCTTTCCAGTGGAGAATTATTTATTGGATGTATAGATCTCTTCAAGTGTTTAAGGAGGGTGACCTTGTAACACAACCCGGAATTTAAGTTTATAATACTTCAGGTAACTTAGGTGTTAAGATTAGTCATACTATGGACGGTCATTCAAAAGGAGTACTTACTTTCTATATTTCTGATAGATGAAAGGCATATCAAAAAAAAGGTATAAATGCCTTGCTTTTTGATTTATAAGTTTATTGTTATTAATATAAGGAGGATAAGTGATGATTAGCAAACAATTAAGAATGATATTGACTTTAATCATAGTTTTTCTATGCCTAATAGTATTGGGTATTGCCACTTATTACGGTGGACCAACAATAGATAAAAGTCAAAGTCATCCGGATGGGAACAATAAACGAAATATTTTAAAAACAATTAAATCCCTAGATAGTCGGCAACAGTCCATCGAAATTATTAAAATATTAGATTTTAAAGATAGACGATATGTTGCTTATTTGCATGATGATATACCTGCTTATGTATTCTTTTCAAAAGATGAACTTGGAAATTACAATGTAGGCGAAGCTGAATTTGGGTATATTGGTATTCAACCTCAAAATAAACTTAAATACAACATTATAGTTTATCCACTATTCAGAGAATCTAAAGATGGAGAGCTTGTGCAACTTGTGATAAGTAACCACAAAAACATTGCAACGAAACTAAGTGTTAGGCTTCAAAACGCAGCCTTTGGTGGTACAGAAAATGAAATTAACGTAGGTAAAGCTACTGCTAGTATACTCACTTCTCATGAAACATCTAGTTCGTATGAATTACTTTATAGATATTACGATGCAAATGGAAAACAATTATTTGACCAATAATCATTACAAGGGAGTAGGTACAAATGAACTTTTTAAAAGCTTACTTTTCATCATTTTTCATTTATCTTATTCTAATAATCGGTATTTCTATACCTAATCTTATCGATTCAGATGGAGTATTTAACAACGCGGAATTTGTGGGTTCAACCGGTTCATATGCTATATTCGGATTAATTTTTGTATTAGGTGGATGTGCTATAGGTGAAGGTTTATTCCTTATCTTTAATAAGTCTGCTAAATATTATTATTTCGTGTTGTTAGGATTGTTATATGGTGTATTGATCCTTAAAAAGTTATTCCACGAACCACTTTATGGGAGTTATGATTATAATCTATTTTCATTCGAAATTTTATCAATTACTACAATAGGATCAATGGTGTTTTTTCTGGTTAGAAGTAAACAATTTGATTAAACGAGAATAGAAGGAGAGAACATTGTGTTCTCTCCTTTTGTCATGCCCTTAGCAAAGCTAGCCGAGCTCCTCATAGATAAAATCTACTCAACTCTCCTAAAAGATTCCCCCGCAGACTGCTTAACATTATCTATTGAAATTACAAGATATTGCAAAGGTTGAAGCATTGGCAAAAATTAAGGAAGATAAACAAACATGGCATCAAGAGTATCTTGAGTAAAAATAATCTTATGTAACTAATGCATGCGTATGTTGAACTCCACGATCGGCTGAAAAGTCGTTTTTTTTGTTCAGCTAAATGGCAGTTTTGTTGAACAAGGACATGTTATACTATTAGTAATATTTTTAAACACCAAGAGGA
This sequence comes from Bacillus sp. AFS002410, assembly GCF_002556365.1. NCBI lineage: Bacteria > Bacillati > Bacillota > Bacilli > Caryophanales > Bacillaceae > Bacillus > Bacillus sp. AFS002410. The sequence continues at coordinate 14,402 of NZ_NUEU01000086.1, forward strand.
AGTAGAAACGGAGCATATTCTTAATGGATAAAAAAACTACGACAAATAAATATTTACCTTATTTCTTTTCCTATTTACTTGTTTATCCCTGTAGCTTTCCTTTAGTCGTAATTATTGGTTTAGCAACAGCAAGTCTTAGCGAAAGTAAAGCAAATGTGGTTTCTTATATTATTTGCGCTTTAGTAACAATCGTAGGTGCTATTATTTTGAATTCATATTTTAAGAATTCCCTGAAATTGACGAGGAATAATAAACAAACTTGGTCAATTTTTATATCACATTTAATCTTAATTCCATTAACTATATTTATGTATTACTGGGTTACATGGAACTTTTTTAATTAATGAAAATAGCGTATTTGTTATGCAATTAACGCATGCATATGTTGAACTACACAATCGGCTGAAAAGTCGATTTTTTTGTTCAGCTAAATGACAGTTCAGTTCAATAAATATGATATGATAAGCCAATATTGATAGGGGGATTTCAAATGAAAAAATTGTATCCTTGTCCATGTTGTGGTAATAAGACTCTTGAGGAAGAGGAACGTGAAAGTTATGAGATATGTCAAGTATGTTTTTGGGAAGATGATATAGTTCAAAATGAAGACGAAGAATATGAAGGTGGAGCTAATAAGTTATCTTTAAAGCAGGCCAAGGAAAACTTTAAAAAATACCGTGTTAGTGATTTACGGTTTACTGATAAAGTTAAATCCAAAATGTAAAAGATAATTATCTTAAAGTTTCAAATGTTTGTTACTAATAATTTGGGGAACAGAGGATTATATTGCCATCAAAAATAAGAATTTGCAAACTGTTAGTGTTCAATGTGACGATGTCTATTAATTTATTGAGCTATGCAACTAAACGAATGCATTAGTTGAACAACATGAGTTACTTTGGTAGCTCTATTTTTATTCTACAAAATGACAGTATAGTTCAATAAGAGAAAAGAATATTTCACTATTGTGTATCAATTAAGGCCAAATTAATTGGTATAATCATATAGAATTAATTTTAATTAAAATACAATTTAATAAAGGGGTTAAATATGACTAAAATGAATTTACCATATGGAATAACAGGGGGATATTACATGCCTGGAGAGGACCCTGAGCCACCCTCAATAAATAAGTTCGATTTTTATGAAAGATGTAAAAAAATAGCATTAAAAAAACATGTTAAATATGAGATATTAAGAGATTTAGAAGAAGATTATAAAAACTTCTATGCAGTAAAGTTTTTCTTTCAACCTAAACCTATATATGTAGTTGTAAATGTAGCACATCCATTTGTAGCATTCTGTCTTTCTGATGAAAACGGTAAATTTGGAAACTAATTCCCATTGGATTTTATCGACTTTGAAGAGTTGGCAGAAGATTTTTCGGGTTATACAGTTATGAAAGTAATAGAATTGAACAAGCAATTTAATATAGAAGAACATGAGGAGTTAAGAAATGTTCGTACTATTAAAGAACAAGTAAAATATTGGGGCCCAATAACAATTGGTGATGTAATGTTTAATTATTGGGATTAATGTTGGTATAGCCTTTAAATTTCGAATAAATCAATTTAAATATAGTTTTTTCTTATTCAACTAAAGCAATACGATAGTTCAACAACAATATAACAGTAAAGTGAGTGAATATATATTAATGAAAGGTAGAAAAAAGATAAGAGGTTTGAAAAGAAGAATTAATCAATTCAAAAAAGAACTAAGTAATTTGGCATTAGTATTCCCAGATGTACCTTTTAATGGATATTGGGAATTGCATCTACCAGGCAACGGTTCAGAATGGTTAAACTCAGTAAAAACCCCATTAAAAGTTCAAAAACAATGTATTCAAGAATTGATTGATAAAACTGATTATCTAATAAAAAATAAACCTGATGATCGACAAGATTTAAGGGTATTATTAATGCTTGATTTTCATTACTGGTATTCTTCAAAAATCGAAATATGTTCAGTAGATGAAAACTATAAAGGTTTTTCTCCAGAAAGAGAAGATGAATATACTAAATGGGTTGAAATGAAAAGTAATAGGAATTTAGTTGATGAATTGGGATTAGTTATTCCTAACGGTTTAAAAGTAACTGGAATTAAAGAAGAAATAAAAGATAAAGAATTAGTAGATGAAGATATTTTTGGAGGCGAGATTTGGTTTATACATGAAATTAAATAAAAATCTTATGCAACTAACGCAGTGCATTAGTTGAACAACAAGATCGGCTATTTAGTCGATTTTTTTATTCAACAAAATGGCAGGTTAGTTCAATAAGAGCTTTCAAAAAACAACGAAATAAATTCCAATTTATGGTAAAATAAATTAATCCAGTAATTAATTTTTGGAGGTTCTATCTATGAAAAATAACAAAAATTTAATATTAGTTTTTATATTTGGTATCTTAATTGGTATTTTAATAGGCTATTTTGGTATTCCATTGTTAAGCCATTATATTTTCCACTAATGCAACTAACGCATGCACTAGTTATAAAAATGGGAACTGAATGAATCAGTTTCCATTTTTAATTCTGATATAATATTAATAGGTTCGTAAATACATATTGATATCTTGGGGGAAATAATTTGGAAAAAGCTATTAGAAAAGGTCTCATTTATGGCTTTTTGTTTGGTATAGCAATTGCTATTTTATTTATTAAACATTATGAAATTACCACAACATTTGAAGGAAATGAGATTATTTATTTAAACAAATTTGATTACTTAATATTAATTTTAAAGCGTGGCATTGTTGGTTCATTTTTTGGAGCCATTCTAGCTTTTATTATTTTTAAACTCAATGATTCATTAAAACTGAGTAAAAAAATGAAATTTGCTGCCATTGTATTTGGCATATGCGTAGTTGGGCCAGTTATACAATATTTAGTTTCTTTAAGATTAAATGAATTATCGCTGTTCAACTAGAGCATTCGTAAGTTAGAGATTATAGTTTAACCTTATTGAAGGGACTTAAAATGAAAAAGAAAATTAGTGTAAGTTGGTTAATAGTATTATTATTTATTTTTTATTTAATATCGACTTTTGTAGGTGGTTCAACTTTTGAGGATTTTTTAGCAAGGAATAAAAACATTCATTCTGATCGAACTAACCATACAGAAGGATGGACAGGTCCGAATAACGAAAAACTTGATTGGGACTCAAGCGAAGAGCTTTATAGAATTATTTATGTAAGTTATGATTATACCTTTATTAAACCAAATAAAAAAATAATGGAAGTATCTGCAATTAAAATTTTTGGAATTTGGATAGATACTACTAAAAGTAAACAGTAATAAAAAGAGATTAAAAATGAAATAAATTACTTATTGAACTAACGCATATCTTAGTTCAATAAGACTTCCTAAAGTTGTCTAATTAGACAACTTTTTTAGTTCAAACATCAGCATTTAAAAAAGAGGCAACTAAAAATTGCCTCTTTTTAAATGTGCAGAAAAATCATTATCAAGTAATTCCTCAGAGCCTGTAACTAAACAACTAATTAATTCTTGAAAGTAAAGGATCAATATTCACTTTCCATGGAGATAGAGGTGACGTTCTTACCAATGTAAAAGTAATATTGGTTCTAACCCGACCTTTATTTTCTATAAAGAGATTAAGCTCAACTGGTATTTCAGATGCAATAGAGTTTGTTTCTACTTCCCTTGTTTGTGGTGAAGTCCACTGTATAGCATCTATTTTTTCAATTTTCTTAAGTTCTTCTTTGAAATTTTTTTGATCACTTATGGCAATTTTTTTTATCAAACCTTTATCTCCGTTTTTAATCGTAAATAATATTACATTTAGCATTTGGGAAGGTGAGAGGTTATTCGTATATTCATCAAACTTCCCAGCAGCTTTAAGGACCATCAGATGATGAGATAAGTCTGATTTTCCTGTCTTATGTGTTGAGCTTCCCATAAAATGAATGCAAAAGTGACCAGGGAAACCGTTAGGAAGAGAACCTGCTCCATGTGGCATTCCGTGCATGGATGCAGGGATTAGGTTGTCTTGAGCTAAAATTAATACAGCCCTCCTGCGCCAACTCCATTCCCCACCGTATATTTCCTTCATTATCCTAGTATCTTCCCTTGTTAATGGCTGAACATCTGCATGTCTACTACCAGCTCTGCGTTGTACATTAAAGCTCTTTCCACTTTCTACATCGATTACAGTGAACAATGAGTATTTTGGGATTATTTTGTTGACAGCTTCCCAATCTTGAATTTCTATATGAAAGCTAATTGGGCAATGGACTGTTTCGTCTGTCGTAGCGATCATAGCGAATGTAAGTTCTGAAGAGAAAAATAATGCAAGTGACAAAATGACAATAAAAAAAGCTTTTTTCACAGCTATAAGTCAACTCCGATATCTAATAATTGAATACATCTATTTTGTCTAATTTTTTAGAAAAAATAGCTATAAAAAAATTGGGAATATAAGGGATTATTCGTTTTGAAGAAGCTATTCATAACTAGGGATACTACTTCCTTTTACCCAAGGTGTTGACTAATCAACTATAAATCTATAGAATAGGTGTTGATTAGTCAACAATGAAATTGGTGGTGATTACAATCGAAACAGAAACAATGCATTTCATTATGCTAAACAGCAAGATTTTTAGAAATACCCAAATTTATTTAGATAAAGTTATCAAAAAGTACGAACTTAGTAGTGGCTCATTTTTATATATAATTTCTTTAGAAAAAAATGAGGGAATAAGCCAAAATAAACTGAGTGAAGAAATCGGTCACGATAAGGCAATGTCGGCAAGGACGATTAAAAAACTAATCGACTTAGGATATGTATATAAGGAACAACATGAAAGTAATAGTAGGGCTTATCGGTTGTATTTAACGGAAAAAGCTAAAGATATTTTGCCTGAGATTCATGAAAAAATTCAGGAAATGGTGACTTTATTTACAGAAGAGTTAACTGAGGAAGAATTGCTTATTACGATGAGATCTTTAAAAAAGATATTTAATAGTACAAACAAATTTCGAGAGTAGAGATGGAGAAGCGGAGGAATTTAAAATGACTTATAAAAATAATGGCTTAGAACTTCATAAAATTGGATTAGGTTGTGGCGGGATGATCAAAGACGATAATAAGTCTGAAAATATCGCTACCATCCATGAAGCACTTGATTTCGGAATTAATCATTTAAATACAGCAGATTTTTACGGTTTTGGAAAAAGTGAAACTGTGATTGGTGAAGTTCTTAAAGGCAAAAAAAGAGAGAATGCTTTTGTTTCTCTTAAGTTTGGTGTATTGGCTGAACCAAATGGAGCATTCTATGGATTAGATGTTAGACCATTATCGATCAAAAACTATTTAACGTATTCACTTAAAAGATTAAATTTAGACTATATTGACCTGTATCAACCAGCGAGAATTGATTTAGGTATCCCTGTAGAAGAAACGATCGGAGAAATTTCTGACTTGGTTAAAGCGGGCTATGTAAAAAATATCGGAATTACGCAAGTTGATGCAGATACATTAAGAAGAGCAAATTCTGTTCATCCGATAAGCTTCATCGAGACGGAATATTCGCTTTTCAATAGAAGTATGGAAAAAGAAATTTTACCAACTGCACGGGAGCTTGGCGTGGGTGTAGTAGCATTTGGCGCGCTTGCTCATGGACTGCTTAGTGGTACTTTCTCAAAAACCAATTCAAAATCATATATCCCGATGTTTGCTGAAGGAAATATAGACAAAAATCTTGAACTTGTAGAACAATTACGCAAAATTGCAGATGAGAAAAACGTCACAATCCCGCAGTTGGCACTTGCATGGCTATCATCAAAAGGTGATGACATTATCGCTTTAGTTGGTGCATCAAGACGTACTACTCTTAGAGATTCTCTAAAGTCTGTAGACATTAAATTAAGTGCCGAAGATATAGCAAGAATTGAAAAAGCAATACCTGAAGACCAAATCGCTGGAAGTAGCTTTCCAAAAATGGAATTTAAAAATGGGGTAAGATTTAACTCATAATATCAAGCACACCAAAAGTTTATTTTAGTAAACAATTGGTGTGCTTTTTTGTTGTTCAAGATTTTATTATATTAAAAGCAGCTGCAGCTTTTGGTCTAGCCAAACTGATGCGAAAATAGTAATCATTAGTGGCCGACCTTTCATTGCAATTTTCAATTCGAGCGATGCAATTTATTTTGAAAAATTGCAAACAAAAAAAGGGATTTATATTCTTCAACTCACAGACTATTTTTAACAATTTCTATGAATTTTTCCACAAGTAAGCTATGCTTCTCAGCTTTTCTTGTCCAAATAGCGATTTTATTTTTTATATGTATATCCTGTACATACACTCTTGCCAATTGTCCATTATCTACATACTCACTAACAGCGAGAGATGAAATAAAACTTGCGCCATATCCAGCCATTACGGAACGAATTGTTTCATTAATCCCACTAAATTGAAGGGAGATTTTTGGTGGACTTACTTGGTGAGTTTGACATAAAGAAAAAAGGTGATCCCTCATCGAACTTCCTTCTTCACGCATAATAAATGATTCTTTAACCATCTCGACTAATGAGATAGTTTTATTAGCAAACGGATGAGTAGGAGATACAACGAACCAAAGTTCATCTTCAAATAAATCTTCCCACGTTACTTCTTCTGGTCTTTCCGATACCCCACCACCATAAATTGCAATATCGGCTTTATAATGTATGAGTTGCTCAAATGCATCTTTCGTATTAGCGGTTGTAATGACTAAATTTACATCTTCATTTGCACTTTTAAACGTAGCTGCCCATTTAGGAATTAAAAAATTTGCAGGGAGATATGTAGCAACAATTTTAATTGTTCCTTTCTTGGCAAGTCGATAATCCTCAATAAAAGATTCGATATTCTCTTCAAGAGTAACAAGATTTTTTGCTTTTTCTGCTAATGCGATTCCGAATTCAGTTAAAACAACTCCTCGACCTTGTTGCTTAAATAAAGGAACGCCAATTTCATGTTCAAACTTTTTAATTTGGCTAGAAACTGCAGGTTGACTAATACACAACAATTTGGCTGCCTTTGTGAAACTACCTGTGAGTGCTACTTGATAAAATAATTTTAATCCATGTATATTCATCATTTCACCTCTACCTATAACTTATAGTTATGGATAAATAAAAATTATATATTTTTATTATGATTTATTTTATTATACACTTTTGTTAGAAGAATTAGAAAATATAGAAAAGAGGTTACCATTATGATGAATGACGTTTGGAAAGATGTAGATGAATATTTTATTGATAAACTAATACCATCTGATGCAACACTTGAAGGAGTATTGAAAGCTAATAAAGAGGCTGGTATTCCAGAAATTGATGTCTCACCAACACAAGGTAAACTTCTATACCTATTAGCTAAAATTAAAGGAGCTAAAAACATATTAGAAATCGGTACCCTAGGTGGATATAGTAGTATATGGCTTGCACGCGCACTACCTGAAACTGGTAAAGTATACACGCTTGAAATTGAACCGGAGTATGCAAAAATAGCTAAAAAAAATATAGAGAACGCTGGTTGTACGAGCAAAGTTGAAATAATTGTAGGAAAAGCATTAGAAACCTTGCCTAGCCTCAAAGAAATAGGTAAATCTTTTGACTTAATTTTTATTGATGCAGACAAACCAAATAATCCCCATTACATAAAATGGGCATTAGAATTAGCCAATAACGGGGCACTAATCATCAGCGATAATGTCGTTCGAAATGGTGAAGTTATTGACGAAAATAGTGAGGATGACCGAGTCCAAGGTGTACGTAATTTTATGGATCTATTAGAAAAAGAACCTCGTATTGAATCTACGGCTATACAAACAGTTGGTACTAAAGGATACGATGGTTTTGTGATCAGTATCGTAAAATAAAGTAAAAGGCTGTGCCAAAATTTATTTGGACACAGCCTTTTACTATCTACTTTAATCCTATGACCGCCGAAGCAGTCGATTGTTGTACAACTAAAAAACTAGTAAGGCTTGAGCGCTCCTTAACTGAGCAACAAATCCTTATTTTAGTTACAATAAATCAAAATTTTTAGTAATAGTGAAAGAGCTACTTAATTCCTTTATCAATTTCTCAAAATCTTTCATTAATAGATTATCAATGTAAATAACAACTTCTTCCTCAGAATGCATTGCTAAGATAAATTTTTCACTAATAACATATGCTCTTTCTATTTCTTCAACTTTTATTTCTTTTCTTGAACTAAATATACCTTGATGATGGATCGTAAGTATATTATTCTCTAAATTCAAATAATCAATAGAATTAAGTCTGATAAAAAATAAAGATTTTGGAATAAATAACAAAAAAAGAATCATGATCGGTATTAAAGGTATTAAGAAGAAAAGATATGTATAACGGAATACATCCCAATTTGCATATACCAAAAATACTATGAGTAAGAAAAATATAAAAATACTTGATAAAATACTATATCCAACCAACTTTGCTTTTGAATGTTGTTTGTATTTTAGTTTCAAAATTTTTCCCTCTTTCTAAAACCTAAATTGAAATAGAATAATAGTAGTATATTCGCTAGATTCTTTATAAACTCCTTTCAGATAATCTACTATTTACTTCAATAAAAAAATCGACTTTTCAGCCGATTTTCTAGTTAAATTAAAGAACTGACTTTTCATAAGCATCATGTGATTTAATCAGACTGTTCAATTGGTAATTTTCTATAGGATAAATATTCTAAAAATCTCTTGGCTGCAAGTGACAGTGATTTTTCCTCTCGCATAGCAACACCAATATTTCGAAAGGCAGGTACTTCTAGCTCCTTCGATATTACTTTGTAAGGGATACGTTGTAAAATTAATTCTGGTAATATACTGATGCCTAAACCGTTTTCTACCATAGATAAGATCGCATAATCATCCCATGTTGTAAAATGTATTAAAGGTGATATTTGATTTTTTTCAAAAATTTCCGATATATCTGCTTTTCCTCCTTTTTCTAGTAACATAAATGGACTGTTCTCTAATTCGCTGAGTGGAAACTTGTCACAATTAGCAAGTGGATGGTCTTTAGGAATTACTGCAAGCAAACGATCTTCCTCCACAAAAATTGTTTCAATTTCTACTTTTGTCGGTAACCTTAAAAATCCAAAGTCAACACGTCCTTCTACAATCCAGTTTTCAATTTCAGAATAATCGCCTAAAAGGAGTTCAAAATCAATATTTGGATAATCCTTTTTAAAGAATTTAATCATATTGGGTAACCAATGAGTTGCCACGCTTGAAAAAGTTCCGATCCGGATCATTCCTGATTTCATATCATGCAAGTCTTCAACCTGCATACGTAAAATTTCATGCTCATTACAGATTCGTTTTAACTGAGGCAATAATTTTAAACCATCAGATGTTAAAGTGATTCCGGTACGTCCTCTTTCAAAAAGAGTAACTTTCCATTCTGCTTCTAAATCGCTAATCATACGACTGATGCCAGATTGTGTATAATTTAATGCATCAGCAGCTCCTGTAAAACTTCCATACTCAACTGCTTTGACAAATGCCATATATTTTTGGATATTCATAACTCGACCTCATTACCATTCGATTTTGTCATAGATAACATGATAAACATTCAATTTTGTAATATATATAATTATGCTATTCTAACCCTATTCAAAATTCAAGTTTGAAAGGGATGGGGTAGTGATGATTATGGGGAAAGTACTTTGATTGACCGATGAAATCTAAAATACAGTTTATATTATCAATGATTATTTTTGGTACGATTGGTTTAGTTGTAAGATCTATTAATCTATCTTCAAGTGAGACGGCTTTACTAAGTAGTTCAATCGGATGTGTATTTTTAGTGTTCGTGTTTTTTGTGATGAAAAAAAGTATTCCGTGGAAATTAGTAAAAGCAAGTGCTTCCATCATATTGCTTTCTGCAATTGCACTAGGTGGAAATTGGATTTTCCTCTATAAATCATACGACTATACGACAGTCACAAATGCAACATTAGCATACTACTTTGCACCAGTATTTGTTATGATTCTCTCACCTGTAATCCTTAAAGAACAATTATCTATCAAAAAGGTTATTTGTATTGGCGTTGCAATAATAGGTATGTTATTGATTGTTGGAAACGGTATAAGTGCATCTGGAAAAGACGACCTACTTGGAATCATTTTTGGATTAGTGGCAGCAGCATTTTATGCTGCATTAATGTTATTAAATAAATTTATTCAACACATAGCCAAGTTAGAGATTACAATCATCCAACTTGGAATAACTGCCATACTTCTTTTGCCTTATGTTCTGTTTACGGAGGGACTCGGCATCTTAGAAGTACCAAGATCATCTATACTCTTTATTATCCTATTAGGCATTATAAACACCGGAGTTGGATTTTGGTTATTTTTCTCGGGTATGCAAAATTTAAAGGGGCAGAGCATAGCTATGTTAAGCTATGTAGATCCTTTTGTAGCTATATTGATTTCAGGGGTTATCTTACAAGAACAAATGACTGTTGTTCTAATGATTGGTGGAGCATTGCTACTAGGTTCCACATTTGTTAGCGAATATCAATCAAAGAAATTTTCTAGACTACAAATGAGAAAAACAGCTGAATTAATTAATAAACAGTGAGAGCATTCGTTTCTCACTGTTTTGTATTTTATGTGTTTTAATACAGCACATGGTTATGTATTGAATCATGTAAATTCATTCTAGATTTTATGTAACTAACGCACGTGTTAGCTTAATAAGAGTTACCTATGTAGTTGTGATATGAAAAAGGATTGTGCTGCAACTAAAATTATAATTATCGATAAGACAAAGAAGGCAATTGACCGACTTTTCTTTTTTAAAATATATTGCTCTATTCCCGATAAAAACATAGATAACGCAAGGGTTGTTCCTATAAGACCAGAATAGAAAAAATTAACCGGATATGATTTTAAAGAAAAAATAAAAAATACTGTGATTGGAATTCCCAATATCATTTGAGTAATTACGATAGGCTTTACCCTGTTCTTAAAAAAACGATTGCTAAATGTCATTTAACGCAATCCCTTCTATCTGAATAAAAAATATGTCTGTGTCTATACAATCAATCATGCTGTGTAACTAATGCGTCCAATAAACTATGAAATATAATTTTAAAAATTAATGTCTATAGGTAAAAATGAAAATCAAAAATACTGGAAACATCAAAGCACTGATCCATCTTGGAAATGGCACATTAAATTTACCTAATATTTTTCTAGTATGATCCTCACACAATACAGCTAGATTTACCATTAAAAAACATATTAATAAGAATAATTTAAAAGAAATCTTCATATGCGAAAGCAACAAAAAAAATATCAAAAGGAAAATCATCTCAGTCAGGAATTCAGCTAAATCATTTTTTCTAACATTATTTTTAAAAAGCCATTTTGTATATTTCTTTAATAACGACAGTTCTAATCCCTCCATAAATTTATATTGATTTATACATTAAAATGTAAAAGTTAATGTATATAAAAAGAAAAATAAATAATATTGTTCATTACTCAATTATATATCAACTTCATTAACTGTAACTTGGGAAAATTTTGTCTTTTTCACTTCAAATAAAATAGGATAATTTGCTTTTGAAACTTAGACAGAAGAATCGCTAAAATTAATTGAAACTAAATGTTTTAACTTTTAAGGGGGATTTAATAATGGATAAAGCTCAATTAGCGCAAGAAATATACAATATTGCCCATTTAACAGGCGAGTTTACATTAAGGTCGGGATTAGTGTCGAATGAGTATTTTGATAAATATTTGTTTGAATCGAATCCCAAACTTTTAAAAGAAATAGCAGAACAACTAGCAAACTATATACCCGAAGGAACTGAGGTATTGGCAGGTTTAGAGATGGGTGGGATTCCGATTGCTACTGCTTTATCTCTAAAAACGGGAATTCCAGTAGTGTTTGTTCGAAAAGAAGCAAAAGCCTATGGAACTTGTAAACTTGCAGAAGGTGCCGATATAAAAAATAAGAAGGTTTGTATTATAGAAGATGTAGTCACAACCGGTGGGCAGATTAAGCTTAGTGCTGAAGATTTAAAACAAGTTGGTGCAAATGTAACAGATGTATTATGTGTAATTGACCGTCAACAAAATGGGAAAGAAAACTTATATGAAGCGGGATTAATTCTTCATTCATTACTAACGATGGAAGACTTAGTCACTGTTTCAAATTAAATCTTATATATAGGAGGAAACACGATGAAACATTACTTAGAATTCACCGTAAATGTAAAGCCAGATGAAGCTACTAAATTTATTTTGGAAGACTCAGATTTAACATCTAATTTGATTTTTCAGGATCGTAAAGTAGCTGGTGAGAAAGTAATTGTAATTCTAGTATTCGAGAAATTCTTTTTTAGAAACAATAGTACAGCATCATTAACAGTTACAATTGATGACTTTAGTAGTGTGACATATGTGAAATGTATTTCCTCAGGTAATGGAGAAGGATTACTTGATTTTGGTTGGGGAGCAGGAAAAAGTTTTATCAGACCAATTAGAGAAATATTGGAAAATCATATACTGGACATCATTGAAGATAATTAATTTTAAAGGACTGTTTAAATGCAGTCTTTTTACTATACCTATTTTCGTGCGGGAGTTAATTTTTAATATATATTAGGCTGAAAATAACCCAACTCAGTATTAGAGGGTATTTGAATAGTATTGTAGAAGTCATCTTATTAGGAGAATCAAAATCTCATTTTTCGAGTAAGGAGTAATAATATGCTTAAATCCAAAGTAGGAGTTTTAGTCTTTTCAGTCCTTATACTTTTCGCACTATACTTAATCATTAATCAGTCACATTAATTGAACGGAAATAATGAAGAAAATATTAAATTCAAAAACATGCCTAAACGAAAAGACAGTGGATTTGAATTTAATTGTGAATACTTTGATAAAAATGGTAAGCAAATTTCAGAAGAGGGTTTAGAGGAATAATAAAATTGGAAAAAAATGTATCTATTTGTTTGAGGACAAGATAAACTACATATACATACACAAGCATCTTTGATCGTTAGAAAAGAGGCGAATGTTCTTGGAACAATTAAAAAGAAGTTATAAAGTTTCAATCTTAATTTTAATCGCTATAAGTATTGGATTCTTAGCAAATTTTGTGGAGAATCATATACTACACACAATATTAGTAGCAGTAATTTCCTTTATCGGATTAGTAGTAGCAGGTCTGCTATATACTTCAATTGAAAAGGGAATTGATCAATTAAATAAATCAACTAATTAGTTTGCTTAAAAAATCAAGACTTGTGTATGTAGGAAGAACATTATTGTTCTTCCTTTTGATGCGTATTTAATAGAATGAAAGAACGTAAGGAAGGTTTAAAGAAGTTGAAGAAAAGTCTTTTACTATTATCAATTATTAGTAGCATAATCGTTATCATTTTTGAATTTACACAGTGGCACATCGAGGACATTTTAACAGTATTTCTAATGCCTTTTGTTTGGTTAATTGTATTTGGATTTTTTTTATTTGTTACAGTTATCAGTTTCATATTCTTATTTAAAAATAAGAATTGGAAGCCGGTAGTAGTACAAATGATTACTATTTTATTATTAATTTTCGTACCTTTTAATCAAATCGTTTTAAACGCGGAATTTAAAGAACATAAATCTGAAAGAGAAAAAGTAGTGAAGATGGTATCGAATGGATCTCTAAAGCCAAATGTTTCATATAACAAAACGCTAATCCACCTTCCAAAGAAATATGCTCCGCTATCTAAAGGTGGTGGAGATATCGTAGTTGAAGGTGATGGGAATAATATAAAAATCTTATTCTATACTTTTCGAGGCGTACTAGACAATTTCTCTGGATTTGTCTATTCTCCACATACGAAGCCGTCCTTAAATGATTTTGGCGGTGACTTTAAACAAATTGAAAAGTTAGATAAAGATTGGTATTTTGTTGGTTCTTATTAAAAACGGAGGAGTAGTCCTAGCATGAAATCTACTAAAATATTTGTCATATTTTTTGCGATCATTATGATTGGAATAGGTATTTTTATTTATCAAAAATCGAATTCATATCCAATATCAAAAACGAATGAAAATAAAGTAGAAAAAATAAGTTCTTCTTTACTGCTTGTAAAAGCTGATTTAAAACAGTTAAATCAATCAAATGAAAAAGAGAAATTGGCACAAAAAGCGATGGAAGATTTAGGGAAGTTAGATGAATTACTAGAGAATTTCAAATTTAAAAAGACCCCTGATAAAGGTCTGATATTATGGATTAATTATGCTTTTGCTTCTAAAGATGCCTATATAATGGATGTGATGAATGCAAGTGATAGTGACTCGAAGGGAAATGGAGAATTTGCTAAACAAACATTAGATTACTTAAATAAGGGTCTAAAAGAAATGAAAAATAAACATGAAAAAGCGTATAAATACTTCAAAAGGAACGGTTACTTTAAAGGCTTTTATAATGAATAGAATAATCAATGAAACTAAAAAAGTTTTTTAGGATAAGATAATATTTAAGTCAAATGATAAACAACTGAAGAGGTGAGAAGCATGGAGATTCAAATTCGAAATGCTAAAACTGAAGATTACGATTCATTATTATCTTTATTTAGACAAGTTCATGATTTGCACGTTTTGGAGAGACCTGACCTATACAAAGAGAACTCGACTCCAGTAGGGGAAGAGGATTTTCATCATCAACTGAAAGATGATCAACAACATATTTATGTGGCCACACTAGGAACGGAAATAGTAGGAGTGGCAGTATTAAAGGAAGAAGAAGTACATGAAAATTCATTTGTTAATGCGAGAAAGATTCTACTTGTAAATAGTTTATGTGTTGATGATGTGAAAAGGAAAATGGGAATCGGAAGGAAGCTTATGCAATTTGTATTTAATTTCGCTAAGGAATTGAATGTTGATAGCATTGAGTTAGGAGTTTCTGAGAGTAATCAAAATGCAATCTATTTTTATGAGTCAATTGGAATGGCGACGAAAAATAGGAAAATGGAGTTTCGATTAAGTTAATAAAATAGAGATGCCAATTGCAACGGCATCTCTATTATTAATTATTGTTGCTGAATATATTGTTTAATTAACTCCAAGATTGCTACTTCATACTCTTCTCCATCAAAATCGGTTATGTATCGAATGACTTCTTAGCCTCTTTTGCTAACCATTCTAATGTAAATAAATTAAATTGTAAGTTATCTACATCTGATAGTACGATTAAGTCATGAATTGCACTGGAACGAATCGCTGGATCATTATGATTTAAACCGTTGCCAAAAATTTATAAAAATCAATAAAAACCTATTATTTTTATAGATTTTGTTTACTTCCCTGTTCTACGTGTTCGATTTTGCCGAAGCTACTTTCGTTTGATATAACACTCAAAGGGCGTAAATTCGGATACAACGAATCCTACATATCAGTAATGACGTCTAAGTGTCAGATTACTAATTTATATCGTGACAAGTTGATCGCAGCGTTAAAATCTCGATCTATTTCATGACCACATTTACATCGGTATATCCGGTCTGATAGTTTTAAATCATTTTTTTTAAGTCCACAACTTGAACACGTTTTAGAAGATGGGAACCATCTATCAGCTTCAACAAATTCAATACCATATTTTTCACATTTATATTGAACTTGGCGTTTGAATTTACATAAACACTGCTTCGCAAATGCTTTTGAAAGATGCTTATTTTTCATCATTCCCTTGATATTTAATGTTTCCATTACGATGCGATAAGGTTTGGTTTTCACGATTTCGCTCGTGGATTGATGAAGATGATTTAGTCTGATATTTGTCAACCTTCTATGTAGGTGTTGTATCTTCTTTTCGATTTTTAGTATGTTGCTTGTTTTGACGAAACGGTTTCCCTCCTTATTCATTTCATATTTACGAGAAACTTGACGTTGCAACCTACGTAGGCGTTTCTCTACCTTTCTAACAGTGCCTGTTTTGTTAATATTTTTTTTCCTAGTGTTATCAGAACAAACGGCTAACTCTTTAATTCCTACATCAATTCCAAGTGAGACATTCCTTAGCTCAACAATTGGTTTTGATACTTCTATTCCTATAGACAGATACCAGTATTTTCCATCGTAGCTAATTCTAGGATTATAGTATTTTTCATCTGGAATAGTTTCAGAAACTACAACCCAGCCGACTTTTTCAATCAACACTTTATTTTCATTTACTTTCAACTTCACATTATCATTATAAAAGGATGCTTTTGATTTTCTTTTACTTTTAAATCGGGGGTGATCAGTTAACCCTTTAAAGAATTTTTTATACGCTCCACAAAGATCTTTTATTGCCTGTTTGGTAATATTATTTGATACTTCATACAACCAAGCAAATTCGTCTGTTTGTTTTAATACAGTTAATTCCTTTCTTAAAATGCCATCAGAAATAAATTTCCCACCAGTTTTATAATTTTCTTCCTGCTTAGCCAATGCCCAATTATATGCCCACCGAGCTGTACCAACTGATTTCCATAATTGTATTTCTTGTTCGTTAGTTGGTCTTAATCTGATTTTCTTCGCAAGGATCATTGTTTTGTACCAACCTTTAATCGATTGATTAGTTCCACTTATCAATTCAAATTTCAACTTAATCACCTCATGTACATTTAAACACGATAGGTGATGTTCAATTAGAACAAATTGTGATATTTTTATAAATTTTAATAGATAAAATTAAACTGTTGTATACCTCCGATAGCTAGTGGTGGATAGTCACTGTTAAATAATAGAAAGCTAGTAGATTTTGACGGTTTTGAGTTTGGGACGAAAACTTTGAACTGTATACAATAATGACAAAAATAAAGAGGCGTCCCTTAGTCACAAAAACGACCAAAGAGACAGCCTCTTCTTTATTTATGCAATCGAAATACCATAAGAATGGGCAATTGCCATATTAGAATTTGAAGATTTAGCGATAATAACAGTTGTGCCAACATTAATTTGTTCAAATAGCCATTGGATATCACTATTATGCATACGAACACAACCTGAACTTACTGAATTGCCAATCGAACTTTCATTACTGTTTCCGTGAATTCCATATGCAGCACCAACACTTAATCCCATCCAACGTTTTCCAAGTGGATTTCTAGGATCACCACCAGGAATATTCCCTTTGTACCATGGGCGGTTCTTAATTTTGTTTACGATTGTAAACTTTCCAGTAGGTGTTGGAGTTGCCGACTTGCCTGTTGCAACATTAAAGGTTTTAATAATTTTACCATTATTATAGTAAGTTAACTTATTTGTCTGTGAATTGATAATAATCAGTTGTCCAGTTGATAATGTTGAATTACTTTTTACCGGAGTTTGTACTACTGGTGGAGTGTAATGCGATACGCGTACAGTAAATGGTTTACTTTGATTATTGCTTTGATCAACAACAATTACTTTAAGCGATGAATTCGCTGTTTGTTTACCGATATTAACATTGAACTTTCCTGTTGAATTAACGATACCTTCACCGATTAGTGTTTCATTGTTATAAATTTTTACAGATGCAGAAGGCTCAGATTTTCCATTAACATACTGAGATTGATCTGTTAAAGGTGAAACAGAAGAAATGATTGGTGCAATCGTATCCTTTACATCGATTGTAATAGGTTTACTTTGAATTCCTTCGCTAACACCTATGACTGTTAACTTGGTAAATTCTTTGACTGGTTTTATTACAGAATTGAATTCACCATTTTCGTCTGTTTTCACAGTGCTAACTAATGTAGAATCATTATACACTTCTACATGACTATTTGGTAAAAATGACCCATTAATGGATGTTGATTGATTTGTAACTTGATCAATGTTTGGAGTCGGTAAATCTAAAATTGCAAACTTGATTTTTTTATCAGAGATTACTAGATTTTTATGATCTAGTTTAATTGATTTAAGTTTATATTCACCTTTAGTAAATGAACTTGTAATCTTTATTTTCCCGGAAAATTGATGCGCCGATGTTTTAGATAAAGTAACATTTTTTTGATTCGTACCATTTAAAAAAGATAACGAAACTGTATCAACATTTTTTTTAGTCGTTAAACTTACATCAATTGTCTGACCATAAGTAGAATGTGAAGTATTTAAATTTAGATCATCTATATAATGAGAGAACTTATTACTGTTAAAACCTACTTTAAAAGTTGTTGCATTTGCTGTTGGTAAGAGAACTAAAAACATTCCCAAAAGTACCCAAATAATCTTATTAGACATGGTTTCTCTCCTTATTTACGTATATATTTATAGGTTATTAAATCTGTGAACTCCAACTTTCTTTTTCCTCAAATCACTCTCCTGAAATCTTATATTTGTATCGTACTTTTTAATTGTCTCTATTTATGTCATTGGATGTTTCTAACTTGTAAACAATTTGTTTTTTTGTGGCAAAAAAACTTTATGTAAAATACGAAGATAAAGTGCTCGGCTTAAGTAAGTATAATGTTCATTACTTAAGAAATTCTAAAGAACTTGGTAATTCGCTAGGGCTTTTATTAAAATCTAATGCAAAGTAATAGAAAGAGTGCGAATCTAATAATGTGAAATTATTCACAAAAATGACAAGGGCTATTAGTAAAATTTACCTTTTTAAATGTTAAGATAGATGTAAATGTTTACTAAAAAATCCACGAGATTATGTATATGTTCAATATCTACGATAAACAAAAAGATAAGTTATGATTTCTACCAATTATTTTTCTAAGTGCATTGTTAGGTCTTTTTATTTTGGATAAGTAAAACTAGTATTCTTTTCAAAATTAAATAAAGATGGTGATAAGATGCTTGAGTTAAGAGATGTTACCATAAAATATGAAGAAAAATACATATTGAATAAAATAAATTTTCAATTCGATACTAATAAAATTTATGGATTGATAGGTAAGAATGGTTCGGGGAAAACAACCTTACTTAAAACAATAATGAGATTAAAAAAAGAATCATCAGGTGATTTATTATTAGATAACACTTCAATAAATCATACGGATTATTTTGACTTGGACGCTACATTTATTAGTGATGAGCATTCACTTTTTCAAGATTTAACTATGTATGAACAAATGTTATTTTTATGTAGACTTAAGGGTTATAAAAAAGAAATTGCAAGACAGAAAATTGACGAGATTGTTGGACTTTTTAAGTTAGAAGAATATGTTGATTATTTTCCATATGCCTTGTCGAGAGGAACTATTCAAAGATTTGCAATTGTATTTGGCTGTTTAAGAGCAAGTAGACTTTTGTTATTAGATGAACCATTTATTACGCTTGATCCAGTACAAGTAAATATTTTAGAAGAAATGTTAATTTCACAAAAGAGTAAGGATAAAATTATCATTGTTTCAAGCCATGATATTGATAGTTTAGAAGAAATTTGTAATGAATATTTGATAATAAAAGATTCAAGTTTGCTTAGCTTTGCCCCAAATGAATTGAATCGACAAACAATTTCTAAATTAATTGGTGATAGCTATGATTAGTTCACCTTATTACTTCATATTGATTAATCAAAAAAGAAAGATAGTTAGAACAATAAAAAAGTATCCTTTAAATGCTTTTATATTTGTTTTTGGTACATTAATTTTAAGTCTAATTATTAAAGATGAAATTAAGTATTACGATACATATATCGAATTATATTTACCATTTGCTATTTATATATATGGATTGTTAAAGATATTTCAAAATAATCCCATTATTAATATACCTATGTATGTTTTTCAACATAAATATTTTGATTTTAATAAATTTAAATTTTATTTAATAAGAAAAATGATCTTACCAAGTTTAATCTTTTTGTTAATTTATTTTCTTTTTATGAAAACGATAAGTAATGGAATTATCATTGCATTATTGATAAATAGCATGATTAATCTAATTTGATTTATGCGATATAAATATCAAAATTTAATATTCTCCGTATTTATAATGATTTCTAGCGTTCTTTCATTTCTTTCTATTTATTTGGATTCTATCTTGATCCCATTAATTATTTCTCTACTATTATTCATTCAGATGTTGAAAGTAGATAATTTAAATTACTCGATATTGTACAATTACTATCTATTGATGTCTAAAGTAGGAGAAGGTTTATTAAATAAAAATTTTAGTAAAATAGTAGAAGCCCAACAAATATTATTATCCTCCACAAGAAAAAATACCTCTACAACAAAATTATTATATAAACATTACGAACCTGAATATAGATTTTATTTGATAAAAGAACTATTAAAAATAAGGTACTACCACAGAGATATTATTAGAGGAATTACTTTTATCCTTATTTTAAATCTATTATTCTTTAAATTGAGTAACGTATATTATCAAATAGGTATAATATTTATTATTTTATTTGTAATCGACAACATCTTAACAAAATTGAATAAATATGAAATGGATTTCTTAAAAAAAAGCTTGATGTTTAAGGTGAATTTATCAATTTTTTTTAAGATGAAGTACATTTGCCAATTAATATTAGTTCTAATACTTATTTTATTAAGTTTCCAAATAATGATCAGATTTCCAATCTCATTTCTACTTTTTTTGATAATATTACCTTCGAAAAATCTACTATATAACTATTTAGAAAATAAGGTTATGAAGGCATTTATTTATATAATTGGAGGAATTATCTATCTTTTACCATATATTGAATTCATAATATTTTAATTAGGGAAGAGATGGGTTTTACATTCTTCTAAATTTTTGATTTTTGTAAATAGACTATTAAAATAAAAACTCCTGCTAGAGTACTAAGTAGGACTTTTGTTTTTGAAAAAATCGTGTCTCCGAATTAGACAATAGTCATTAATAAAAGATCCTATTTTTTATTTTAAGATAAATAATAAGTAGGACAAAGAGTTTATAATGTTGAATTTGTAAATTAGTAAATTCTTGAAAATAGAAATTTATAACTTGTTATTTAATTTCTAATGGGTAACCAAAAAGAGGTGTTTAATTGGGAACAAGTGATGTTACTAAACAGTATAATCAGTTAATCAATTTAAGAAAAGATTGCAAAATATGTGTTGGGCTAAAAAATCCATTTGAGGTGGAAAAACAATTTGATGTAAATGAGATTGGAGCTTGGTCAAAATGGAAAGGTGATCTTGATGCTAAGATAGTCGTGGTTGGACAAGACTGGGGCGATGAAAATAGTTATATATCTTCAAAAGGAGTATGTGACCCTAATAACGCCACAAATCAAAGGTTAGTAGCACTATTAGAATCAATTGGAGTATCAGTTGAAAATGATAAATTATTTTTTACAAATGCAATTCTATGTTTAAAACAGGGAGGATTATCCGGAGACGTAAAAATTAAATGGTTTAATAACTGTGCTTCACATTTCCTGAGACCATTATTGGATACAATTAAACCGGAAATCACTATTACGCTTGGTAGAAAAGCATATGAAGCTGTAGTTAAAGTGTATAATGAAAAGATCATGCCATTTAAAGAAATCGTAAATCAGAAAGATCCTCATATTATTCATAGTAATGATTTTTATTTTAAATTGTTTCCTGTATATCATTGTGGTCAACTCGGACTAGTAAACAGAAATAGTGAACTACAATTCAAAGATTGGGACCGTATAAAAGAGCACGTTCCAATTTTAGAGGATAAGAGGATTGTAGAAATTAAGCACCAAGATAATGAGTTTGAAAATTGGTGTAAAGTGAATACAAATGGATTTGTTTTTAATTATGCAAAAGGTACGACAGGGAATGTACTTCATCGTGTAGGGTGTTACCATTTAAACGTTCAAGCACGCAAAGGAAGATATACATTTCATCCAAAATACTGTTCGAATGATTTAATCAAACTATCTGAAAGGGCCGATGAATTAAGTAAAACAGATGGATGGAGAGCATGTAAGAATTGTTTCAAAGAATAATAGTATGACAGATTATCACTCAATATATGAAGGTTGTAGTTTAAAGATATAATATAAAGGCAATTAACTCCTTTTAAGAGTTAGTTGCCTTTTCGAGTTTAAAGTTATCAAGTTTTTGAACTGTAGTATAATCTATTTTATCTAAACTTAGCACTCAACAATTCGTTCTATATTCAATTCATTTGTCGAATTATATACAAGATTTGCTCGACTAAGAATTTTCAAATCTCCAATCCCAACCGAAAACATCCCCGCATTATTAATAGCCTCAACCCCAGCCACAGAATCCTCAATCCCAACACACCTATCAGGAGAAACCCCCAAAGCCTCCGCAGCCCGCAAAAACACCTCCGGATCAGGCTTCGAATTCTTCACAGACGCAGCATCCACAATATGATCAATATAATCACCAATCTCCAACTTATCAACAACCAAAAAAGCATTTCTAGAAGCTGAAGCCATCCCAATCTTCAAACCTGCTAATCTAATTCGCTTCAAAAAATCCTCAATACCGGGAAGTAAATCAGCCGGCGTAATCTGCTCTAATAACTCAACATAATGAAGATTCTTCTTAGTCGCCAACTCATCTTTTTCTTCAGCACTAAAATCATCTTGGCGTCCACCAAGCTCAAGAATCCTTTCCAAAGACTCCGTTCGACTAACGCCTTTCAATGTTTCATTAAAATCCCGATCAATCGAAATCCCTAAATCTTCCGCAAGTTGCTTCCAAGCAATATAATGGAACTCTGCTGTATCAGTTATAACACCATCCAAATCAAAAATTACTGCCTCTATTTTTCCCATGAAAATACCTCCATTTTATTTATCACTGCCGACTCTGAAGCCTTGCATAAAGTATCGATTTAATAAGATATAAATAATGATAATTGGAATGATTGAAACTACTGAAGCTGCCATTATGTAATTCCACTGTGTAACGTTTTGACTTTGAAACGACTGAAGTCCAAGTGTTAATGTGTATTTGTGTGGTGAAGTAATATAAAGCAATGGTTTCATGAATTCGTTCCAGAATGCTAAAAATACGAATACTGCTTGTGTTGCAACCGATGCTCTTGCAACAGGGAATACGACTCTCCAAAACGTACCGAATTTACTAAGGCCTTCAACGTAGGCTGCTTCTTCGATTTCTTTTGGGAAATTTACGAAGAATTGTCTCATCATAAATATGTAGGCGAAGTTAATTGCACCTGGAATGATTAGTGAAGAATAGTTATCAAGTAATCCAAGTGATTTCATAATGAGATAGTTTGGTATTAATAGAATTTGTCCAGGTACCATCATTAAGGCCAAGATTAATAGGAAGATATAGTGTCTTCCGGGAAATCGAATTCTTGCAAGAGCATAGCCGGACATTGTGTTTAAAATGACATTTACGATCATTCCAATTGCAGCGATTTGGAATGAGTTGAAGATCCATCTTGTAAATAATGGGTCTCTTGTGAATATATATTTGAAATTGTCAAAAGTAGGTTCGTTTGGTAGTAAGGCTAGGCCTCCACCGACGATTTCTTTGTATGGTTTGAATGCTGCTAGGACTGCCCAAAGGAATGGGTAAAGTGTGACTAGGGCATAGATGATTAGAACGGTATAGGTTAATACTCTAGTGAATTTCATTTTCTTCAACACTTTTCACTCCTTTAATATAAAGATTCTTCTTTGTTTAATTTGCGGGCGAGCATTGAGACTGCAAAGATAAGGATCGTTAATAGGATGGCTAGGGTAGATGCATAGCCCATTGTGCCAATTGTTTTAAATGCATATTGATAGATTATTAGTGAGAATGTTAAAGTTGCATTGCTCGGTCCACCTGATCCGCCTGAGATGATATAGGCTTGGTCAAATAGCTGGAATGTCCCGATGATTCCCATCAATAGTACATAGTTTGTGATAGGTGTTAAGTTTGGGATCGTAATTTTAATTAGTTTTTGCCATGCGTTTGCTCCGTCAATCTCTGCTGATTCGTAAAGTGAATGAGGGATGTCTTGGAGTCCTGCTAGATAAATCGTCATGAAAAAAGGAACGG
The DNA here is from genome assembly GCF_002556365.1 of Bacillus sp. AFS002410. Taxonomy (NCBI): domain Bacteria; kingdom Bacillati; phylum Bacillota; class Bacilli; order Caryophanales; family Bacillaceae; genus Bacillus; species Bacillus sp. AFS002410. The sequence goes on from NZ_NUEU01000086.1 coordinate 38,383, forward strand.
TTGACCAAATATTCATGATCATAATGGTTGTTAAGGCAAAGTTTGTTTCGTTGATAAAGTTAACTGGCTCAGCTAGGATACCAATTTTGACGAGTATATTATTAAATGGACCATTTAGGCTGAATAAGAACATAAAGATCATTGTTAGTGCTGAACTTGATGTAAGGGTAGGTAAGAAAAAGATTGTTCTAAATGTTTTTTGAAATTTTATGCCTGAGTTCAGTACAGCGGCGATGACAAGTGAAACTGCGGTTTGAATCGGTACTACACACACTACATATCGTAGAGTGTTTTTAAAGGCAATCCACAATCTTTCATCTTTTAAGGCATTTGAATAGTTCTTAAAGCCGACCCAATCATAGCTAATTCCGCCGAATAAATTTACTTTTGTGAAGGATAGAAATAGAGAATATAAAACTGGTAATAAAGTAAAAACAAGTAAAACGATTAAAGTTGGAAGCATGAATCCATAACCTTGGATTGTTTCATGGGCTTTATATTTTACTTTTGTTTTTCTTGACCTTGAACGTTTAGGTGAACTGATTTCGGTACTAGACATAATGAACTCCTTTACTAAAATTTACTTATAAAGGTAGAGGGGACTGACTTTTAAATCTGCCCCCTCAAGTGATTTTCAAATTACTTATTTAACTGTGTTTTAATATCTTTATTTGCAGCATCTTCAGCTTTTTTCATAGCTTCTTGCATAGTCATTTCACCTTTTAATGCAGATGGAAGCATATTGTTATATTCGCGCGCGATAATTGAAAGTGTGTCACCTTTTTGCCATGGTGTTGCATATGTACCAGCGGCAATAAATGGGCTAAGTATTTTATCTTCACCGAATTTTAGTTCTTCTGAAACTGATTTTCTTGATGGTAATGTTCTAGTACCTTCAGACCAAGTTTTCATTCCTTTTTTACCAGTTGCGTATTTAATAAATTCCCATGCAGCATCTTTTTCTTTTGAGTTTGAGTTCATAGAGTAACTTACTGTAAACATCATTGATCCGTTTTTATCATTAATTTTAGGTACTTCTTTTGTACCGAATTTTACATCTGGGAAGTTTTGGTTTAAGTGAGCAATCGCCCAGTTTCCTTCAACCATTAAAGCTGTTTTTCCTGCTCCAAATGAATCACCAGACCAGCCTTGTCCAAGGTCAGCGGGACGTTTAATTGATCCATCTTTGTATGCAGTTATTAGTGGCTCAATTGCAGCGAGTTGGTCAGGTTTTGTTAAAACTGCATAGCCTTTGTCATCGGTAATATCAGTGCCGTTTGATTGGAGAATAAATAGATGGCGTGCTAACTCAGCGGCTGTTGTTCCTGCTGCAACGCCCTTAGGAAGCTTTTGCTGTAAGCTTTTTAAGAATTCAGGTAATTTACTATAATCAGTTGGAATATCATCAGGTGTTAAACCAGCTTTCATCAGTAAATCTTCATTATAATAGAGGCCTAATGTTGAGAAATCTTTCGGGATACCATACTGATTTCCATCCTTACCTGTGAAAGCATCATAAGCTGGTTTGAAGAAATCATCTTTATTAAAATCTTTTGTTTTATCTATGTAGCTATCTAGAGGTTCGAATACACCTTGTGCGGATAATTCTGGAACTAACATTGAATCAACATAAAATACATCTGGAGCAGTACCGCCGATTAAGTCAGTTTGTAATTGAGTTGCGTAGTCGTTATAAATTTTCTTTTGAACTTTAATACCAGTATCTGTTTCAAAGTCTTTAAGAATTTTATCCCAAGTCGTTACTTCGGCTTCCGTTCCTTTCCACGAACCAACCGAGATTGTTTTCCCTTTTAAACTGGTGCCTGAATCCTTAGTTTCGTTGTCACTTTTGTTACCACATCCAGCAGAAACTAGAAGCATTGAGGATACTAATAAAGTTGTTGCAGGTTTCCAAAATCTCATTAAAAAAACCTCCTGAAATATATGTTTTAGTAAAAAATTAATTGCTTAAAATGGTGGGATTGAAAACGCAATCACTGTCATTAAGCAACTTCATTATATATCCAAAACGTTTCGGATATTTCGTGAATTTATGTCTATTTTTTTACAAAATGAATTAGATGTCATTGAAGAATACGATGAAATCATTTATTCTAGTAAGTATAGAAATAACAATTTAGTAAAAATTATTGATTCAAAACCTTTAGGTCAATTTACTTAAAATACAAGATTAACTTGAAAAGAGAGTGTTAGCATTGGCAGTTACATTAAAAGATCTTTCTAAAGCAACTGGCTTTTCAATTACGACAGTTTCACGAGCATTAAATGGTTATTCTGATGTAAATGAAGAAACGAGAAATAAAATTTTTCAAGTTGCAGATGAACTAGGATATAGCCCAAATATATTGGCTCGTAGTTTAGTCATGAAACAATCGAAAACAATTGGATTTATTGTATCGGATATAAAACGTGAGAGTATTAAAGATCAATTTATGTTTGAAATATTATGTGGAGTGTCGGATTATCTCGCAAAAACTGAATACGAGTTTGTGTTATTAAGTACGACAACTACAAAGCAAAGAAATAAAACGTATAAACAAATTTGTGCCGAAAGACAGTTGGATGGGGTCATTATTCAAGGGTTAAAAATGAATGATCCATATTTGGAAGAAGCAGTTAATAGTTCAACTCCTTGCGTACTAATAGATATACCATGTGAAGGAGAACAGAACGGTTACGTCACATCCAATCAATTTGAAAGTGCTAAAAATGCAGTAAAATATTTACTTCGAGTTGGTCATAAAAACATTGCTTATTTAAACGGAACTGAACACGCTCATGTTAGTAAAGTTCGAAAGCAAGCATATGAAGCGGCATTAAAAGAACACGGTATCGAATTGCGTGAAGAATTGATTGTAAGCGGAGAATTTGAAGAAGATAAAGCGAAGCAAGCAATGATTACATTACTTTTGAATTTCCCTGAAGTAACAGCAGTTTTTTGTGCAAGTGATGTAATGGCGCTTGGAGCATTGCAAGCTGCTAGGGAATTGAGTTTAGCTGTTCCTGAACAATTATCGATTATTGGATTTGATAATATTTTACTATCACAATATGTGACGCCAAGTTTGACGACTGTAGGGCAGTACCCGTATAAGATGGGAGTTGCTGCAGCCAATCTGTTAATTGATATTTTTGAAGAAAAGGATTCAGAAAGAGTCATTGAAGTAAAAAATGATTTAATTTTAAGGGAATCCGTTGTTACTTTAATAAAAGGAGATTGATCAATAATTGATCAATCTCTTTTTTTATGATGCTTGATTAACTATTTCTTCTGAAAGATGAATATGTCTAATAGTCAATATTGAAAAGAGGGCGACTACAATCCAGTAAAAAGTTGTCAACATCGGAATCGTAAAGCCTAAAAGTTCGATGAAAGTTTTAACGAGAATTGGAGCAGTTATACCGTAACAAGTTATAATCCAAACTTCTTTGTATGTAATTGGCAGAAGTTTTCTGAAACTACTTCCTGCGAAAGCGAGTATGCTGATGAGAAGCAAGTGAACAATCAAATTTAAAAATAGATGAACATATTGATAGAGTGGAGTAAAAGTTTTTATTGTTTCATCGAGATTTTTACTAATTTGAATAAGGTCACTTTTAGTTAATTCTTTATCTTTCAAAAAAGGGAAGTATTCATAGTTCAATTGTTTTGTTGGATAACTAACTCTACCAACCGACCAGTTTTTCGCATCTAAATAAATTACATTTTTAAAGCCTTGTAACGAGACTTGTTGTGAGGAGTTTTCTCCTAAGACAATGACTGTATCGACTTGAGGTAATTTGATTTGAAGGACTTCGTTTAATGATGTAGCCCCTTCTGAATTGATTATGAAATCATTCGGCAAATTTTGAATTTGTTTAGCAATCGACTCTGATTTTGAAAGTTTTGTGGCAGCAATAATAGAGCCTGAAAGTAAAATCAAAATGAGTAAATAAAAGAGAGCTTTCCAAAATGATTGAAATCGAAAACTTGCTATTTTTGAAATTTGAAAACCTAAACTAGCAATAAATTGATCAAGTAGAGTCATAGTTTTTCACCTTTTTCCAAAACGTTTTGTTTGTTAATAATTTAATTATATAACAGTAAAAATTAAAAAGTTCAATAAATATCCATTGTTATTCCAAAACGTTTTGATTAAGATGAATTTGATTTTATCGATTAATTTAAAGTTAGGAGTATGTTGATGACGAATAAGATTATGGATTATCAAAGCGGTTCTGGTGAATACAAAAATTGGATTATTACAGAGACGGAATTTCATCCTGAGTACTTGGGGAAATGTGAGGCTATTTTTGCTTTAGGAAATGGTTATATGGGTCAGCGGGCAGCGATGGAGGAACGGTATGTAAATGAAACTCGTAATTTATTTGTTGCTGGTACGTTTAATAAGTTTGATGAAAACGAGGTGACCGAGCTTCCAAATGCAGCCGATGTTCTTTGGTTTGATCTAAAATTAAATAATGAAGTGTTTGATTTAAAACAAGGAAAAATCGTTGAATATAAACGTTCATTGAATCTTAAAAACGCTGAATTAGTTCGTAAAATTACATGGGTTTCACCATTAGGTAGCGTTTTTGAGATAGTCTTTAGACGATTTGTTTCATTGGATGATTTGCATGTAATTGCTCAAAAAGTTGAAATTACTCCTTTGAATAATTGTGCTGAGGTAGTGGTCACTTCTGGGATTAATGCACAAGTGACGAATAGCGGTGCACAGCATTTTACTGAAGGACAAAAGCGTTTGTACGATGGGAAGTATATGCAATTAGTACAAACAACAACTGAGTCAGAAATTGACTTTGTTTTCAATTCTTACCATTCAGTGAAAATAGGTGATGAAGTCATCGAGAGTGATGCAATGATTTCGATGGAAAGGCGAAAAATCTTTCAAGACTTTAAACCAATACAAGTGAATAATTGCGAGAAAATCGTATTTGAAAAAATTACGAATGTGTTCACAAGCCGTGATAGAGAGTGGATGGAAGAATCCTATTGCTTGGATCGTTTAATGACTAAATCCTTAAATCATATAAAAGAATTGGGAACACAAAATTATGATGAACTGTTTCAATCCCATGTAAAAGCTTGGAAAGAACAAGTATGGGACAATACGCCAATTACAATCAATTCAAATTATGATTTTGATCAATTAGCGATTCGATTTGCGCAGTATCATTTGACTGTTTCAACACCTGTACATGACAACCGAATGAATATTGGCGCAAAAGGATTAACAGGTGAAGGCTATAAAGGTCACACTTTTTGGGATACAGAAACTTTCGTCCTACCATACTTTATCTATACGAATCCAACTAAAGCGAGAAGCTTATTAGAATATCGCTATCATACGATTGAAGGTGCTCGTAGAAAAGCCGAGGAAAATGGATATGAAGGTGCGATGTATCCTTGGGAATCTGCATGGTTAGAGGACGGAGAAGTGACGCCAATTTGGGGTGCCGCGGATATTATAACAGGAGAAGCCACAAAAATTTGGTCTGGTTTCATTGAACAACATATTACAGCTGATATTGCATATGCAACATGGCAATATTTCCAAATCACAAATGATGTTGATTTTATGCAGAAATACGGTTATGAGATCATTTTTGACACAGCAATCTTCTGGTCTTCGCGTTTAGAATGGAATGACGAAACAGAGGAGTATCATATTAATCAAGTTGTTGGTCCAGATGAATATAAAGAGCACGTGGACAATAATGCATTTACGAATTATATGGCTTATTGGAATATAAAAAAGGCAATGGAATACTTCAATAAACTTGAGAAAAACGAACCAATTTTATTTTCTGAGCTTAGCAGAAAACTAGATTTAGGGATGAACTATTTAATATGGGAAGCAAAGGCTAGAAAAATATATTTACCGGGCCCTCGGGAAGAGGATTTAGTAATTCCACAGGATGATACATATTTAACGTTAAAGACAATTGATTTATCAAAATATAAAAATCAAGAAAACATAGGATCGATGTTTAAGGATTACAACCTCGATCAAGTAAATCAATTACAAGTTTCTAAGCAAGCAGATATTATGATTTTATTTTATCTACTGGAAGATTTATTTAATCAAGATGTAAAAAGAGCTAACTGGAACTATTATGAACCGAAGACATTACATGATTCTTCTTTATCATTATCTACTCATTGTGTGTTGGCATGTGATATGAAGGATGACCAAATGGCATATGAACTGTTTAAACGTGCAGCGGAAATAGATCTTGGACCTAATATGAAAACAAGCGATCATGGGATTCACGCGGCATCACTAGGTGGGATTTGGCAATGCGTAGTAAATGGATTTGGGGGAGTCCGTATGTTGAATGGGGAATTAAGAATTTCACCTAGGATACCGGTTGATTGGGAGAGTTTGGAGTTTTCGTTTAATTGGCATGGGGATGATTTGAAGGTGGTTGCTACTCATGAGGAAGTGTGGGTTGAGAAGGTTAGTTCTGTAAATGAGTTTATTAGATTGAGAGTTTTTGATGAGGAGTATGTTTTGAGGAGTCGGATATGTGTGAAGGTTTATCAGTAAGTAAATATTAATTTAATTGAGATCTGATCAAACAAAAAATATTCATTATTTTTGTGGGGTTAGTTCTCTTTTTTAAATTATGATTTCAATTACGACTATTTATCAAATGAAATTTGGTAGAGTTTCATAGAAATTTCACAATTACTTAAATAGATTCCTACCAGAAAAATTAGGTTATATTATCTTATTAAGATATAATTAGATTAAATAGTCTAATTTATAAATAATTAGTTTATTTAATCTGATTTATTATTAATGCTTAATTTGAAAAGGATGGAATTTTTATGAAAACTCCTGTGTCTATTTTTATTATGGATGTAAGTAATTCATCTTATGATGAGGTATTTGGTCAAGAATTATCTATGTATTTAAAAGAAATAGTTGAAATGATTAACGAGTGGACAGACGGGGTTGTAAAAACAATCGTAAAGCACCGTATGGGAGATGAAATAGTATTAGTTAGTAATCACTATTCTAGTGCATATGTTCTTGCATTCTATATAAGTCGAATTTGGAAATATAAAGACAATCAACCATATTTTGGTTTAACGTTTGGAAATATAAATTTGGAATTAGATGAAATTGATTTAGAAACATGGATTCATCCTTTGTTAAAAAAGGCACGTTTAGCAAATGAGAGTTTAAAAAGAACCTCAAATAGACCTAAGTTTAGTTTTAAATTAACCGATTTAAATAATGAGGACGAACTATTTGAGTTTGAAAAGATGTTTAACTTGTTATTAACATTACAAAATACATTAATTGAGAATCAAACTGATCTACAGGAGATTATTTGTTCATTGTACTTAATATTTATGAGGCAAAAGAAAATTGCTTCAATTTTAGATAAAACTCCTGCAACGATTTCCAGCCACTTTAGAAAAGGGAATAGTGGAGAAATATTGAATACATTTGACGAAATTCAATTAGTACTTAATTCGATACAAAAACGAACAAATCCTAAAGAAACGCAAGACTTGAAAACTATTAGCAACGATTTAAATATAAAAATTAAAAGCTTAATAAGTGAGAACATTGTTGAATTATTGTAATTTGGTTTACCTTTAGAAAGGAAAATGAAATATGATTTTTTTAAGCTTATTTCTATCACATTTAATAGCTGATTTTTACTTTCAAACGGATAAAATGGTTCGGAATAAGAATAAATATTTAAACCTTCATATAATGCATCACTTTATATTAACGCTAATCACACTTGGCTTAATATGGTTTTTACATTTTAATTTTTCAAATTTCACAAGACTATTTTTGCTTCCAGTTCTTTCAATAGTAGTACTGCATTATTTAATAGATTACATAAAGATTAAACTCTTAGATTTAGGAAAGACTCGAAAATATTTTGAACATTTTAATAGTGATTTGTATTTTTTTATTATCGATCAAATATTGCATCTTTTAACAATTATCGTTATTTGTAAACTATATTTTGGTATGAAATTTAGTTTCTTTATTAATAGAGTAATAGAGATATTTACAAATAATGGGTATCAATTAAATCAAATGAATACGTTTATAACGATTGTCATTATATTGATTTTAACTACAAGTGTTAGTGGTCATATTATAAAATTTCTTTTAGGAAGTATGCCAAATCAATTAGCGACTTTTGAGGGGAAGTATTTATTTAAAAATGAGAGGAAAGAAGATGTCGCACAAGAAAGTCCAATTTTCTCAAAAAGCTTAGTTGAAGAATATAACTATATGATTATTAAAAACCATGATTTAACAAGAGGAAAGGTCATTGGCTATATTGAAAGGATTTTAGTAGTTTTATTAACTTTTAATGATGCATTTCCAGCAATTGCATTTATCGTAACAGCAAAATCCATTGCAAGATTTAAACAAATGGATGATCGAGATTGGGCAGAATATTTTTTACTTGGAACATTAACATCAATGCTATTTGGAATCACTTTTGGATTTATTTTAAAAGGTGTGCTTAAATAAACAAAAAGTAAATACCCCATTAATGTAGTGTTTCTTACATTGATGGGGTATTTATATTTTTAAGTTAAATCAAGAAAATCGCAACAACAGTAGTAACAGCCAACCCAATTAAAACAGGAAACAAATTCCGTCTAGCTAACTCAAACGGACTAACATTACAAATAGCAGCCGCAGGAATCAACGCCCATGGAATCAATGTACTAACACCCACAAAAG
>NZ_NUEU01000087.1:0-38766 GCF_002556365.1 Bacillus sp. AFS002410
TAGTAATTTTCAGGATAGTTCAATCAAAAAAACCAATCCTCTTTTGAGAAGATTGGCTTCTATTAAAACTATTTAACAACAGTAACTGATACTATCTTTGTCGTTACTTTAAATCCTTCTTTATCAACTGCATCAGCAGATACATAATAGGTTCCGCTAGGTAATTTTGTATCTGGTGTCCATTTAGTATGAAGTTCATGTTCATTATTCACTTGCAAACTGTCTACTATGTTCCCACTCGCGTCTTTTACGTAAACTGTCCAATTTACACGTGTTTGGGCAAAACCGTTTATTGGAGCTGGTTTGCTTACACTAATATTTGTATTTGGACTTACACTAAATACAGGTACAAGCATACTGTATTTAATATATGAAGGATCGCCCCAAACTTTATAACTTATATTCATTGCATTATCTATTCCCATCACAACAACACTTTTTGGTTCTTCATTTACTAAAACAGAAGTTTCTCCTGGTGATACAGATTTTTGTATGCCATTATACCAAAGAATCGCTCCCTTATACCCTGAGCTACTATCAACTGCGTCGAAAGAAATTTCATATTGACCATCCTTTGGTTTAACTTGAACATTCGATACTTTTGGTCCAACTGAGTCGACATTAATCGGAAGCTTTACTTTCTGTGGTTTCGCACCTGGGTAGTCTAATGTAGTTTTGATGACAAAGTTATACCTATCATCACTTACAGTGTTACCGTTTTGATCTTTCGCATCCCAGTTATATCCCATGTACATCCCACTTGCAGAAAGAATATTCTTACGAAGCGGATAAGGCTTCCCACCATTATATTCACTAAAGTCTCCAAGATATTTAATCATTTTTCCTTTTTTGTCTTCAATATACATTTCGGCTTTTGCTAAGTTTCTAAATGCTGTAAATGTTGGGAATGCCCCTTTTAGTATTGAATTTGGAGATGTTGCGATTGCATTCATGTTAAATTTACCCGTTTTCGTATCATACCCCATCGGAACCGAAGCACCCTCATCATCCCAAAGTGCTGTATAGCCTAAAAATGCATCTTTTCGATCCCAAGCTACAGGATCTATATTATTAAGTGAATCCCACTCACCATTAAAGCCCATATAAGGAACTGTTAAAGGAACAGCTGAATCGCTATTTTTTCCTGTTGGTACAAGACGGACAAAGCCTTCAACAAACTCATTATTTCTTAATGTTCTTGGTAGGCGAATCTCTACCTTTAGATTTTTCTGTTGGCCTGCTTTGATTTTTAATGTTGGACCTTCAGCACCAGTAACTTTCTCACCATTTACATAGATTGTTGCACCTTCAATGCGATCACTTTTTAATGATAAATAATCTTTTGATTCTAAATTCCCATCACCATTAAAGTCAAAGTGTTTCGTTTCAATTCCATCTGTTAATAAGTCTACATTAACAGTGTAGTCATATTCATCTTTCGTTTTTTCAGTTTGAAGTGATTCTACATTTAAATTGAAGATTGCTCTGTCATTTTTAATCTCCTTTAATGCAACTGCTCCTGCTTTCTCAAGCGGCGTATTTTTTCTTGTTACAATAACAGGTGTTTTAATTGCATTTTGGATTTGCATTAATCCAGATCCCTGAATACGCGGTGAATATGGGACCTCATCATTCGTTTTAGGATCCATTACCACTTTAGCCGTATTCATTAAAGCAATTTTGGCCTTTAATGCTGTATCTTCTGAATGAGTAAGTCCTTTTTCATACATCGATTGTAAAATTAATGCAGCACCACCTGCAACGTGTGGAGTCGCCATTGAAGTTCCACTCATAACCTCATATTCATTTCCAGGAGTAGTCGAATATATTTTACCACCTGGAGCAGAAATTTCAGGCTTAAAGTCTAAAGTAGTTGGAGCACCATAAGAAGAAAAATAAGACATCGTGTCTCGATCTGGGTTATCCAACCAAGTTCCTTTTGTTAATTTCATTTTGACAATTTGTCCACTATTTAACTTAGCAATTAAAGCATTCCCAGCTTCCTTACTAGTTGTTGCTACTGGAATCCCGTTACTATTAAAGTTTACGAATGGGTAATCAGCCATTTGAGTAGGTGGAACCATAATGACGGCCTTTGCACCATATGTCTTTGCTGCATTTTGCATTGGCGCATAGGTTGAATAAGTCGTATTAGGTTTAAACACAACAATTTTTCCTTTCACATCTTTACCAGCATAATGCTCCGCTTTAAAGCCTTCACCTACATAAACTAGCTCAGTACTTTCATTTGGGGACAGTACTCTAGAGAGTTTAAAATTATAGTGCGTTTGGTCTTGGTATGGAAGTTTTAAACCATTTTCTTCCGCTAATGTATTCATTTCGGTTTTAGTATTTTCGTAGGAAGCTACTGACAAAGCAAACGGACTTACACCCGGTTCTCCAACAGTCCCAATATCAGGATTTTCTGCATACGGTTTTGTAGAAGAAGCAATGATATTATTCTTCGTACTATATGCTGCATTTCCACCTGCAACTACGACTAGTGTTCCGTGTTCTGTCGCTTCACGTATTGCTTTTTGAATTGGATCTTTATCTTCACCAACGAATCCTGAATCAGTTCCAAGACTCATATTTATGACATCTGCTCCCATTGCAACAGCATGGTCAATTCCTGCAATAATATCATCTTCATATGCTCCTCCACCAGTGTCAGAGAATACCTTTTCAGCTAACAGCTGTACACCTGGCGCGATCCCTAATACACCATCGTTTTCTTCATCCCCATTTGCACCAATAGTACCTGAAACATGTGTACCATGAGGATTTCCGTTTTTACCACGTGGTATCACATCTGTATCATTATCAGCCCAATCATAACCAGTTGGAACTTTGTCACTATACCACTTTTCATTTACAGAAGTTTCTGCAAATTTACTTTGAATTGAACTTTCTGTCAATTTTTCTTTCTGTTTTCCCTTTTCCGTTAAAGTCATATCTTTATGAGTATAATCAATTCCCGAATCCACTACACCGACAACTAATCCTTCACCTTCATAACCATATTTTTCCCATACACTTTGTGCTTGTACTAACTCTTTACTCGTTTTCATTGTTTGTTCATAAGTTCTTGCGATATGTACATTTGTAACACCTGGCATCGCCTGTAAATCTTTCACATTTTTGAATTCTGTATCCATACTGAATCCATTAAATCCTTCATAAAAGCGATGTCTAACTTTCGGATTCAACTTCTTTTTTGTCATATTAGAAACAACATCATCTTGCTTTTGTTTCATTAAAGTTTTTTTATTTACCTTTGCTCTCGTTTGTGTAGCTTGTTCTGGTTCTTGTACCTCAACAATTACACGCACTTTCTCATTAGGTTCATATATTTTCGAACTATTTTCGCTCATATTTTTATAGACTGAATTGCCAGCATCCTTAGACGCTTCTTTGTTAAGATCGTCTAAATAACTTTTTAATCCACCTTGCCCAATCTCGTCAACATTCGAACTTGAAGGTTGACTTTCTTTTGTAATTTGTGCGTAACCTGGTGTCGTTAAAAACATTGCGGCTAATGTCGTTGCTGTGATAACTCTAAATGGAATTTTCTTTCTATTGTTCATAAACTTAGTATTCTCCCCTCGTAATCTATTAAATATATTAATTACAAGATAAAGTTTATAAATTTCTAAAAACTTTATCTTGTAGGTATAACCTAATGGAAATTCACATTATTTTCTGAGTGTGAATTGTAGGCTACTATTTAAGCTTCTCTATATAAAGGTTATAGTCTGACTGAAAAGGCTATTCATTCCTATTAAACTGAGTTAAAAATTAAGAGTAATAGATAACCTGACGATAAGAGAAACATCATTAAGTACTAATTTAGCTTTCATTAAACCAGTCTTATTAATACAGCTACTTTAATCCATACCAAGCTCACTCATAATAGATTCCAGAGTATCCCCTTTAAATTTTTTCTTTGCATCTGGTGAAGATCCCGGATGTAAGAATTCCAAAGTTGAATTTTGTTTTAAATAGTTTAATTGAATGAACCTCAAATCTTTTCCGTTTACAATTCCATCGTAATTAATATCTGCCGCGCGCTTGTTTGTTCCCCAAAAAGTTCTAATATATTCTGCATCCAATACATCAATAACATTATCTTTGTTTACATCTCCTGCAATAACATACGCATCGGCAACTAATGCATTTAATCCAGCTAACAGATCTCCTTTTTTAGTGGCTGTATCGACGGTATCGTAATAGGTGAAATGCCCTGGAACATCAATTGATACATTATATCCCTTATCAGTCAATGGTATATTTCCAATATTATATGAACTGTTTGAATTTAAATTTTGTTCGATTACAATTCCTTTAGAATCTTCCAATTTTACCTTTGCACCTATTTTTGAATAATCTAATGCCGCATCCCATGCATTAGTTTCAGTTAATAACCCTTGAGAAATTACCTGCCCAGATACAATTGATTTATTTTGGGCTACCTTAATACCGTTGTATTTAAAGAAAGGTTGAGGTGATACCCATTTTCCTGTTGTGTCATACAAGGTTGAAGCAAAACTTAAAAACCCAGTTAAATCCGACTGATTTTCTTCTTTTACTTTTAGATATATATCAACCATTGGTATATCACCTGTCACTTCCTGAGTGCCATCCATAGTCAATGTATAATTTTCGCTTGAATACATTCCACCATTCACTGGTTTAGTTTCATGTTTTACATCAACTGAACCATATTTGGAAAGTTCTGGACGTACATCTACTTTTACAACTTCAACTTGTTTAGGATCAATATACGGTCTAAATTGTACTTGCTTAAAATTCTTCAAGTTTTGTCCAGTTATTGTATACTTTACCGTTTCCCCTGGTCTCACTATCTCTTTGTCCATCTCAGCTGTATAATAAGCAGTGCCATCTTTCAAGAAGTAAACTGTTTTTCGATACGTCCTATTGTTCGCTGCATCAAGTCCGTCTATAGATGCAGTAATGACATCTTTACGATTATCAAGTGGTATGCTATATTCCAACTGACCATTATGATCTACTTGCTTTATGGCGTCAGGAAAACCAGTAAAACCAGAATAAGTGAATCCTACCTTGTTTTTAGATTGATCGATATCAAAACCAAGAGCCTGCATTTCAGCTACTTCATGATCAATAATCGTTGCCTTAATTGGATAGGAAGTTTGACTTGCAGGGTATTCGATTACGTTTTTATCATCGACGTTAGTTTGGAAGTCCGGATTTGTGTTATCCACGAAGAAATCCTTTTGAGTTGTAAATTTTTTTCCATGATCATTTGTTCCAATTAATTTAAGCTTGTAAAATCCTTGTGACGCAAAGACAATTTTATCAGAAATTGGTTGATTTTTATTTCCTGTAAATGGCATGTATGATCCATCGTATTCAAGCCAGCCATAGTCTACGTTTTCATTGACTGCCATTCCATCTATCTGACCAATATATCCAAGGTCTTTCCCTGTTTTTCCATCCACTAACACTGCATCTAACACTTTCATATGAGACTTCACACTGAAACCAAACAATAAACTTGTTGGATAAATTTGACTTACTCCATTTGGTGCCGTAGACATAGAAGGATTATCTAGAATCAAGTCTCCCATTCCCTCTTCAACAACACGTATTGCAAATGGAACCTTATAAGTCTCATTTGGATTTGCTTTATTTGTATACACTACATATCCTTCATATGTACCATTTTCAGCAGTTTTTGGAATAAAAATCGATACCTTCGACTGCTTTTGATTATTTCCTTTAACCTTTATCTCTGAATTAGTAATGACATGTACATTGTTTTGTTCCGCATTCTTGGAACCCCTTACTCCAGTTTGGAATTTTACGGCTACATCAAAGGTTTTATTCTCACTTTCCAAATTAGATAGGACAATTTTACGGCTCTCTAAAAGATCATTTCCTGTAGCTCCAAAAGAACCAAAACTGATACCGCCTGTTTTTTCTTGAATAGATGTTTCTTCACCATCACTAATAATCGGTGTTTTATCAATAACTTCAATTTCCATCCCTGTATGTACAGCTTTATATGGATCAATTCGGCCTGCTCCTACTTCAAATACACTATAAGTTTTTTTCAAGTCATCAGCTGTATTCATCAGGATCGACTTTATATCTTCAGGCTGAAGATTCGGGTTCGCTTGCAACATAACTGCTGCAACTCCCGCAGTGTAAGGTGATGCCATTGAAGTCCCAGACAATCTTTGATAAGCATACTGGTAGTCGCTTTGGTTATCTTTATTGTTTATATACGATGGTACTGTTGACATAATGGAAACACCTGGTGCCACAATCTCCGGCTTTATATCATAATTGATACGAGATGGTCCACGAGAACTGAAATCTGCTAATGTGTCTCCTTCTATACTTCCTTTGTCCATTTCTGTAAACGTAAAGGATGCATTACCTGCTTGTATTTGTTTTAGTAGGGCCAAACCTTCAGCGTTTGACATAGAAAAAGTTGGTATATTCGTTGTTCCTTCTCCAAGATAATAAGGAATAAGCCCTTCATCTAGATTGTCATTATACATCAAGATTCCAGCCGCTCCCTTTAGCTGTGCATACTTCACTTTATCTTGTAAAGTAATTGAACCTCGCGCGACAAGTACAAACTTTCCTTTTACATCCTTTCCCGAATAGTTGCTTGAGCTACCAACTCCTACATCTACAATCGGAAACGATTTCCCCTTTAATCCCGGTATATTATCTGAATAAGCTTTTGCCATTAAACGTACATGTGCTGGAACTGAATTTTCTCCTCCCATTGATACCGTAAACGTTTCCATTTCTATCGGCACATCGCTTGCACCAACTGACAATGGTAACGCAGCTGCACCAGGTGATCCCAAAGTATACATATCACTTCCGGAATTTCCTGCTGCTACAACAGCGGTTACGCCGCTTAATACAGCATAATTAACCGCCATACTTGTTGGGAATAGTGGATCATTGATACTAGCCCCTAATGATAAGTTGATTACATCCATCCCATCAGCGACAGCCTTATCAATTCCAGATAGAATTGCGTCAGTTGTACCTGATCCATAAGGACCAAGTACACGATACACATAAAGGTCAGCATCTGGTGCGACACCAGTCGTCGAATATTCACTAGTACTTACACCCTGACCCGCAATAATACCAGAAACATGTGTCCCATGTTCTGTATAATACGTTGACCCATTGGAAACTTCGATTTTTTTAGAATTCTTCCAATCCGTATAGGTCGTTTCCATCGGATCTGCATCATTATCTACAAAATCATATCCACCTTTATAGGCATCTTTTAAATCAGGATGATTGTAGTCAATCCCTGTATCAATCACACCTACTTTAATCCCCTTACCTGTAAAACCTTCTTCATGTAATTTATCAACACCAAGATATGAGTTTCCTCCTGGTATGTTCACAGCAGATGAATCCAGTTTTGTTGTATTTTCTTGTTTCGGCAGATCCAATTGCACTTCCTTATCACTCCATACAGCTTTGACAGCATCGGAAGCCAACAAGTTTTTGACCTTGTTTGCAGGTAGCGTCATAGCCACTCCGTTAAAGGCATTCTTATAGATACGGCTAACTTTAAATGACGATTTTTTTGGGGGGATATCTTCTTTAAAAATCGTTTTTAAATCTTGTTGAAACGTTGCTTGGTCACCGTCTCTTAAACTTCTAGCCTTACTTGCAGATAAACTTTCACCATTGACTTCTGCTTCTAACTGCGCAACTTTTTCAGGCTTTTGTTTGAATTCCACGATAACTGAAATTTCTTTTTCACTATCTAAGTTCACATTTGGATCTAGCTTCAACCCTGAGCTATCATTTAACTGCAAGTTTCTCAATGCAGATCGCTGCTCCTGAGTTAGATTAGATAAAACTTCCTGTGAATTTACATTCGATTCTGCTTTTACAACAGAATGATAGTTTAATGGAGTTACTGCGCCTAGAATTACACCTAAACTCATTACTACATTAAATGCATTTTTTCGTTTATTATTTCCATCTTGCCTCATTGAGTAGTCTCCCCTCTGAAATTAAAAAGTTTAGTTATTTTGAATTTTCCAAATTCTAATCACATTATAATAAGAATTGATTCATTTGAAATTTTGACAAATTCATTCAACATACTAAATATTAATCGATAAATTTCAACAAGAATTCTTTTAAATCTATATAAAACTAGTTAAATTCTTAATAGAAATAACAAACGCCAATCCCTGTCATTACAGTAGATTGGCGTATTCTAAAAGGATTTTAATTAAGTTGTTAGATATCAAATCAGTAATGTAGTAATTTATCGAAAAACTTCTACTAAAGAGTGCTTGGTGCTCATTGTAGAGAATTGAGCCTATTAATAGTTCATTAAAAAACGCTATTCCTTCTTAAAAATCTAAAGAAAGAATAGCGTTTTCTTCATTTTTGATGTCATAAATTACTTATGCTGAGTGGAATGTGGCTGAATCCTATTAGATCATTTCTAAAACTAGTTTTGTCATAATTGCATTAGAAACGATAACAGGGAGCCCTGTTAATTTGGATACTAGCTCACTTGACTGCTCTGTATATGCCATACAATCTAGTAAAATAATATTCACCTTATCCATCAGTTCATTAGCTGCTTTTTCATATTTTTTCAAGTCATTCTTAAAAACAGAAAATTTTTTTGCTAAGTAAAGTTTACTTCTTCGTTTGTACTTGAATGTAGAAAAACTCCGGAGCAATACCGGAGCCAAAAAAAATCTAAACTTTATTTAAAATTTTTGTTTTTTAACACTAGTTAATTCCAAGGTCTTTCTTAATGCTTTCTAAAGTTTGTGCTTTGTATTTCTTTTTAGGTTTTGCTTCATTATTAATTGAAGTATTTTGCCTTAAATAGTTTTTCTCTACAAATTCCATATCTTTTTCATCAACTATACCATCAAAGTTAACATCAGCATCGCGTTTATTTGTTCCCCAATAAACTTGTAAGTAAATAGCATCCAGTACGTCAATGACATCATCTTTATTCACATCACCAGCGCGGTTTTTGTCTATATCCACTATCGTTTGTACTCCGGCAAGATCACCATTGACGTCTCTTACGAGTTTAGTATTTGATACTTTGCTCGCAAAGTGACCTGGAATCTTCACATAAATGTCATACGCTTTGTCTGATAACGGAAGGTTTTCTATCGTAAAATATCCACTCTTTGAAATAGTTGATGCTTGATAGGTTTTACCATTTGCATCTTGTGCGTAGACTTTAGCCCCAAGCTTAGAGTAGTCAATCGTAGAATCTATTTGTCCATTTTTCATGAAAGCTTCAGGTTTAATAGTTCCACTCACTATTGATTGTTTAGGTAACATTGTAAATGTTTTGTCTTTATATACACGAATTAATGTAGTACTCGAACCTGATGTTTTCTTATATTTTAATGAAGATACATCAATTGGTGTAGCCGCTGGCTCATAGACTTTATCGTTTGTGACCTTAAACGTGACATCTAAGAAAGGTAAGTCTTTATCGATTTTTAAATCAGTTTGATCGATTGAAGCTCCTACTTTGACGGTCCCTGAACCTAGTGCTGTACCGACTACTGGTTCTGTTAAATTAACTTTTACACCTTTTTCTTTAGCATATTTTTTAAACGCATCGTTGATTTTGACATTTTGAAACTGAAGAAAATCTTTATAAAAATTCACGGTATATTCGCCAGAAGCAAGTTGCTTAATATTGTTTAAATTCATCGACATCGTAATTTCGTCACCAAGTCGGACCTTTTCTTTGTCGTAGCTTGGCATTCCATACTCTGTACCTTCTTTTATGAACATGTAACGCTTAATTGGTGATGGATCTCCTTCAGCTGCCGTTGCATTATCAAAAACCAATAAATTAGAATCTATAAAACCTATTTGGTCAAGGTTAGTCTTAGTTGCAGGGAATCTAAAGTTACCTTCCTTATCAATTGAAAGGAAAGCGTAATTATATAAGCTGTATTCCCACCATGCTGCCCCATTAGAAGATTGATCGATATTCATACCTTTCTGCTTAAGCGTATCAACAGCCGAATTATATACATTTCCATGTATCCATACAGCAGGGCCATCATATCCTGGTTCTGTTGTAAACATCGAATCATTCACTTCGTAAAAACCTGGTTTCATGGATACTTCTACTTTTGGAGGTGTATTGTCAATCATCACAATAGCATCCTTACTATACGGTTTTCCAAACTCATCATGACCAAGCATTTCAAAGGTGTAATCACCTTCTGGGAGTTTCACCTTTTCATCAGAAATTGGTCGTTTTTTATCATTCGTGAACGGGTATACTTCACCTGTAAATAGAGCATTCACGTAATAATCAATTCCTGCCTTTACCTCACCTGCACCAAAGGTTCCAACAAGTCCTATCGGTTCTCCTGTTTTCCCATCTTTCACTAACACATCGATCGTTTTTAGTGGGCTTCCCAATCTAAAGTATACAGATACAAATGGAGTCGTAAACGGATGTGCATTTTTCACATCATTCGTAAGCATTGGTCTTGACAAATTCATATAATCAAACCCTTTATCTCTTACATTAATTGAAAATGGGATTTGATAGTTTTCTTCTTTATTCTTTGAATTAACAAAATGAATATATCCTTCGTACCTTCCAAGTGCCGCAGTATTAGGTATAGAAATAGTTGGATTAATTTCTGCAGACTTTCCTGCTTCTACAGATAATGTACTTGGCACTTTCACTTGTACTCCATTTTTAGTAGCATCTTGAATTATACCCATAGCAGGCAATAACTCAACACTAATGTTGAAATTCTTTAGCTCTTGTTTATTATGATTTTCAATCACAACTTTTCGACTATCTTCAGTTTGCTTAGCGTCCCCTGTATAGTGAGTACCGAAAGCGATTGAACCGGTTTCTTCATCAATTTCGACTAATTTGCCATCTTGTTCATTTGTCGTTTTGTCCATAACCTTCAGTAAAATATCTGAATGCACTGCCTCATACACATCAATTCTACCTGCTCCAACTTCATTGACAGAATAATTGCCATTCATTTTATCAGCTGTATTCATTAAGGCTTCTTTTACTTCAAACGGTGTATAATCAGGGTGTGCTTGCAAGATTAAGGCTGCAGCCCCAGCAACGTGAGGAGTAGCCATTGATGTTCCTGAAAGACGGCCATATGCCATATCGTAATTCCCATCATCCTGTTTATTATTCATATATACAGGAAGGGTAGAAAAGATTGATTCACCTGGTCCCACAACATCTGGTTTAATGTCATCAGTGCCTTCTGCTGGACCTCTTGAACTAAAGTCAGCTAAGTGATCTCCTTCTGATTTAACGCTACCTAATGTTTCGAACGTAATTTCTTTTTGCCCTTTTAGACGTTCACCGTCAGCTTTCGATATACGGAACGACGGAATATAATTTGTTCCTTCACCAATATAGGCATCTATATTCCCATCAACATTGTTATATACAACCACTGCTTTTGCACCTGCTGCTTTTGCATTTTGCACTTTTTCATCAAAAGTATATGTGCCACGTTGAATGAGAGCTACTTTACCCGCTACATCTTTATTTGTATAGTCGCTTTTTGCTCCTAAGCCTACATCAACAATCGATAAAGTTGTATTTTTAAGGTCTTCTAATTTATCTGTGTAATTTTCTGCTAACAGTTGCATATTTGTAAACTTTTGATCCCCTGCACTTGCATTATATGTTGGAATTGTTAGCGACACATCACTCGCTCCAACTGTTACCGCTAAAGCGGCTGCTCCTGGGGCTCCAAGTGTTTTCTCCTCAGGGCCTGCGTTTCCTGCCGCAACGCATGCAACAACTCCTGAGAGCATCGCATTGTTAATCGCAATCGATGTCGGACTTAGCGGGTCGTTTTGGCTTGATCCTAAAGATAAGTTGATGACATCCATTCCATCTTGTACAGCTTTATCGATACCTGCCATAACTGCGTCATTCGATCCAGACCCATATGGTCCCAATACTCGGTACACATAAAGATCAACATCAGGTGCTACCCCCATAACAGCGGATGGAGAGTTGTTTTTCTTTTGTGCTCCAATCGATCCAGAAACGTGCGTTCCGTGCTCTGTATAATAGCTAGTACCAGATGGACCGATTTCAGGCTGTCCGGAAGCCTTCCAATCTTTGTAGGTTGTCTCCATCGGGTCTGCATCATTATCAACAAAATCATATCCGCCTTTAAAAATACCTTTTAAATCTGGATGGTTATAATCAATACCAGTATCAATAACGCCTACTTTAACGCCTTTTCCAGTAATGTTCTCTTCATGAAGCTTGTCCGCACCGATTTGTGGAAGGCTATCATCTACTTTTGTTGGACCAGAAGTCTGCATTTCAGCAGCTTCTTTTGGAAGATCAAGCTTAACCTCGGTATCCTGCCAAATTCGTTTGACAACTCCTGTGCTAAGTAACTGTTGTACAGCTATTCCAGGCAGTGTCATAGCTACTCCATTAAATGCATTATGATATTCTCTCGTGATTTTGGCCTCTCCCATTTTCGTTGCTTTTCGCTCATTCTGACTTTTTATATTTTTCCACTCATCGTTAAATTTATCATGATCGCTTTCTTGTTTATCTTTTGCGTTAGAAAGAGACATCTTTTTCCCTTTCAATGCTTGCTTTAAAACTTCTACCTTTGCAGGTGCTTGGTTAAACTCAACGATTACTTTAACTAATTCTGAACTCTTTTGGTTTATATTTGGCGAAATAACGAACCCTGGTGAAACATCAAGTTCATTTAATGCCTTTCTTTGTTCATCTGTTAAGTTTAACAACATCTTTTCTACACCATTTTGATTATTGTGATTTTTAACTTCTGCAATAGCCTTATAATGAACACCTGTGGAAAATAGCAAACTAGTAATGACAGTACCAGTAAAAATATGTTTAAGTTTTCCTGTTTTCATAACTTTCCCCCTGATTATTAATGTTTGCTAAAACTAAAATCGTGCCTATAATAACGTGTTTAAAAAATTCCAATCACCTAACAAATCGATTTTTTCAAAAACGAATGGGTATCAAAATTGAGCTACTTTCTCAGGCTTCTGTTTAAACTCGACATTTTTTCTAGCTGTTCAAAAGATAATATTATACTGTAAGACTATTACTCTTTTCTCAGATTTCCTTATAATTCAACTACTAGCTTTACTTTTTACAAGATAATTCACTATATTTAATAGCTTTGTAGGGCGATCACCACCAATGATTTATTTTTTTATCTTTCTACAGCAGATCATGTTAAAAATATCTATAAAAACTTTTTCCCCTTTGTGATTGTTTTCCCATCCTATTTTGATTATATGGAGGGTTGACAGTATCTTTATTTCGCAAAATATTATCATTTTTTTTAAATTTATCGACAAAAAATAACAGATATTACCAAAACTCAGTTTTTTTAGTATATCAGATATATTTTTCCACTAATTACTATATTTTAAAATTCCGATCATACTAGATTACTATGTGGGTTCCAAATTGAGAATTATCCTGAATTCAAAAAATAACGAGGAAATTTAATAGTTCAGCTGAAAACTTAATTTTCCTATGTTGTTTCTACCCATTTTGAAGAGTTTATTTTTAGCAATAACAAAAAGAAGTGAAGCAGTCAAATTCTGACAATAGCTTCACTTCCTTTTGTTTGCTTCTTTAATGAGTGTGTTCCATAAGAAACTAACATCAAGTCGTTTATATTAGTGACGAACTCTGGTCTATCTTAAAACCGCACCTATTACGGAAATTTCTAATATCTTTATTAAATCTATTCAAGCTTGTATAGCTATTCAAAATTTTGTTCTTTCTAAATAAGCTAAAAGACCAAATCTTTTAGCGATTTGGTCTTAAAAATTATATTGCCATTCTATTGTCTCTCCGTATCAACTGAACTACTTACCCATTTCTCATTACTATTTTATTTAATGCTTTGGTTCCAGACCGATCAAGTTCAAGTAGTAATCTAATCCTTTTTTACCCACTGTTGCTTGCGGTTCTTTTTTTGCTTCTGGTGATTTTTCCATAAAATTCTTCTCAATGAATCGAACATCGGTCTCATTTACAACACCATCTTGGTTAATATCTTGTGCCAAGATAACTGAATCAGCTGTACCATACATATCAACCACACTTTGAACATCTTTAATGTCGACTACATCATCACCGTTTACATCACCAGCAAGGCCAAGGTTCATTTGTGCCAATCCAATACTTTGTCCATAATAAGAACCTTGTCGTATAACACCAGTCATAACTTGCTTATACGTTTTTAAATGTCCTGGAATGTCTACTACAACAGTAAAGTTCTGTGCAGAAGCCGGTACACCTAAAATTGTAAATTGTCCGCGGCTATCGATTGTCCCATTATATTTCTTACCACTTGGAGATACTGCATAGATCTTTGCACCAATTTTCGTGTAATCACGTGATGTTAAGATTAATCCGCTAGTAATTGTTTTTGCGAATGCTTCAGGTAAAATACTTCCAGTTATTTTTGAATGCTTCGATACAAAACCAAAATTAGCTGTGCTGTAAAATGGAAGAGTTACCGCATTTGATTGGCCTGCCTTCATATAAGTAGAAGTCGTCACTTTAAAATCAGATTCTCCGTAATACGATTCATCTCCCGTTACTTTGAATGTAATGTCTAAGAACGGCATATCTTCGTTCAAACCTTTAAATTCAGATCCACTTAGTGTGGCACCGACTGTAACTAGGGAAGAAACTCCACTTCCTTTAAAAGCTGGATCGCTTACTAAAGCATCTAATCTATTTTGTTTCGCATATTTCTTGATTGCATTGTTTAATTTAACGTTTTTAAAGGTGTATAACCCTGAATCATATTTCACATCATATTTTCCTGACACAAGATTTTTCACATTGTTTAGACTAAGTGTCATTGTGACAGTATCTCCTAATTTCACTTCCTGTTTATCATAGCTCGAAGTTAGGTACTCTGTTCCTTCTTTTAGGTAAATATACTTTTTATAATTTACATTCAACGCAATGTCTGAAGCAGCAAAATATACATAAAATGGTCCATTAGCGATATCAGTTGATTCGATTCCATATTCTACATCGCCGTTTGCTGCTACAGGCGGCCAGTCAATAACCCCATAATATGGAAGTCCGTTATAGGTTAAGGAACTATACATTGTGTTTGCCGATTGATCAATATTCAATCCTTTAGACTTTAAAACGTTTATTGAACTATCTGTTACATTACCATGATTCCAGAACGCTTTCTTACCATTTTCTTCGGTGTACATTGAATCATTGATTTCATATACACCAGGTTTTTTGTCAAACTTCACTTCTGGTTTTGTGTTGTCTACAAGGATAGATGATTCATTAGTATAGGTTTTTCCTTCTGCATCTGTACCAATTGTTTCAAATGTGAAATCCCCTTCTGGTACCTGTAGCCACTCATTTGAAATTGGTTGATTCGGATCTCCTGTAAACGGACGGACATATCCTGTAAATAAATTTCCAACTCGGTATGAATTATCAGGTATTGCAGTTTTCACATTGATGGATGCTACAAGCCCAACTACTTTTCCTGTTTTATTGTCCTTTAAGATGACATCTAATGTATCTATCGGACTTTTTAATTTGAATGTCGCATTAATAATTGGATTCATATACTGCCAATTCGGTGTATTATTTGCCATTGCTGGTCTATCAGGTTGGAACGACTCAATTCCTCGATCTGTGATTCTGATTGCAAATGGAACTTGATATGTTTCATCTGGGTTACTTGCATTCGTGACATGGATGTACCCTTCATAACGACCTTCTGCGGCACCTTGAGGGACCGTAATTGTTGGCTCGATATTGACTGATTTGCCACTTGCAACTGCCACAGTACTTGGCACATCTAACTTTATGCCATTTGCTACTGCATCTTTGATACCTGTACGCTCACCGTGGTACTCTACTTCTACGTTGAATGTTTTATCTTCTTCGCCACTGTTCTTAATGACCATTTTACGTGAGTCTTCAATCGGTCCACTAACCGGTTTATAATGAGTACCAAATGAAATAGAACCTGTTTCGTTCGGTATTTCTACGATTGCATTATTTTCTAAATTTTCTGTTGTATCCATTACTTTAATTGAGATATCAGTGTGTACCGCATTGTACGCATCAATACGGCCCGCACCTTGTTCGAACACAGAGTTATCACCTTTTAAATCTACTGCTGTGTTCATCAAAGCTGACTTGACATCAAATGGCGTATATCCCGGGTGGGCTTGTAAAATTAATGCCGCCACACCTGCTACGTGAGGAGTCGCCATAGACGTTCCTTGTAAACGCGCATAAGCTGTAGTGTAATCCACTCCTTCTTCTGGGCTATTAATATACTCTGGAATCGTCGAGAAGATCGCTACACCCGGTGCGACTACATCCGGTTTAATATCATACGTGCCACCAACAGGTCCTCGTGAACTAAAGCTAGCTAAGCTATCCCCTTCTGTTTGAACGTTTGTCAACTCTCCAAATGTAAGAGATGTGTTATCTCCTAGTGCTTTTAATTTCTCACCGTCAGCTTTTGTTAAGCGGAAAGCTGGAATAAGTCCCATCTCTTCCCCTAAATAAGAAGTGATTTCTCCATCTATATTGTTATAAACAATGACTGCTTTTGCTCCAGCCTTCGCTGCATTTTTCACTTTCTCATCAAATGTAATCTCACCGCGCTGAATTAGCGCGATTTTTCCAGTCAGATCTTTTCCAGTAAAGTCAGTCGTCTTTCCTAACCCGGCAAACATCACCTGCATGGATTGGCCTTTTAGTGTTTCTAAATTGTCTGTGAAATTTTTTCCTAACAACTTTACATTCTCAATTGTTTGACTACCTGCACTGATTTTCGTAAGCGTTGGGATGTTCATCGCAAAGTCACTTGCGCCAACCGTAATAGCAAGCGCGGCTGTACCTGGAGAATGCAGAGTTTTTTCGTCTGGTCCATTATTTCCTGCTGCTACAACTGATACTACACCAGAAAGCATCGCATTGTTAATCGCTATAGCTGTTGGATCTAGTGGATCATTTCCGCCACCACCTAATGATAGGTTGATGACATCCATACCGTCTGCAACTGCTTTATCAATACCGGCAATAACAGCTGATGTCGCACCAGAACCATATGCACCAAGGACGCGATAGCCGTATAGGTCTACATCCGGAGCTACTCCCTCTACCGCATAATCAACACTATTTTTCTGCTCACCTGCGATTGTACCAGATACATGTGTGCCGTGCTCTGTATAGTAAGCAGATCCTGAAGTTGGATCGATTTCCGGTTGGTTAGATGCCTTCCAATCTTTATACGTTGTTTCCATCGGATCAGCGTCATTATCAACAAAATCCCAACCTTTTACCATGTCCGGTTCTACTGCTTTTGGATCACCAAATGAAGAGCGAAATCCTTGGTAAGCATATTTTAAATCCGGGTGATTGTAATCAATACCTGTATCAATTACACCGACTTTTATGCCTTTTCCAGTTATTTTCTCTGAATGAAGCTTGTCCACTCTAATTTGAGGAATGCTGTCCATCATTTTGGATTCTGAAGCTGCTTTCGTTTCAGTTGGCAACCCAAGCTTGACCACGTCGTCTTTCCATACACGTTTAACTTCACCAGATGCGACTAAATTTTCAATTTCTGATCCTGGAATTGTCATTGCCACGCCCGTAAATGCTGAACGGTATTCTCTCGTAATCTTCGACTCTTTTAACTGCGGGCTGGCACTTCTTTGATTCTTTAAAGCTTGAAAACTTTGTTTAAACTCACTATGAGCGTCTTCTACCTTTGCAGCAGCCGTTTTAGATGTCATGCGTAATCCTTTTGCGGCTTGTTTCATGACTTCGACTTTTGCTGGGGCTTGATTAAATTCAACAATTACGTTAACTAAATTAGGACTTTTTGTATCAATAGAAGGTGCAATAACAAAGGCTGGTTTTGCATCAATTTCTTGAAGCGCCTTTCGTTGTGCATCCGTTAATTTCATTAAAACTTGTTTGGCTTGATCAACTGTTTGATCTTGATTCCCTTGTGCCAATACATTAAATGGTAACGTGCCTGATGCCAGTACTCCAGCTATTACTGTACTTGCAACAACACGATTTAATTTCGCTCTCCCCATGTTTAATCCCCCTTATTTATGTGTACAAGCAATTTACATTAAACACAAAAATTGAAATTTTCCAAAATTCAAAATATCAAATTCCTATTTAAATTATATTCTATCATTAAATTACACACTATCGGGGTTTTTTGATAGTTCAATAGACCTACTAAATTTCACAAACCAATTGACAGTAAATTCTTCATTTTGACAAACAATCGACAAAAACCCTACTTTTTTCCCTTAAAATCACACAAATAGTCTAAAATCATCCAAAAAAAAACCTGAATACTTTCTTCAAATTTGGGGTTATTATTAAATATATTACGAAAACTAACTTAAGCGAGGGAGAAACGTTGATTGAAGGAAAAATTATACAATTTTATAGACAGCATAGAAATATGACACAAACTGAATTAGGAGAAGGTATTTGTTCTACTACTCATGTGAGTAAAATTGAAAGAGGTCTTACAGAGGTTTCTGACAATACTATTACCTTATTAGCTGAACGACTTAATATCATTATGGAAGATGAGATCCAAACATATATGAGTTTAGACAAGCTACTAAAGGACTGGTTTCAGTCCATTACTATGAAAATAACCGTAAAAGCAGATCTTTTAAAAGAACAATTAGAAGCCTATCCACTTATCCAAATATCTAATTTCTTTCAACTTTATACTCTTATCCTTACAAAATACTATTTATTTAAAAATAATGAGAAATTAGCGAAAAAAAAGCTAAAAAAATTAGAAAACAGCAAACATTTAAGCCGATTTGAAGAAAACCTTCATCTTCATAATCAAGCAATCTATCAACTCAAATTTAAAAATAATTACATCGAAGCCATTTCATTGCTAAAAGAAATTAATTCAAACGAATATAATAATAAAGAGTTTTATTATGATCTTGCATTAGCCTACCATTCGACAAATTCTAGAGTTTTAGCATACTATTATGCGAATAAAGCATCACAATTTTTTAATGAACATCATTGTTTTTCTCGGGTTATGGAAGCCGAAATACTTATGCTCATTCAGCTTGAAGAAACTGATAACAGTAATACAAGTAAAGAAGAATACCATCGTCTAATTGAAATGTCATTAGAATACGGTCTAAATCACCAGTTACATATTCTTTATCATAATTTTGCTTACCATAAATTACGGGCTAATCAATTTATGGATGCAAGTGAGCTTTATAAGAAATCTATGCAATTTCGAGATAAAGAATCTAACTACTATCTAGGGTCTCTTGAAGGGTATATTAATTCAATGACTAAAGGAAATTTATTATCAAATAAGGAGTTACTTTCACTAGTCGAAGAGGGATTACGTTTAGCGGAAAAAAATAACGCACGAATGTTCATCCATATTTTTAAACTTCACCAGTTTAGACTTCGAAACTTAACAGACGAATATTTTCACTTCTTAGAAACGGACGTTTTACCATTTTTACATGAGATGGGGATCTTTCCAGTCATCGAGCATTATCAAATTAAATTATTTGACTATTACATGGAAAAACAAAATGTACAAAAAGCAAACATGTATGCAAAAAAATTAGTAGATAAATATCGTAATAAAAATCAATATGTATAATATACTGCCTTTCGATCAACTAAAGGACTTTGAAAACATTTGAAATCTCACAAGCATTATCTGATTTGTCCATAAACTAACTAAAATAGCCCTGTTTTCCTGCTAAACAAAAGGAAATCAGGGCTTCAATTAAAGGATTAAAAACTCTTAATTTTTAGGCTCAAGACCCAATTCATGTAAGAAATCAGTCAACCTTTTTTTATTGAGGGTTTCTTTCGGCTGTTTATTGTTCTGTGCATCATGACCAATGCGCAAGAAATTCTTTTCTACAAAGCGGATATCCGTTTCGTTTACAGAACGGTCTTGATTGATGTCTTCTTTTACTGGCGTGTTTGTGCCGTACGTATTAGCAACCGAATGTACATCTCGAATATCAATGACTCGATCCTTGTTCACGTCACCTGCATATGTTAATGGGAAGTTTATATTGCTATAGAATTTTCCAAGCCATTCTACGCCCTTTTGTTTAATTTACCTGTCATTATGCCTGTTAAATGTCCTTGGGTTGGTGACAAAAGCAAAGTGACTCTAATAGAAATAGATCGGATATGGAAGCTATTCTCTGGAATTCCTGTAGATTATTTAAATTATGAACATTTAGAAATATAAAATGTTCTATTTATTGAAATTTCAGATGTAAATGTGTGGAATATCGTAGGCCATATTCTAAGAAGATTTAATTTGATTTATGGAAGAAGGCTTTTGATTTTTTGTTCGTATTGATTGTTTTTTAATTTAAATGAGGAGGCTCGATGCAGATTTTGGTTATTTATTTGCAGCACCCTTGTCTTCTCCCCCATAAAAAATACGATGCAATAAGAAAACTCGTTTCTTATCACATCGCATTCATTATTTTACTATCTTAACTGTCTGACTATTTATATTTCTTACTTTATCAGTAACAGTTACCATTAAATATCAAGTTTACGATTACCGATCCATTTCACCATTTCCGGATCCCTGTGAGAAAAGAACAAGCTTTCCTTAGTATCTAACGCCGCAATTTCACCCATATCTTCTTGGTTTAATTCAAAGTCAAAGATGTTGAAATTTTCGATGATTCTTTCCTTACGCACTGACTTTGGTATCGCAACAACCCCTCTTTGTGTCAACCAACGTAAGATAATTTGGGCAACGGATTTGTTGTGCTTTCCAGCAATCGAAGCTAAAACTTCATTTTGAAACATGTTATTTTTACCTTCAGCAAATGGTCCCCATGACTCGATCTGCACATTATTTTCTACCATGAACTTAGCACTATCTATTTGTTGGTTGAAAACATGTGTTTCAACTTGGTTTACCGCAGGTACAACTTCATTATGAATGATTAAATCGATCAGGCGATCTGGATGGAAGTTACTTACTCCAATCGCCTTGATTTTTCCTTCACTATACAATTCCTCCATAGCACGCCAAGAACCGTGTACATCACCAAACGGCTGATGAATTAAATATAAGTCCAAATAATCCAATTGTAGCCTTTCCAGTGATTTAGTGAATGCCTTCTTTGTGCTCTCATAACCAGTATCCTGAACCCAAAGTTTTGTCGTAATAAACAGTTCTTCACTTGGTACACCACTACGCTTTATTGCTCTACCGACTGCTTTTTCATTTAGATAAGAAGCTGCTGTATCAATCAAGCGGTAACCTGCTATAATAGCGTCATAAACTGCTTGTTCACATTCATTTTCATCTTGCATTTGAAAAACACCAAAGCCTAATATAGGCATCTCAACACCATTGTTTAATATAACTTTTTTCATATAAGTTCCTCCTGTTTTACTCCATTTTACTGTGATGCGATTCATCTATGATGTAATATGTTAAAAATTTGTTTAGAATTTGTGCAACGGTTATATCGTTTTCTTATTCTTATTATGCAATAAATGAATAAGCTACCGTTATCCAATTCTTATCAAATGATTGCCTAATTCTCTCAAATCACTTATATTTCAAAGCAATGTATATTAAAATGAACTAGAAAAGATTAGCAATTTAGGAGGTATTTATGTCTGATCTAATAGAAATATTCCGAGATGATCTCGTTCAATTCATAGAGAGGTACACAGGCCAGAATGGGTCTCATCCGGCTGCTATTCCTTCTTTATTTTTGTCTCGTTATTCTAATGTTACTGGATCAAATTATGGAGTTTATAAACATTCCTTGTGTATGATCGTTCAAGGTAAGAAGGAAGTAGTATTGGCACAGGAGCATTATGTATATAGTCCAGCCGAATACCTAATTGCTTCTGTTAACTTGCCTATTACCGGAATAGTCACAGAAGCATCTTTTGAAAATCCATATTTAGCACTCAAATCATTTATAAAATTTTACAAGGACAGCACGGAGTAATTCTCGGGCAAATGGCAATAGAAGGAAGTTCAACTAATCAAATCAGCGACGTTGTCGATCATATCCTCACTAACTATAACCAGCCTTTTCGTATTGAAGCGCTTGCGGAAATTGCAAATATGAGCGTTTCTTCACTTCATAGACACTTTAAGGAAGTAACAGCAATGAGCCCTATTCAATTCCAAAAACAACTAAGGCTACAGGAAGCTCGCCGCATTCTATTAGCTGAGTCAACAGATGCCATTGAAGCAGCGTTTCGTGTTGGCTACGAGAGCGCATCTCAATTTAGTCGTGAATATTCTCGTTTCTTTGGCTTACCACCGAAAGAAAATATTAACCGCTTGAAGACATCATATTTATAAAAAAATGCATTACTCCGATGATGGAATAATGCACTTCTTTTTTCATTCTATTTTATCCAAAAGCGGTTCAGGGAAATCAACTAACGCAATTGCAAGAAGCCAAATGAATGGCTTCTCTTACTCATATTTTATTTTAAACCTAATTGAGTTAAAACATCATCTAACGTTACACCTTTATAAGCAGTCTTAGCTTTAGGCGGATTTGGAACAGTACTATTTTGTAATCCGTAGTTTTTAATTACATAGTCCATATCTTTTTTATTTACAACTCCATCGAAGTTCAAATCAGCACTTGTTTTATTCGTGCCCCAAAACGTTTGGATATTTAGTGCATCTAAAATATCAATGACATTATCTTTATTCGTATCTCCAGCTGCCGCTTGAGCTAAGTTAAAACCTAGTCTCTTTCCAAGTTGCTCTCCTCGAACTTCCTCTGACAACAATAATGATTTAGTCATTGTAAAATGGCCTGGTACATCAACTTTTATTGTATAAGGTTTAGCATCAGGTTTTAGTCCATCTACAGCGTAACTACCATTTTTGTTTGTAAAGAATCCATTGGTAACATTTCCATCATAAGAAGTAACAGTAATTTTTGCGCCAATATTTTGTTGGTTTAAAGCCCAATTCGTTTGGTTAGAAGCAGGATCAATCGTGCCTTCTACTTTCATATTACCCTCTAATCTTGAGTAAGTTTGTTTTAAATCCATAGCTTCCATATAAGTATAAACGCTATTTGTAACAACATCTGATTGGTCAATTGTCGCTCCAGTGAATTCCATATTATACCAGTTTACAGGAAAGTTTTTCCAATAACGGTTAGCTGAAACTAGATCGAAATTAACTAGTTGCAGATCTTCAGGTAAAGTTTTATTTCCTAAATAATTAAATGTAATTGTATATGCTGAAGTATATCCATCGTTAGTGTTAGTAACACTTACTTGTGCATCACCATATTGCTTAACTGCATCACTTACAACAACATTTTTAATTGTAGCTAACTCTTTGTTATCTACCATTAATACTGGAATTGTAATCTTTGCTGTTTTTAAGTTTTTAATATTATTCGAACGAAGTGAGTAATTGATTGTATCACCAGTTGCAGCAGTTTGTTTATTTGCTTTTAAGTAATAATATGGATAACTATCAGAAACAAAAACGATTCTTTGCATTGCCGTAGCATCTGAAGTAAAGTTTCTAGCAGCATCCATTCCATAAAACTGAACTTTTAATGGAGTTGTTCTCTTTTTAACTAAAATTTGATCATGATAATTTCCATTTTTATCCGTATTTACAGGTTCTGCAAAGTATGGACTATCGTACTGGGAAACAATTTGATTACTTGATTGATCTACCGGAATTTCAAATTTATTAGCTTCGTTTGTCTCAGGATCATTTAAATTAATATTAAAGTCATATAAATATTCACCGTTTGAATCAAATTGACTATCTTTATATTCAATAACCTTTTGATCTAACTTATCAAAGCTTGAAGTCATAATCGGTGCACCCTTTTCATACATAAAATCTGCTGATTTAGAGAATGTTTTCCCTTGATCATTTGTTCCTATTAGTCTTAATTTATAGTGACCTGTTTTTGCCATAACAATTGAATTAGAAATAGGATTTTTCTGATCACCCGTGAATGGGAAATAAGCACCTTGGAATGCATATGCAATATTGTAAACTGTGTTTTCATCTACTCCAAAACCATCGAACGTTCCAAGGTATCCTACATCTTCACCAGTTGTTGCATCTTGAACGACAACGTCAATATATCTCAAATGTGATTTTTCTGAAAAACTAAATGACATGCCTGGATATGTTTGTTCTGGCCAAGTTGTATCTCCAGAATACATTGGATTAGCGATCGCAAGTGAATCAAAACCTTCATTTACTACTCGACCACCAAATGGAATTTGGTAAGTTTCTGTTGGATCTGCCGCATTTGTTAAGACGATATATCCTTCATATGTTCCTTTTTCTGCTGTCTTTGGAATAGTTAAATTAAACTTAATGTTTTTAGAGCTAATTCCATTTACTTTAACTGAGGTTGGTCCAGATAGAGTGACATTATTTTTCGCAGCATCTAATGAACCCCTTAATCCTGTTTGGAATTTAACATTCACATTAAATGTTTTTGCTTTTTCACTTCGATTTTTCAAAGTAACCGTACGGTCATCAGCAATATCTTGGTCATCGAATCCGTATGAACCGAAGCTCATGCCACCAGTTAATTCTTTTATCGCTTTTAGTTTACCTTTTTCATTGACTGTCGGAGTTTGATCATTTACCTGTAGTTCAACATTAGAATGAATTGCTTCATACGCATCAACTCGTCCGCTTCCTATTTCAAATACACTGTAAGCTTTAGATAAAGGATCTGCTGTATTCATTAAAATTGATTTGATATCTGCTGGTTGCAAGTCTTTGTTCGACTGTAGTAGTAATGCTGATACACCAGCTACATAAGGTGTAGCCATTGACGTACCAGATAAGCGCTCATATGCATATTTGTAATCTTCAGGGTGAGTTCCATCTACCGTTTTATTGTTCACATAAAACGGTACGGTTGACATAATTGCAACACCTGGTGCAGTTACTTCTGGTTTAATATCATAGTTCACTCGAGAAGGACCTCTTGAACTGAATCCTGCTAAATCATCACTTGCTGTTTGTACTTTTGTATAATCTCCGAATGAGAAGCTTGAATTTCCTGCTTGAATCGCTGCTAAGATTGCTTTACCTTCACTATTTGAAACTGAAAATGCAGGTACTGCATCAACTGATTCACCTAAGAAAGACTGAATTGCACCCTCCGCTTGGTTTGCTTCATCGTTATACATAAGTACTCCGACAGCACCTCTTGTTTTTGCATT
This sequence comes from Bacillus sp. AFS002410, assembly GCF_002556365.1. Classification (NCBI taxonomy): domain Bacteria; kingdom Bacillati; phylum Bacillota; class Bacilli; order Caryophanales; family Bacillaceae; genus Bacillus; species Bacillus sp. AFS002410. The sequence goes on from NZ_NUEU01000087.1 coordinate 25,358, forward strand.
TTTGATTTTGTCAATTAATGCATATGTTCCACGTTTGATGAAAGCAATTTTGCCATTTAAATCTTTCCCGTTAAAGTCTGATGCTGTTCCAGCTAGACCAACATCAACAAGTTGATATGTCTTACTTTTTAACTGTGTAAGATCATCAGAATAATTTCTTGCTAATTGTCTTACTGTGTAATTAACACCATTTTGTACGCCTGCGTATTGGTATACATCAAGTGAAATTGTTGATGCTCCAACTGTTAATGCTAATGCAGACGCTGCAGGTGAACCTAAAGTATAATTTTTATCTCCACTATTACCAGCTGCAACAACAGTCGTAACACCACTTAAAACAGCATTATTAACAGCAACTGAAGTCGCATATAATGGATCATTTAACGAGTTACCTAAAGACATATTAATAACGTCCATACCGTCACTCACTGCTCGATCCAATCCAGCAATAATGGCATCAGTTGTTCCGCTACCATATGGTCCAAGTACACGATAAGAATAAATATCGGCCTCAGGTGCCGCGCCTACCATTTTATACTCATTATCCGCTTTACCACGACCACCAATAATACCAGCAACATGTGTACCATGCTCTGTGTAGTAAGGTGCGGAGTTGCTTATTTCTGGTTTTCCTGACTTCTTCCAATCAGCATACGTTGTTTCCATTGGATCATTATCATTGTCAACGAAATCATATCCACCTTTAAATGCGTCCTTTAAATCTGGATGGTGATAATCAATCCCTGTATCTAAAATCCCTACTTTAATTCCTTTACCAGTGAAACCTTCAGCATGTAAACGATCTAAGCCATCATATGGCGTATAGTTTCCAACCTTTGCCTCATCAGCTTTTATTGTATTATTTTCTTCTGCAGTAGGTGGCTCAATTGAAAATGTTTCATTACTCCACACTGTTTTAACTGCTTTTGATTTTAATAGATTTTTTATTTGATTAGCTGGAAGGCTCATCGAAACACCGTTAAACGCATTTTTATATGAACGATTAACCTTGTATTCTACCTTCTTATTATTCTCGTCAACTAATACTTGTCCAACATCTTGATTAAACTTTTCATGATCTTGATTAATCAATTTCGTTGCTTCGGTTTCAGTTAAAGATTGCCCTTGAAGGCTCGCTTGGATTTGAGCAACTTTTGTAGGTTGATTATCAAACTGTACGATTACTGATGTTTGTTTAGTTGAAGTTTGGTCAATATTAGATGAAATTTGAAGACCTGTTTCTTCATTAGTTGAAAGATCTTTCAGTGCGGCTCTTTGTTGTGGAGTTAACTTCGCAAGTATATCCTCAACCTTTGAATAACCTGCGGCTTTTGTAAGATTTAAGTGGCTAAGTGATCCTAAAATAAAACTAGAAGAAAGAGCAACTACTGTTAGACTTTTGACAATCTTGTTATTGTACGATTTTTTCCCCATTTTTTAACTCCCTTGTCTCTTTATTACATTTGTAAATGTGAATGAATAACATTACTTTGATTTAATTGTGATGAACAGCTTTTAGTTCTCATTAAATTTTGTACGGCTCCATTACATACTACCCATGTTAATACCATTATTGAAAATAATGGAGGTTGAGTAAATTGGGGAAATTTAAGACTTAGTCGTTAATACAAAAGGCCTAATTGTTTATATTTTTTTTGAAATAAATTGTCATTTAATAAAATTTATTGTAGAAAAAATAGTCTTTTCGTTGTTTTTTTAATCTTCTTTTGATGAAATTTGTTGTATTTTGTAATGAAAAATAAGCTCGAATTTGGGGGAAAAATAGAAGTTCTTATAAAATAGTGAAGAAATTTGCAAAAATATAATAGATGTAATTTTCAGAATACTACATTTGCCCTATCAACCAGTCATACAAAATGGCGAAGAAAAAATGATTAACTCAACTTTCGCAGTTGAGTTGTAGCTTTAAACCTATGTGCCAGCTTTTCTGATTTTCATTACCATTCTATCAAACTAGCTTCTATTAATAGATTATTAAAATCAAGAAAATTCAGACATGTACAAAGTAGTATTTTTTTGTGTGACAAAAATATGTGGAATAGCACTTTTACTTTTTTAGTAAGTACATGCAATATTAGTTGTAAAAACAATAAATTGCTAAACTAAGCAAGGTCTATTCACTAAATTAAAAAATAGCTTGGAATCTCTCCAAGCTAAAATTGCCATCATTATCTTTTTAACAGAGCCTACCTTAATCCTTTTCAATCGTTCATTCTCCTGTTCACAAAACTTTTCAAATGATAAAGTTAAAGATGATAAGAACATTGATATAAACAATAAAAACAACAACGATATTATATAAAACATAACATATGTTAATATTAACAATAATGTAGTTGTTAATATATATGTTGAATATGATGATATCTTCAACATCTTGCTTCTGTGTACTTAAGATTGAACGCTTCTCGTTTCCTCATGTTTTATTCAGTTTTTTGATTAAGATCAATAACACCAAAGTCTTCTTTTTAAGCTAGAATTTAGTCTAGAACCGGCAAATGGCAACTGAGGGGCAATGGAACGTAAGTTTTTTAAGTCTATATCTGAACTAAAAAACTACTAATATTAGTCATTGAATAGTTAAGGTGTAATTGTAAAAATTAGTGCATCCTCTTTGTTTAATAATCGTAGGGATTTCATTTCTACTAAATTTGATTTTTATAACAGGAAGTATGGCTGGTATGGCCACTGCTGCTTTTTCGTTACGCTTAATTTTTATACTTTAATGGAAGTTCTTTGGTTTAACATATCGCTTACCAAACCTAATTACCGAAAGAATAAAGGATTGGTAAACTTATATAGTCTTAATTACCGAAAATGTAACACTGGTGAATATTATCGAATCTAGCTGCCGAAGTAGCAGGTGATATATCAACAATCTTTTCTTTATAGTCATTTCTAAATCTTTTATTATGTGCCGTTTTATATACATGAACTTCTCCTGTTTCAAGATTCATAGAAGGCACAACTATTCGTTTTGAGCATTCACCAACGCTTATTCCCAAAACTATTCTCAAGTGATACTCTTAAGGGCTTCATATCATATATATTGGAGTCATCCAAATTAAATAAATTGAGTCAGAGCTATTTTGTAATCCAGTATCAATTGCACTCCTGAATCAAAAGCTTTACGAGCTGAAGCAATTGCAGCTTCAGTATCTTTTTTTCCTGCTTTTCCTAATTTGGTGATAACTTCCCCGGTTGCTGGGTTTTTCACACTAAACGTTTCACCACTCTTTGCAATTAATTAAAATGGCCTGGCTCTTTACAAACTACCCACCAGAGAAAACGCTTACAAAATATGTGCAATTTCTAGAATATAAGATAAAATGAAAGTAAGTTTTGGTAATAAGGATTTTTTTAATTTAAAAATTTTGAATTATCCAAATTTATCGGATAACTTCAGCAATACTTATTAAAATTAAGGTTTGTAATACCTTGTTCAAATTACTAATATCTAAAAAAAGAGGACATATTTTTTTATTATTTAAACTAACTTCTAATCTAATAATCTATATAAAAAGGTGGTCATCCTATGCACATTCAAAAACTAAAGATTCTTTCTGAAGTTGCTAATACAGGGTCTTTATCAAAAGCTAGCAAGAATCTTCATATAAGCCAGTCTGGTATTAGTCAGGATATTAAAAAAATAGAGAATGAATTAGGTGTAAAAATTTTCGATCGCTCTTGTAATGGGCTCGTTCAAACATACAAAGGTACGAAAATTGTAAAAAAGGCAAATGAAGTTTTATTAAAATATGAAGAAATGATTGAAGAAACTAGAAAAATTTTAGATATACATTCTGGAAATCTGAGAGTGTCTATGATTCCTGCTTTTTTTACTTATTTATTGAAACCATTAATGGAATATAAAAGCTTATATTCAAATTTATCAATAGAAATTTTAGAAAATATAAGTGAACTGACAGTTGAATCGGTTCAACAGAATAAAGCTGAAATTGGCCTTATCTGCATATACAAGGATATATTAAAAAATATGGAGACATTAAATTTCGAACCAATCCTTGAAGGAAGAATGAAGGTTTATATAAGTAGTGATTCACCGTTCGCAATAAAAAAACAATAACTCCAGAAGAAATCCTGCAGCAAGATATTGTCTTATATAATAGTGATTATATAAAATGGTTTATTCATAACTTTCAGCGTTCCTATGGACAAATGAACATATTATTTTCATCAAATCAAACTGAAGAACTATCACGATTAATCTCAAATGGACTAGCTATTAGCTTTGCACCTGATTTCGCTTCTAAAAGTAACCCATATGTTTTAGAAGGCAAAATTGTTGAGCTTGAAATTATTAACTATGAACCAGTTAATGTGACTCTTGGTATCATTCAGACTAAGAATAGAGCTCCATCAAAAATAGAAAAACATTTGATCCAGTTTATTAAAACAAAATTAAAATATAATAAAATTTAAAATTAGTACAATAAAATTAAAACCCCTGATTCCTATTTGTCTTACCCTTGTTAAGTAGACACTTAAATAAAAGGTATACTATCTAAACAGCCTTATCCCTATATTCTATAGGGCTTGTTCCTATTTCTTTTTTTGTATCTTAGCTTGATCTTATTTGATTTCAAGTGAAAGGTATAAAGAATAAAATAAAGCCCAATGTTAAAGGTAATAAAATATCGTTTGATGTATACATTGAATCAGAAGGAAGAATAGCTAAATATTGGAATCCAAAATTAAGATCTGCTTTCAAAGAAAAAAATGTAAAAAGAGTGGAAACAGCTCCATCAAACAAAAGAATTAATGTCTTTTGAAACATTTAAACCTACGAGATTCTTTACTATCCCTCTTTATCAGTTCCAAAAAAAAACAGAAAAACCACAATTTGGTTTCTCTGTTTTAAATTTCTTATGAAATTACCACTCTACTAACAAATTCTATGCTAGTCTTTTTTCCATTTCTTCAAATTGTTTTTCTATTTTTTGACTTTGATTTGAAGTTAGCAAACTAACTATGATAACAGCTAATAAGCTAAAAAAGAATCCTGGTACCATTTCGTATAGATTAATCGTTTGTTTAATAGCATCTACACTAATCCAAATAATAACCGTTAAAGCTCCTACAATCATACCCGCAAGTGCTCCCCAGCGAGTCATTCGTTTCCAGAATAAACTTAATAAAATTGCTGGTCCAAATGCAGCTCCGAAGCCTGCCCAAGCATTACCTACAAGGTTTAGAATCGTATCATTTGGTTTTAATGACAATAAGAGCGATACAAGTGCAACGATTAAAACAGCTAAACGCCCAACACGTACAAGCTCTTTCTCCGTAGCATTTTGTTTACCAAAAATACGATATAAATCCTCAGTTAATGCACTTGATGTTACTAAAAGCTGTGAAGAAATTGTACTCATAATAGCTGCTAAAATAGCAGATAACAAGAAACCCGTAATTAAAGGATGAAATAAAGTATTTGAGAAAAAGATAAAGATTGTTTCAGGATCCTTTAACGTTAAATTGTTAATAGATATATAAGCAATACCTACAAGTCCTGTAAGTGTCGCACCTACGATTGTAAAAAGCATCCAACTCATTCCGATTCGTCGAGCTGGTTTTAATTCTTTTACAGTCGATATTGCCATAAAGCGTACAATAATATGTGGTTGTCCAAAATAACCTAATCCCCAAGCAAGTAATGAAACAATACCAACGAAGGAAGTTCCCGTGAAGATATTTAATAATTTTGGATCAATATGTTGTATCTCATCAAATACAGGTTTTACACCACCTAAATTCGTAAAAGCTACCAAAGGAACCATTATAAGAGCAATAAACATAATTAAACCTTGAACAAAATCTGTTAAACTAACAGCCAAGAAGCCACCGAATAATGTATAAGCAATTACAACTCCTGCCGTTACAAACAGCCCAATTTTATAATCGATTCCGAATGCGGATTCAAATAATGTACCTCCAGATACAAGTCCAGCTGAGCAATACAATGTAAAGAAAATAATAATAACAATTGCTGAAGCGATTCTTAATATTCTACTTGTATCTTGGAATCTTTTTTCAAAGTAATTTGGGATTGTAATCGAATTGTCTGCAACCTCTGTAAAAACTCTTAGTCTAGGCGCTAAAAGTAAATAGTTAAAATATGCCCCAACCGTAAGTCCAATGGCAATCCATACAGAAGAAATTCCAGTCGCATACATTGCTCCAGGTAATCCCATCAACATCCAGCCACTCATATCAGCTGCACCAGCTGAAAGCGCAGTAACTGCTGGTCCAAGACCACGGTCTCCTAGCATATACTCAGATAGGCTATTAGTAGATTTTTTATAAGCGTATATACCAATAGCTAACATAAAAATAAAGTAAATAGAAATTGATATAAGTACTTGCGTATCCATGACATTCCTCCGTTTTACAATGAAGTAGAAAAAAACTATTAATTGATAACATTCTATTCAAGAGAATATATCCATATTGTGTAGAAAAGACTCTTTACTTCTACATAAAATTATCTTATTATAATAACCTGAAAATTACAATTATTATATAAAAGTAAAACTATTTAAAAAATTCAAATCATTTTTATAAAATCCAAATCATTTAATTGTGTTTTAAAAGTACCGATATACATTTGCATCCTAAGTGAAAAATAAAGAAAACAACTTCATAAGGATCTAAATGAAAACCAAAATAAAAAAAGACAAACTTTTATAAGTTTGTCTTTTTTAGCTAAAACAGTGTTCTTAATACACAGTTCCAGTTTTATCTATTTTCACTTTAATATATATTTGATATTGAATATTTCTATATTCTTTTATCCAATCAATTTTTCTTCAAATTTTTGGACGTGTACTTGCTATTTTTCCACCAATTCCTAAAGCATCACAATTAGCTTTTAGTAGAGATTTGTGATTTCATTGGCTTGTTTTATAAGCTTTTTTTGAGAGTTCTTTACTTAGGACATATTTATCCCTTTAAGGTTCCAAGTATTTTCTGTTCCAGTGCACGCATAGAAGAAACTATTTTTATAACACTCTTGTGTCAATTCTTTACATGTAATAGTTATTTCTGTTTCACTGCAATCAGGTGATTCTTCAATGATGATTTTCAATTTATTCACCACCTTTTTACGTTAAATATTTACGTTTAGTATATGATAGTCCTTAAGCACAGCAAACATCGGATTGACTAAGCTGCTATGTAATGTTACTAAGTTACAAAAATAAGGATCTATATATTTAATCCATACCTAAAAATTAAAAGTGCCTGTTACAATTGAACAGATTTGCTCACTTGTGACAGGCATCTCATATTATTTACTTATTAATACAATTTCTCTTTTAACCAGTTAAAATATCTTCATTGGGATATTTAATTCTTGAATTCACAGGTTTGGCTAATGACAACGCAAGTGTTAGAGGACCAATTTTGCCTAAAAACATAATAAAAACAATTATTAATTTACCAATGACTGATAAACTAGCTGTAAATCCCATCGATAAACCAACCGTACCAAAAGCAGAAATTACCTCAAACAAAATTTTAATAAAATCTGCCTTTTCCGTTATGCTAAGAATAAATACAGCTATACTGATAAAGATAAGTGCAATTGTAGAAATGGCCAATGACCGAAAGATAAAATTCTCACTGATTGAACGATTAGCAATTTCGATTTCTCGTCTTCCTTTTAAAAATGAAATAACACCTAGAATGATGACCATGAAGGTTGTTAACTTGATGCCCCCTCCAGTTGAACCACTTCCTGCTCCAACAAACATTAGAATAATCATTAAGAAAATCGTAGAATGGTCAAGTTGACTAATATCTACTGAATTAAAACCCGCTGTTCTTGGGCTTGTTGCTTGAAAATAGGAAGCCCATAGCTTATCCGACAGAGAATGTAACCCTCCAAGTGTATTTGGATTATTGTACTCTAACGTAAAAATAAAGAACATGGCAATAAAATTTAGAAGTAATGTCCCAACTAGCATAATTTTAGAATGCAAACTTAACTTTTTAAAGCTCTTCTTTTGCCATATATCAGCTAACACTGTAAATCCAATTCCTCCAATAATAAATAATAAAGAAACGACGATATTTATAAGTGGATCTCCTACATACCTTATTAAGTTATCCGAAAACAATGAAAATCCCGCGTTATTATACGCAGAAATGGCATGGAAAAAGCTTAAATAGACGCCTCTTCCAAAACCATATTCTGGTACCCATCTAATTGAAAGAAATATCATCGCAATAAACTCAACTAGAAATGATATGATAAATAAGTTCTTAACTAATTTTATCACTCCACCGATCGAGTTTTGATTTAGTGCCTGTTGTACAAGAATCCGTTCTTTAATTCCAATTTTTTTCCCCAACATTATAAAGACCAAAATTGCAAAAGACATGATACCTAATCCGCCAAATTGAATGAGAAAGGTTATGACTAATTCTCCAAAAAGAGTAAACGTTTTTTCGGTATCCACTACTCCTAATCCAGTAACTGTGCTAGCCGAGGTAGCTGTAAATAGAGCATCAATCCAACTGATAGACTTAGTAGTTGCAAAAGGTAACTTGAGTAAAATTGTTCCTAAAGTAACAAAGCAACCAAATACCAATATTAGTAATTGGTAAGGCGAAATATTTGCCTTCCTTTTCATTCTTATACGCCTTCTTCCTCAAACCTTTTGATATCATCATTGTGTCCAATGACTATTAAAATATCTTCTTTATGAATTTTATAATCCCTTAATGAAGAAACAATCATTTCGTCGTTTCGTTGGAATCCAACTATATTACAACCGTACTTAGCCCGAACATCTAATTCCACCAGTGTTTTGTTATGTATTTTTTCCGTTGCACGAATCTCTACAATGCTATGGTTTTTGGATAGCTCAAAATAGTCAACCATCTTGTCAGTGACAATGTGACGAGCAATTCGTTTCGCCATATCTCTCTCGGGATGTATCACACGATCTACACCAATTTTTTCCAAAACTCTTTGGTGATAATCATTTTGTGCTTTTGCCCATACTTGCGGTATACCTAACTCTTTTAATAAGAGCGATGTTAGTATACTTCCTTCTATGTTGTTTCCAAACGAAACAAAAACATGATCAAAATTTCGTATACCTAATGTTTTTAAAGTTAATTCGTCAATTCCATTAGCTTGTACAACATGAGTCGCATATTCTGTATATTCATTAACTTTCTCTAAATCTAAATCAACGGCTAATACATCCACACCTAATTCTGAAAATGCTTTAACTAAACTTCCTCCAAATCGACCTAAACCAAATACTGCAAATTGTTTTTTCACCGTTACCTTGCTCCTTTCATTTAAAGATGACCATTCTTATTAATAAGAATGGTCATCTTATAAACCCTTCTCTTAAAAATCTTAATTAAAATACTTCCTAATTATATTTTCTTTTAATATAGTAGACTTTATATTTAAATTTGAGTTTATTCGTAGCATTTGAGCAATTACATAAAATATTTGTAAATTAATTGATTTACATTAGAAATTTAACATATAGATATAAGTTGGATAAAAGAAGTGAAAATAATGTGATTGGAAGACCTATCTTCAAGAAATCCCAATATCCAAACTTGTGTCCTTCTCTTGATGCAATTCCTGCTGCTACAACATTTGCAGAAGCACCTATTAATGTTCCATTTCCGCCAAGACAAGCCCCTAATGCAAGTGACCACCATAGCACTTCAATTTGCGGAGCATCTGGTGAAAGCCCCATCCCTACGGATAAATCTTGAATTAAAGGTATCATGGTTGCAACAAAAGGTATATTATCGATTGTAGCCGAGGCAATTCCTGACACCCATAATATTAAAGGTGCCGCTATATGAATATTGCCATTTGTTAATTCTAAAACTTTTTTAGCTAATGATCCGATTAATCCAATATCCACTAAACCACCTACAAGTACAAATAAACCTGCAAAGAAAAAAATAGTCACCCATTCTATATTCGCAAATACATCTTCTAAATCATGTTCTTTTACGCCAATGATCATTAAAATTGTTGCGCCCACCATTGCTACAAGCGCTGCATCTAAATGTAAAATAGAGTGAAGGATAAATCCTAATAAAGTTATACCAAGTACGATGAGAGATTTTATTAATAGAGATTTATCTTTTATATACTCTGTTTCATTGATTGACATCAATGTTTGAATTTGGTCTGAGGTTGTTACTAACTTTTTTCGATAAATAAAATAAATAATGATTGTTGTTGCCAGAACAATGATTCCAATAATAGGTGCTAAATTAATTAAAAAAGAATTAAATGATAAATGTTTATTAGCTGAACCAATCATAATATTAGGAGGATCACCAATCAATGTCGCTGTTCCACCCATATTTGAATAAATAACTTCAAGGATTAAAAATGGTCTTGGATCGACTTTTAAAATTTTAGTTATAGATAATGTAATTGGAACGATTAATAAGATCGTTGTTACGTTGTCAAGAAATGCTGAACAAATTGCTGTTAATAATGACAATGAAATTAGTATTAGGATTGGTTGTCCTTTTGAGATTTTAGCTGTCTTTATCGCTATATATTCAAATAGCCCAGATTTACTTGTAATATATACTATGATCATCATTCCAATTAAAAGCGTAATAGTTTCCCACTCAATATGAGTTGTTAATGCTGAATGCAAATCAACTGCTCCAATACCCACTATTATGCCTGCCCCTAATAATGCAATTAACGCTCTATTCAATTTTTCAGTTATAATAAAAGCATATGCAAGTAAAAAGACTACAATAGTTGCATAATATCTCCAATTATATCCATGTTCTAAATGTTCCATATCTTTCTCCCCCGAAACTTATATTATGTTTATCTTAATTTAACCTACTTGCAACTGAATAAACAATTTCAGATTCAAATATAATAATTTGAAGAAATCTTTTTACCTCCGAATCGAATTAACAAATCGCAATGTGCTTAAACCAAAACAAAAAAAGCCTGTCCCCAAGGCATAATACTCCCTTGTTTGACAGACTCCTCCTTTAAAAACATATGTATTTCTTCTAGTATATCATCTAATAGTAAAATAGATGTAATCATAATTAAAATTATAATTCTTTGTGAATATTTTCAAATTAATACTTTACGTCATATCAAAAGTAAATCTAATAATTAGGTAGAGGTGCTACATGGAAACAATTTATTTAGTTTTTGGAAAAGGATTTAAAAAAGAAGATATTATCTATGTCGGTACGGAAAAAGATGAAGCAATTAATTACTATTTTGCCTGCCATAACGTAGATCTTGATAATCAAATTGATATATCATATGGCATAAATTATAACGATAGTTGGATACAAACTTGGAAAAATGGCAAATTAGTAGAAAAAGAATGGCGACCAAATATAAATGGGTTAGAATAAACTACAAAATTTTTAAAGAAACAAGCAAATTTGCTTGTTTTTTTGAATATATCCAATTGATTATTACTGTCCAGCTTGTTCTTTATCTTTTAAATACATAATGACTTTAGGGATACTCAAACCTTGAACTAACAATGAAAACACTACATTCGCATATACAATTAACAAGATATTTTCTCTATACGGAAAATCGGCAGGTAAAGTTAGTGCCAGTGCAATTGACAAAGCTCCTTTTAATCCTCCCCAATTAATAAGGAACTTTTCATGTTTTGTAAAAGTTTTAATTTTTAACAGACTAATATATACAGCAATTGTTCTAGCAATTAATACAATAATGATCGTTACTAACGAAACCTTCCAATTTTCTAGAACGTCTAAACGATAAACTACTAGACCAATGAGTAGGAATAAAATTGTATTTCCTACAAACGAAACGATGTCCCAAAAACTTGCTATGTAATCCTCTGTCACCGAGCTCATTCCAATTTTCTTTCCATAGTTCCCAAATACAATGCCTCCAACAACAACAGCGATTACTCCACTCCCATGAAAATGCTCAGAAATAAGATAACTTCCATATAAAAGTAAAAAAGATACCATTGTTTCAAGAGGATAATTGTCTACGAAACTAATCATGTATGAAGCTAAAAATCCTAAACCTAATCCTATAACAGTTCCAATCAGAACAACTTTAAAGAATAAAAAAATACCCGCCCAAATTCCTGATATACCCATGTTTATATAACTTAATAGGAATACGGTAGATATTTTAAAAAATACAACTGCTATTCCATCATTAAACAGACTTTCGCCTTCTAAACTAGCTGCCATACTTTTCTTTACACTGTATGTTTTAAACATACCCATTACTGAAATAGGATCAGTTGCACACATAAGAGAAGCAATTGTAAAGGATACTACTACTGGTAACCTACAAATAAAAATCAATGCCACTGCAACAAGTACAAACGTTAAGAGTGTACCTAAAAGAGCTAAACTTAAAATTTCATTTTTGTATTTTTTAATTTCTCTATATTCAAACTTCATCGACGCCTCACCTAGAAGAGAGGGTAAAAAAAGACCAAGTACAATCAACGAAAAGGTCTCACTATTTGTAAATAAATCAGCAATTTTATCTAAAAAATCAATATTCAATAAACCAATGACTAAACCAATAATGACAAGAAATATTGTGTATGGTTTATTAAATTTATTTGCAATCAACCATGATATTACTCCAAATAGAAGCAATATTAAGAATTCTCCTATTATTATATTTGAAATTTCTAACAAACCGTGTTCCATTTAATCTCTCCTTTATAGAAATTAGACACACATCAATAACAGTTGAGTAACAAGTGTAGTCTGAAATGATGGAAATAGATAACTTAATCCTCCAGAAATTTGCTGTGCACCAATGACTATTGATGGGACAATGCCAAAAACGGTTGCTAGTACAGCCAAAATATCTATGGTTCGCCCTATCCATGATGAGGAATTTGTATTAAAAAGAGGAGAAACTGTTGAGCTTATTGTTCCTTTTCAAAAAAAGAAACACCCCTATTTATTTTTAGTTATGGTGTTTCTATTTTGTTTTTACCGATTTATTCGCCTTTACTTTGTTCTTTAACAGGATTAGAAATCCCTCCAGGAGGCAGAACTAAAATATTATCCCGTTGACTTTTAAATCGAAATGGAGCAAAAGGGGCAAAATATGGCTCGCTAAATGAACGAAGACTGCATAAATGGAACAAAATTATCATGCTCACTATTAATATTCCAAACAAGCCAATATATGCTCCAGCCATTAATATTAAATATCGAAAAAGCCTCGCTACAATCGACATATTGTAGTATGGTATAGCGAAACTGGCTATTGCAGTAACCGCAACAATAATAATCATGGAATTTGATATAAACCCAGCTTGAACGGCTGCTTGTCCTAATATTAAGGCACCGACTATTGAAAGTGT
>NZ_NUEU01000088.1:0-71658 GCF_002556365.1 Bacillus sp. AFS002410
CTGAAACTGCAATTAAAATCAACGAAACTGCAATTAAATTCCCTAGAATCCCATATTAGATAGGATATTACCCATACCGGTTAGGGTATCTAGCATGAATTATTGTTCAAAAGTAGATATACAAAGATGGAAAATCAAAAAATTTTGCACTAACTCTTTCTAAAACAACTAAAAAGGTGAAGAAATCCACTAAATATATACAAATGGAGATGATAAAATCAACGGTAATTGAAAAACGCCGCTAAGATACCCCCACTTTGCTCCAAGACAGATTGAGATCAACATTACATCTCGAAATTAAATAAAGGCCACCTATTTGCCAGTAACGCTGACTTTTAGGACGGCCTCATTTAACACTATTATTAGAACTATTATTAAAGTGTACTATATGCCCCTTAAGACATATCATTCAGTTTTCATAAATAGGCTCAATTTCTCTAAAATTAAAGATCACTTTAGCTTGTCCTTCTACAAGTTTAGCAAATTCATCCAAAGTAGTATCATACTTAATATAGATTCTAGGTAAACGGTAGTTTTCATTTTTTGTACCTTGTTCCATAAAATATTTAGGTTCGGTTGCCACTGCATAATTATAGTACTTTTTCGTTTCTTCAATTACTTTATCATTATAATTACCATAAGGATAAGATAAAGCGATGACTGACTTACCAGTAATTGCTTGAATTTTATCTTTTGAATCTTTTAACTCATGGTTATAGTCTGTTATTTTTCTTAAATCAGGATGTGTTGCAGTGTGCGATTGAATTGAAAACATCCCTGAATCTGACAGCTTTTTTAAATCCGTGCTAGAAAGACGATCCGGATATCCAATATAATCAGAAATCGCAAATATAGTTGCTCTAGGTTGGAACGTATCAGATTTTAATTTCTGAAAAATTTTTAATACATTTAAGTTGTTTTTATATCCATCATCTATCGTTATAAATATTGGCTTCTTTACATTATTACGCTCTCCCCATTGTTCAAATGTTAATAATGTAAAACCATGATCACGTAAATAAATCATTTGTTTTTCGAAATCCTCTGGTTTGACAAACAAAGCACTTACCCCGTGCCCTGTAAATTCATCGATGGAATGATAAATTAAAATTGGAATTTTTCCTGCTGCACTCGTCTTTGCAGGCAACTGAATGCACAAAAATAGACATAGAAAAAATAAAGAAATTTTTCTCATAAAACTCCTCACTTTTACTTTTTACTACTTAGTGTTCCAAATTCCATTTTATCTATCATGATTTGAAGTATTTTTAACATTAATGTGTAGATATTTCTTTAAATTAAACATAGTCAAAAGACATCTTCTACTATTTTAGCTCTCTGTTAAAGTAGATTATTGATTTTCTTGTTCTACTAAATGCGAGATTAGTTGCACAATAAAATGGAAATATATGTTAATATATTAAGTAGCTAACATAAAAAATTATTATTAGTAAAAGAGGTGAATCTATGAAAAACTTCAGTACGATTTCACTAATATTATTAATCATTGGATTGTTTTTGTTTGGAATAATTTATGTGGTTCCAGGCTTCAACGAACTTATTGCTTTAATTGGTTTTTTATTGTTATTATTTGGGGCGATTTGTAGCTTTATAGCAATTTCCAAAAGAGAAAGAGGCAACACAAAATTTTTTGCAGTATCGTCGTTTTTTATCCTTTTTTTATTGATTACTTGGTTTGAACCTTTTCTGATCCTACGTATGCTAACTTGGATTAAAAATTAAAAAACGCAATAACTACTTATGCAACTAAACTCGGCACATTAGACCATAAAAATGTGGTCTTTTTCTTTTGTCTAGAAATCAACATATGCAAAAGCCCGTTACTTTAAGTTCATAACGGGCTATTCGATTAATGGTTCATTTTCGAAGGATCTATTTGAATAAAAGTTCCTTCAATTGGCTTAATATCAAAAGCCTGACCGAATCCAGCAATATAGCGTCCTTCTATTGGTGTAAGCTTAAATAACGACAAGTCAATGCCTCTTAAAACTTTTATCATCTGTTCCCCGTGATTCTCTACGAATTTTTCGAAGATATGTTCTTTGTCCATATTCCCTACCAACTCAGGAGTACATTTATAACGAATTCGCTCTCTAGCAAATAAAATTGGTGAAGTTGCCTCATCTGCAATGATCATAATACTTACATGCTTATTATTTTCTAAGTATTGAAAATGTGCTGCTATTTTGCTAATGAAAATATAGAATTCTCCCTCATGAATAATAAATGGCGAATAACTGACATGTGGCTCACCTTTATCATCCATTGAACTGATCATCAGCGTTTTACATTGAGACTGAAGTTTCTCGAAGTTTTCAAATTGAAGCTCTAATTGTTTTTCCATAAGCATCTCCTTAAGTATGGTTATTGTTGTTACAAAGTTAATGATAACAATTATCATTCTCATTTTCTATACTATTTTTAGAAAATTTAAATTAGAATAAAAATTACGGAAATCAATTAACAATGACTCAATTTTATTTAAATAGAGTCTTCAAGTAATTTTCTAATAAAAACTGCCGATATTCCCCCAAGTTACAACTACTATTAGATAAGTTATAATAATAAATAATAAAATTTCGTTCGTTAAATTCTTTCAGTAACATAAACGTCTTAGGAATAGGTGATAAAAATGTTCACTCTCTTATTGCTCGTGTTTCTTATAACTTTTATTGCTTTCATACTTCCTAATAGTGTTAAAACTACTTGGAATCAATCTCGTATTTTCATCCTAAAATCTCCTGATTCTACTAAAAAGTCAAAACATATTAACTTTCATTTATTGTGTTAATCTCTGTCATTTGATAAACGATCATAGTTTTTGCCCAAATAAAAGAACCTTAGAATCCTATCCAAGGTTCAATTACATTACTTTTACTTTTCATATCGTAACAACTTTTGTTTAATAGGCGATATTTTTAATAAAACCAATTTTATTTCCAAGAAAATAATTTAGACAAATTATTGCATTATACATAGTGTTAATAAAATAGTTCATTATTCAACTACACCACACCAATCAAGTAATGTGTTGGCAATTACTTCCGCACAACGAAACATTTCATCTAAGTCGATGTACTCATTTGGGTAGTGTGCAACTTTTGTTTCTCCTGGGCCAAATACGATTGTAGGAATTTGTTTTACTTGTGTAAATAATCCGCCGTCCGTTCCCCATGGGGATGCTTCAATGATGGGCTCTTTATTATATACTTGCTGAAAAGATTTTTTCAGAGATTCCATAAATGGATGTTGTAGATCTATACTACCTGGTAACCAACTTGCACCAAAAAATTCAACTTCAACTGGATGCTCAGTAAACCAGTCGTCAATTAAAGATAATGTTTTTAGCCATTTCTGTAATTCAAGTTTAGCTTCTTCTATTTTTTCGTTTGGTGACACTCCTAATCTTCCTTCAAGTGTAACTAAATCTGAAACGGAGGAAGGCCAAGTTCCACCTTTTATTTTTCCGATATTAATTGGAATGGGAATTGGCACATTTTTGTATAATGGGTCATCTAGTAATCTTAAGTTGCGTACTTTTTCTAATTGATTAATATGGTTTATAACTAATATACTTTTTTCAATCGCGCTAACACCTTCATATTTTGTTCCACCATGTGCAACTTTTCCTTTTACATTTATACGAAACCAAATACTGCCTTGCTGTTTTGGAAATATTTTCGTTTTAGTCGGTTCTGGAATCAGGACAGCATCTGCAACGTAGCCACGTAATATAGCAGCTAATGTTCCTGCCCCTCCACTCTCTTCTTCTATTACACTTTGAAAATAAACATCACCTTTAAGGCGAATTTTTGATTTCTTGATTGCTTCAATTGCTAAAAGTGCAGCTACATTGCCACCCTTCATATCAGTCGTCCCTCTACCATATAATCGATTCCCCACAATAACACCGCTATATGGCTGACAATCCCAGCTACTTATTTCTCCTTCTGGAACAACATCAATATGTCCATTTAATATAATTGATCGACCATTTCCTATTCCTTTTAAAGTTGCTACAATATTTGGACTGTTTTTGAATGAACTTCTCTCCGAAATAAAATACGATGATTTATTTAATTCATCAATCGAAGGCTCCCATTTATCAATTTCTAATCCGAGATTCTGTAAATAATTTGTGACAATAGTTTGGGCACTCGCTTCGTTTCCTGATACACTTTTTTCACGAACAAGATCTTGAAGTAACTCAATTGCCTTGCTCCTATTTTTAGTAATATATTCATTAATTTTTGTTTTTAAATCCAATTTTAATCACTCCCAACGGTGAACAATGACATTTGGATTCACAAAAAGTGGGGCACCGGTTTTCTCAATTACATCGCTGACTAAATATGGAGACATAACTTCATTTAACCAAAGCTCTCCGCTTTCTTTCTTAATTTCAATTACAGCCATTTCTGTAATGATTAAATCAACGCATTTTGGCGATGTAAGAGGAAGTGTACATTCTGAAACTATTTTCGGGTCACCATTTTTATTTGTATGATTCATTAAGACGATTACTTTTTTTGATTTTTGGGCTAAATCCATTGCTCCACCAATTCCAGGTACTCTTTTTCCAGGAACAATCCAGTTTGCTAAATCACCATTTTTACTAACTTCTAGTGCACCAAGTACTGTTAAATCTAATAAACCTTTTCGAATAATGGCAAAAGCAATACTACTATCAAAATAACTGGAGCCTGGAATTAATGTAACTGGTAATCCTGCTGCATTACACAAATTCTCATCTTCTTCACCTTTTTGTGGAGTAGGCCCTAACCCTAATACACCATTTTCTGCATGAAACATAACATTGCAATCATCAGATAAGTAATTTGGGATCAGTGAAGGAATTCCAATCCCAAGATTGACAATCATACCATTCTTTACCTCTTTAGCTGCTCGTTTTGCCATCATTTCACGAGGATTTATTTTTCCCAAACCCACTTCCAATTCACTCCTTCCGATTGAACGATGTGATTTACAAATGCCCCTGGTACAATAATCTCCTCAGGTTCTAATGTCCCTAAAGGTACAATTTCCTCAACTTCTGCAATTGTTATTTTTCCAGCCATCGCTACATATGGATTTGTATTTCGAGCGCTTTTATCAAATACCAAATTTCCAAATGGGTCAGCCTTTTTTGCATAGACAATTGAGACATCAGAAATAAGAGGTGTTTCAACTAAATATTCCTTTCCAAATACATTCACTCTCTGTTTATCTACATCAATGACACTATCAATCCCTATATCTACTAATACACCGCCTAATCCAACACCACCCGCCCGAATGCGTTCAATAAAAGTGCCTTGAGGACTAAATTCGATGTCTAATGTACCATCAGTCATTTGCTTTCCGGCATTTGGATTTGATCCGATATGAGTTGTAATCATTTTTTTTACTCGTTTAGCTGTCACTAACTGTCCGATCCCAACATCAGGAAACCCGGTATCATTACCTATTAAAGTAAGATTTTTAAACCCCTTTTCTAGAATGCCTTTTATTAATGTAGGTGGGTTACCAATACCGCCAAACCCACCAAACATTAAAACCATCTCATCTTTAAAATATTGTAAGGCTTCCTCAATACTTATGATTTTTCTGAAAGTATTAATTGCCATTATTTTGTCCCCTTCGCCTCTTTATTTAGCTCAATAAATACATCCATCAATAAAGTTAGCAATTCATCAACTTGTGCATCAGTTATGACTAAAGGTGGAGAAAGCAAGAAACTATTTTCAGATCTTCCATATGGACCACTTACAGAAGGGTATAACAATAATCCTTTATCTTTCGCAATCTCAATAACACGATTTGTTACACTTTTACAGTTAAAAAATTCTTCATTTATTTCAATACCAATCAGTAAACCTTCTCCTCGAATATCAAACAAAAAAGGATAAATTTTCTGCCACTCTTTTAGTTTTAATTTTATTTTTTCACCTTGTACTTTAGAATTTTGTGCTAATCGATTTTTCTCAACATAATTTAAAACGGCTAAAGCTATATTTGCCGAAAGTGGATTTGCACTAAATGTGTGTCCGCTCATAACTAGACGACTTCCTTCTAATATTGGTTGCATGACACGGTCACTTGCAATAGCAACTGCAATCGGTGTATATCCGGCTGCCAATCCTTTTCCAAGAACTAATAAATCGGGCACACAATCCCAATGATTAATTCCAAACATTTCTCCGGTCCTTCCAATTCCTGTCATCACTTCGTCTGCAATAAATAGTACATCATGTTTTTCACAAATTTCTTTAATTTTTTCATAGTATCCTTTCGGAGGGGTTAACGCAGCACCTGCTGCACCAACGATCGGTTCGGCGATAAAAGCAGCTACATTTTCAGATCCTAACTTTTGAATGGAACGCTCAAGTGAAGTAGCACATAGTAAGCCACACTTTCCAGGTTCTAATTCGTATGGACATCTTTTACAATATGGCGCTTCTACCATTGGATAATCCGCTAGTAAGCTAGTAAAACGCTTCCTTCTTAAAGGATGCCCGGACATAGATAAGGCTCCCATCGTAATACCATGGTAGCTCATACTTCTCGAAATAATTTTAGTTTTTGTGTGAATTCCTTTTTCTTGAAAATGCTGAATGGCCATTTTCATAGCCGTTTCAGTTGCTTCTGTACCGCTATTAACAAAAAAACTCCAGTTTAAATCCCCTGGGGTGAGCTGACCTATCTTTTCTGCTAATAATTCCGCAGCTTCACTAGTAAACTGCGATCTGTAAACAAACGCTACTTTATTCGCCTGCTTTACCATTTCATCAACTATTTCCTTTACGCCATGACCAATACTTGCCGCTACAGCACCAGAAGAACCATCAATATACTTCTTTCCTTGCTTGTCCCATAAGTAGATAGTTTCTCCTCGATCAATTATTGGATAGTTTTCACCTACAAGCGGTTTTATTAAATAATCTCTTTTCGTCATACTACCCCACCATCTTTCACTTATATCTCATTTATATATATATAGTTGAAAGCTCATAAAGTTAGACTATTGAAATAACATTACGTATAACTACTAGTAAAATATTATTGTGTTAAATATAAAAGAGGCTGCCATATAAGTCTGATTACCGACTTGTAGGCAGCCTTTTTAAATTTAATTGTTTATTTTTGAACTAAAAAAAGATTGTCAAATTAGACAACCTTTAGAGGCACGTATCAAAATAGTTTATTGTTTACTTCAAGTTAAAAATTCCCTTACCAGTTCCAATTTCTATAGGTAATGATGAATGTTCGTGAACTATGACCCAAGTTTCATTCACTTTTTTTAAACCGTATGTGAACCGATTTGTTATTTGACGAAGCTTCTCACCAGATTCCTCTTGATGTGCAGCAAAAGTTACAGCACAATGAACAAATGCAAGATTTGAATTTTCTTCAATTACTAGATCATTAAATTCAACATTAAGTAAAACGCCATCCTCACTCAATCCATTAAACCAACCTACTACATTTTCCCTCCAAGAAGAAATACTCTTGCACTCCCAGTTCTCCCAAGCATCATAAATATGTAATTCAGGAGCGTACAAGGATAGAAATTTTTCCACATCTTTTTCATATACTGCTGTTTTGTAGTTCTCAAGTACATCTTGAACTTTGTAAAAACCCTCTGTCATTTAATGTATCCCCTTTACCAATTTCAGAAATAGTAGTATGAACCATCAAATACATTCTATATTAAATCAGTTTTTCCTTCTTCAAGTAAAAATGACACTTTGTAAAGTAGAATCAAATCATTCGTTCGATCTGTGTTACTATACTAAAGCATTGCGTTCGTTTCATAAGGTATATTCATTTTTCATTTTCTCGATCGTAAATATAATTAATAAATTGATCATGTAATTCGATATTTCCTCTTACAGATTCATTATTATTCTTATTGATTAATTCAACATCATAAGACAAATCACCATATCCATCGATCATTTCCAGTATTCTATAAATAACACATTCTATGGTTTCATTTTGCACTTTCTTAAATGCTGAAATCTCTTCATCAGTGATTAACTTTTGTTTTAGTAACTTATACTCTTTGTTTAATGAACTGTTCCTAGGATTATTAAGATATGAATCAGATAAGTCGACTTCTAAATCTTTAATATTTTTCAAAGCACGGAATAGTTCTAATTGATATTCTTTCAAAAAAATATAGCCCCCTTCAACAGTAGTGGCACTAATTAGACAATACTTTCGGCTTCCCAGGTCCCGCTTAACATTAGCACTAAACCTATTAGTTAAATATTAGTTATCACTCTTACCTTCGACTATTATATCTTCAGCTACAATCTTAAATTCTATAAATGGAATGTCGAATAGGACATGAAGTTCATAACCTGACTTTGCTGGATAAACCTCATCGTAAAGCCAAAAACCACCTTTAATATCCTCAGGCATACTTATTTCTTTAACTCCCTTAAAAGTGAGTTTGATTTCAGTAAAATCATTAAATCCGCCTGCACAATCTAAATTTATAACAAATGTATCGATTGAAAGATTTTCAATTGATTTTACATTTGAATCATGTAATGAAATCTCATTTAATTTTACAATGCTTAATGGAAGTAAATCTTTACTCGCGTTATATTTTGATCGATACTCTTTATTCAGATCCTCCATTTGCTGGTCGTATTCATCTTTCCAATTATTAATCATATTTCTAAGTTTTTCTGATGGATACGCTGTATTCAATGTTCCATCATTAATATATGAATGGAACGATTCAGGAAGAAATTTTAGCAAATCATTTTTAAAAAATTCTAAGTCTTTTTTAAGATTTTTAATATAATCTTTTCCATTCGATTCAAAATACTTAATCGTTTCATCCCATTCTTCCTTTGTATCTGGAAAGTTCAAGAAACTATATAATTGCATTTCTTTGTACCAGTCTTTTGAATAATACTTCATTTCTTTAATCTCCATTTCTTTGGCAAGTCTCATTTGAACTTAGTATTATATTAAACTATTGCATCCATAACAAAAATACCAATCAGTCCTAATTTCTAAGAAAAGTGGACAGGTTGTAAGGAGAAAATCAAAAAACAATTAACCGTGATAAAAGTGTTTATTAAAATCGAATTCGTCACTTTTTACCCCCACCAGAGTTATAAATACGATCAAGACAATTATACCTAAATATTCCTAACTAAGGGAAATTCGTCCTAATTTAAAGTAAAATTTCAGACAATCCTTATTAATCAGCAATACTTCCATATAGTTCCATAAAAAAAATCGGCTTTTCAGCCGATTTTTTCATGCGTTAGCTAGATAGATACATGATTTCTTAGTTATGATTTTACAATATTATATGTAAGGCCAATTACACCAGAATTAAATGTTTTGTTTTCTACAAGAGAGAGGTTGCGTTTAGATCCTAAGCCCTTAAATAAAGGTAGACCGCTTCCTATAATAACTGGTGAAATAGTAATTTTAATTACATCAATTAAATCAAGTTCCATAAGACTATGTGCAAACCTTGGGCTACCTAAAATAATGATATCATTACCTGACTGCTTTTTTATGTTTTTAATTTCTTCTTCAATATTTTCTTTTACTAATCTTGAATTCTTCCAATCAGCTTGTTCAAGTGTCGTAGAAAAAACAACCTTTGATGTCTCTTCTATCCATTTAGCATGTTCAAGTTCATATTCTGTTGATTCAGGGTTAGAAGGTACTGAAGTCCAATAATTCATCATCATCTGATATGTCCCTTTACCCCAAAACACTGTGTCTACAGTACTTAAAATTTCTCTAGCATGCTTTTCTAATTCTTCATTATAAGCAACAAATCCAATATCCATTGCACCGTTTGGTCCTTCTACAAATCCATCTAAAGAAGAATGTAAAAATAAAATAACATTTCTCATAAAATCCTCCTATTTACTAAGTTAGTGGTGTTTTCTTCTATTTATATAAACAAGGAATTACTGTTTTTTATAGTTGATAAGAAATTTTTCTTCTTAAATCTTTCCCTAAATTCTTCACTTTTTAAAAAAAACTTGTTTTGTCTAGCTTTTAACGTCAAACCTTTAATATTTTCCCCATTTCTAAATTGATCAATACTGCCAGTTAGTTTAAAAACATCGACAAAAATGTCGATCATGTTCTTCAATTTGCGCAATGCGTTTAGTAATATATGTATAATAACTGTATTTAAAAGCTCTTGAACAAATAAATAAATTAAATACGTTTTGGTCGTAAAAACGTGGATTTGTTAATATAAGTTGATAAATCTATATTAGGATACTCATCTTGAATTAATTGATAAATTTCTTGAATTATTAATTCTAATTCTTTTAATCCATCTTCTGGCTTTCTAGTGAAAATAAGTTCAAGTCGTTCTAATACATTTTCTGGTTTATTCGTCATTGTATCTAAAGAGTTTTTTTGCCATTTGAACCCAGGGTGTATGACATATTGACGATTAAGTCCAAATAACAAAGCCATTATACTAGTCTGAACTGAGACAACTACTTTATAAAACATCAACCAGTCTTTCCGGCTAAGCAATGTTTCTCGATTATTCCATCGATTACCAAAATCAATGTGTTCTAATATCATTGCCTCACTTAATTCCTTTGGATACTCACTAACTCTCTCTTTAAGTTTTGTAATCAAAAGTTCCCCATATAAAGGTACACCATAATAGACAGATGCTATAAGACATTGCAAATCAAAGCTTGTCTCAAAGTTTAATATAACTTCGTCGATGACTCTTTCAATCGTTTTTGTTAGAAAACTGCTAATCTCAAGTTTCACATTCTTGGTTATATAAGTTTCAGCCCACTCTTCCTCTTCAAAAACATGAAAATCAATAATATTTCCGTTTAGTATTTGAATAGGAGTTTTCCTATCTTCATCAGTCGGTTCTTCTTTCCAAAATATTAAAAGTTCAATATCAGAAAATTCGTCTTCCCAATTTCGTGAAACTGAGCCAGCAAGTAAGACAGCTTCAACCTTTGGATTTTTCTTATAAATAATTGAAATATCTGTTGCTAAAGTTTTTAAATTCACTTTCTCTCTCCAATTCAAAAAAACTTTTTAAAACGGCACTTTTACTAGTATTCGGCGAAAGTTATTATTTCCCTTGTTCTACTGATATGCCATTTACTTGAAAAACAATAAAAAAAAGGATCTTCATTGAAAATCCTTTTTTTATACAAGAAGTGTATGGAATAGTGTTTACCAGGCACTACCACCACTATATCTTATGGCCTGTCTGTTTGAATGAATGGGTCCGTTGTCCTAATTTGTCATTGGTAATATTTTACAAAAAACCCTATGTATTACATAAATAATAACGATAAATCCTTTTCCGAAACAATAGCGTTTCGATAGTCCTTATACTAAAGGATGTGTTTGTTGCCTAAAAATTAATTATAATAATTTTCATCGAATACAATTATGGCTTCAACTGGTTCATGTGGTTCACTGTCTACAAATGGTGCATAGACACTCCAAAGTACATCATAGAACACTTGAATAACTTTTAATCAGTTTTAATTCCAGTTTGACCAATTTTATGTTTTTTCTAATTTGAAGCTCTTTTTTTCAATCTCACAAAGCAAACAAAAAAAAAGAGAGGTCCCTCTAAGTTTTAGGACCTACTCATTATGTTATTTATCCTATTTTCTTAATTTCATATTGAATCGATTACATCACTTTTTATTAGCGAACTTCATCATAAAATAATAGCTCACTCTTGGGAATAAAGAATAAAGTTTTGTACCAAATCCCATCCAAGAAGGTAAATCAATTTCATGAATATTTTTTCCGATTAACGAAATAACTTTAGACGCAACTTTTTCTGGCTCAAGCATCATTTTACGAACAGATTTAGCATATGATCCTGTCTCATCTGCAATATCAAAAAACGGTGTATCCATCGGTCCTGGATTTACATTTGTTATAATAATTCCGTCCTTTTCAACTTCTTGTCTTAAAGCATTGCTGAATCCAAGTACTGCATGTTTAGATCCTGCGTATGCTGCAGCTTTAGATGTCGCAATCTTCCCTGCTAAAGAAGCGATATTTATGATATGTCCCTTACCTTTCAACTTCATAGATGTAAGTGCAAGCTTTGAACAAGTCATAACGCCAAATACATTTACGTCAAACATTTGTTTCATCTCTTGAACTGACATTTGCTCAACTGTTTGGAATAGACCATATCCTGCATTATTTATTAAAACATCAATTCCATCAAATTGTTCTTCAATTTGTTGAAATGCATCATATACCGCTGTTTCATCTGTCACGTCCACTACAAAATAATGACATTTAACAGGAAATTCTTCTTGAATTTTTTCCTTTAGGTTTTTTAGCTCTGATTCTCTTCTAGCAATTAAGACAATATTAGCGTCTTTTTTTGCTGCCTCTAAAGCTAAATCTTTACCAAGCCCACTAGAAGCACCTGTTATAACTACTGTTTGGTTACTTAACCTCAAAAATTTCCACCTCTACTATTGACTGACTGAATGCTCATTCGTTTTATACTCAAGTATACCATCATTTCGTTCATTTAAACTAATAAAACCTAAGTTTTCCAGGTAGTCTAATTGACCGATTGTTTCTGATAGAGTAAGTGAAAGTTGTTTTAAATAAACCTTTGGAAATAACATTTGGCAAACTTCATAGGCTGTAAGTGGTTGCTGTTTAATCATTTCATATACCTTTTCAGCTCTAGCCTTCTGTTTTTCTAATCTACTTTTTACTAAACTTTTAATATCTGTAACTGGGTCACCATGTCCAGTATATAATTTTGTGATTGGAAGTTCTGCTATTCTTTTTAAAGAATGATTATATTGAAGTAATGGCTTTACACGTTCTGTTTCACCATTTAAAGGAGGCTCAATAATTGGGTTAGATGAAACCTTATCTAATAACAAATCTCCACCAAAAGCAATACCATCATCTTCACTAATTAAAGAAATATGAGAAGTTGCATGACCTGGTGTGTACAACACCTTTAAATTAAAAATACTTTCAATTCGATCGCCTTCATCTATAATATGAGTTAATGAACGCTTACTTGTATACGGCATCTTCTCGGTCGTGCGTGGCATTTTTTGTACAAACTCATTCGGTACTCCGTAAAGTTTTGCATTTTCAATAAAATACTCATTGTAGTAGTTTAAAAACGATTCATCCTGAGTCAAATACGGAATATTTCTCTCATGTCCTAAAATTTTTATATCCTCATTAAACTCCTCTAATAATCCTGCATGATCTGGATGATGATGCGTTAAAATTACTTGTTCAATATCTTCTAATTTATAACCAATTTTATCTAATTCACTCTTCAGTGCATCTAATGTATCAGGCGTATTTGTTCCCGTATCAATTAAAGTCAATAAATCTCCTTCAACTAAAAATACATTTACTGTATTCATAGCATACGGAACCGGGAGTGTAATTTGGTGAATCTTATTTTCAGGGATCATCCTTATTCCTCCTTATCTGAATCTTCTTACAGTTAATTCTAATATACATTTTCAAAAATACAAACTAAGTTGCTTTAAATTTTTCAAAGCACAGTCTAATATTACTAAAAAAATGACTTACCTCCAGTTAAAGCCAAAAAAAATTTATTAAATTAAATAAAAGCACAATGTCAACAAGGAATATAGCATATGTTTCTCTAATATAATTATCTATTACAATAAGGGTGAGGTGAGTGTAATGTTTCTAGGAAAAGTTGCGTTTATAGGTGCAGGTAGTATTGCAGAAGCATTAATAGCAGGATTAATTGATAGTGGTTATATTGAAAATGATCAAATTGCTATTACAAATAAAGAGGATCTTGATCGTTTAGATACATTACATACTAAATATGGTGTATTAGCTACTACTAACCGTCAGCTTGCCATCTCTGGTTCTAGTGTAGTTTTTTTAGCGATGAAGCCTAAAGATGTTGGAGTCGCGCTTGAACAATGTAAAAATCTTTTAAATGAAAAGCAACTAATCATTTCATTAGTAGCAGGTGTTTCAATCAGTACACTCAAACAGCTATTAGGAAATGATAATATGAATATTATTCGAGCAATGCCGACTACATCCTCACTTGTTCGAAAATCCGCAACTGCTCTTGCATACCCAGATGAAGTTCCATTTGAAAAAGTGCAAACAGCAAAAAGATTATTTGAACGAGTTGGTATTGTAGCTAAAGTAGAGGAAGACGAATTACATGCAATGACTGGATTATTTGGTAGTGGGCCAGCTTATATTTATTATGTCATTGAACAATTTGAACGTGCTGCGATGGCACTAGGTATCCATCGGGATATTGCTAAACCATTCATTCAACAAACTCTAATGGGATCTATTACAATGCTTCAAGAAACGAATAAATCGCCATTAACGTTGAGAAAGAAAGTTACGAGCCCAAATGGAACAACTCAAGCAGGAGTATCTGTTCTTGAAGACCGTGAAGTTGCTAATTCATTTTTAAATTGCTTTATTGAGGCAACTGTTCGATCACGTGAAATTCAAGAGGAATATGAAAAAATTAATAAAGTTTAATATGCTTGTCATGACTCTCCTCCTTAGGTAATAAAATGATACAGGTAACTGTGTTGTCCTAAGGGGGAGAGTTTTTAAGATGAAAATAACAAACAGTAAAGTATTGCGAGCAAGTATAAAGCGTATTCTCATCACTTTCGCTTTAATCGTTACTTTAATTTTACTAATTGGCTTTCTAACAATCAGTTATGTTGTTGGCAATTCAATGGTTGAAGCAAAAGATAAACCACTTAGTTATCCTCAAAAAGTATCAACTCTCCTACTATCAAAGATTGATTCATTGAAGAAAAATAAAGAAGTTAATCATGTCATACATAAAGGCAGAATTAAGGGGAAATAAATAAATCCTACTTTAATGCCGACCAATATTCTTGTAGTAAAACTCATAGACTGACGAGCCTTTAGGAGAAGAAAGAAGTAATTTGAAACTACATCGATTTTTCTACACCGTTGCCAAGTTAAAAAGAGCAAGAGGATCTACAAATCCCCTTGCTCACTAACTATTATTTTTGAATAGCATGATTTGTTGCAACTTCTTCATGCATAATATGAAACTCTTTTTTAATGATATCTTTTTTCAACTTTTTATAATCATCTTCACTAATTGTTGGTGGCAGTGTAATTAAAATTCTTCTATAAACCGAATCACTGTCTAGTGTAATACAGCTTTTCAAATTCGAATATTTATTTACTAGTTTAGCTAAGGTTGCTAATGCACCCTCGTGCTCCATCGTACTTACTGTTAGTGAGTAACCGCCATCCTTCAGTCCCCAAGCTTCTTCTAATAACTCAAAAACTGTTTTATGTGTTAAAATCCCAACAAATTCATTTAAATCATTTACTACTGCTAAATATGGAAAACGTTTAATCGTAAAAAACACTTTAAAAAATGGCGCATCCTCTTGAATCGGTGGGCATTCTTTACGTACGAAATCATTTACCGTTTTCCCTTGTAAAGAATCATTATCTACTAAATACTCCGCTAAATCTACTCGATATAAATTTCCTACATACTCTTTATCATTTTCACTTAAAACTGGAATGCATCGGTACTTCGTTTTCTTTAATAAATCCCACGCAAACTGAGCTTCAGTAGAAACCATACAATGTACTACATCATGTTTTTTTACGATATTACTTTTAATTCTCAATCAAAACCCTACTTTCAATATTTATTTTACGAATCATTCCTAATTTTTCTCAATTAAAAATACATTTACACATATAAAAGCTTCATCAAGTTGTAGATTTAAGCGCTGTTATCGAAAGTAGTTATGATATAATCAGCTCACTTCCCACCTTTCTTCAATTTTAAGCCTCCTTATTCTTTCCCCGCTGTAGATCAAGATGTTTAGTATATTTGCAGGAAACTTTGCGGATGTACCTTAAACTATATTTCGAACTATTTTAACAGAACTCTTTTGAACAATCTCGAAGCCTTTCATAAATAAATTCGCCCTTTCTCAAAATGTCCCTTTTTTGTTTTTACATTTAATTCTTAATTTTCAAATAATTATACTAAACAATACAAAGACAACATTTTATTAATATTTCTAAATGAGAAATTTATTCCTAAAAAATAGCTGTAGTTTTATATAGGTGATCTTTGAAGGGGTTCATGGGTTAAGAATAGAGGGCATTTTGAAATTTCTTAACTCATAAAGGGGTCATGAGTTAAAAATAGAGTGCATTTATGAAATTTCTTAACTCATAACGGGGTCATGAGTTAAAAATAGAGTGGGTTTATGAAATTTCTTAACTCATACGAGGGTCATGAGTTAAAAATAGAGTGCTATTATGTAATTTCTTAACTCATAACGTGGTCATGAGTTAAAAATAGAGTGCAATTACGAAATTTCTTAACTCATACGGCGTTCACTATATTCACTAATAAAAAAAGAATATCAGACGCTTTTTTAGCGACTGATATTCTTAACAATAATAATTATTTTCTCAAAGTTTTTAATGCGCCACTCCAAGCAATAACTTGGTCAAGCATTGCATTTACATTATTAAGGTGTAATTCAGCTGGTTTGAAAGTAGTATAGTTTTCAAAATCGGTAAATAATGACAGTGTTGGGTGAGTACGAACGTCTGCGATCATTAGCTCGCCTAATATTCCTCTTAAATGTTCAGCTGCACGGGCACCGCCTGTTGAACCGTAACTAACTATACCTGCTGCTTTGTTATTCCAGGCATCTCGAGCGAAATCAAGTGCATTTTTTAATGCCCCTGTAATACTGTGATTGTATTCCTGAACGATAAATACGAATCCATCTAAGCTGTTAAGTTTTTCGTTCCAAGCTGCAATTCCTGGTTCAGTCCCATCAGTTGTTCCTAAAAAAGGTAATTGATAATCAGCTATATCTACAATTTCATAGTTTGCATCTTCACGTTTGTCAGCTAATCCTTTAAGCCATTCTCCCACTTGTGGGCTAACTCGTCCCTGTCTTGTACTACCTAAAATAATACCTACTTTTAATTTTTCATTTGCCATTGTTTTTTCCTCCTATTTAGCTTACTAATATATATTTTTCCAAATTTTGTGCACCTATTCCAATTCTCTTAAATAAATTACTTCGCTGTTCATTATCATCATTCGAGAAAAATAATAAATTTTGAGAAATGGTTGCAACGTGTTTGGGAAAAATCTCGTCTAATAAAGCTATCCCTTCTTCGGGCAGTACAACATTAGAAGCTCTTGTATTATTTGAGTTTGTTTGTCTTTCTTAAAGACCTATTTCTACAACAACAGCTCTGGAAGCCTTCATCCAAACACGAAATTTAGTTTAATTTGTTTTTGCATCAGCCAAGGTTATTTTAGTGTTTCTATTTAAAGAATCATTTATATTTCTCTCCATTTAAATTGAGTATTATTACAATATTCTCAATATTGGGACTCCTACATCCTAACATTAGGTTATATTTCATGTCAAAAAAAACAACCCAATTTATGGTAATTGGGTTGTTTCGCATGTGTAAATTTAAATACGATATTACAAATTTATCTATTTAGATCACAATCATTTAATGTTCTGTTATCTAAACTAAGACTATTTTTTCATTTAAACAAATAAAAAAGTGTAGAGAAATTTTTAATGGATTCTCTACACTCTAAAGAAGTGATTATCTTCTCTTCTTCTTTAAACTATTTGCTTAATTTAACTTTTACATCTTTTTTTAATTGATCAATTTTATAATCAAATGATTGTAAATCAAATTCTGAACGGACTCTTAATTCTAAATCGCGAATTTGTTTTTCAAAATAGTTGAAATCAATTGACGGCATTTTACTATTAAGTAAATGTTGTGTTTCATTAATCTTTTTTGTAGCGTGAGCCATGTTTTGACGAGACATTAAATCATATTTTTTCGTATGAAGCTCTTTTAATTTTTTTTCGATTTGATTAAGCTGCTCATGCATAAAGCTAATTTCTTCTTCTGTTTTAGTAATTAAAACTGCAAACTTTTCAGCTTGTTCTTTGTAAAAAGTTAAATCTTCACTTGCACGTTTAATTAAATCTTCTGCACTGGCATCAGTTGCTACCTTAAGTTGCTCTTCTCGCTTTAGGACCATTTGTAGTGATCCTTCACGCTCAACTTGGAATTTTGTACGTAGTGAATAATGTTTATCAATCAATCCTCTTACTTTGCCTAACTCATTTTCTGATTGTTTGATGAAGTAATTTAATTGAGAAATTGGATTTTGTTGTTCCTTTTCATCTAATAAACCATGTAAATCTGCTGAGATTTGATCTTTAATTCTAGTAAATAAGTTTTTCATTTTCATACGCTCCTCTTATTTTATAGGGTTAAAATTTTCATCGTAAATTTTATATTCATCTTCTTTAATTCTTTTTTGATTTTTATAATCTTTATATAGGTAATAAAGCAGAATTGCTGCTGCAACACCTATTAAAGAAGGAAGACCATTTATGGCTATCGCTAAACCGATTAATCCGATAATCGTCCAGAAGATTTTCATCAAAATAGAATCTGTTTTCATAAACTTTTTAAAACTGAAATACGTAATGACTAATCCAAGTGCTAATGCAATTAAGCCACCTAAATTCGCTAAAGCAACTCCAATTAATATTAGTACGAGGATAAAAAATAAAAACTTCTTCATGACCTCGTCGCCTCCTTTCAACTTATACTCCTATCTTATACAAGTTTTTATATTCGAATAATGGCCTGAGGAATGGTTTTATATCGGTCTTAAGTAGTAGAAGGAGCCAGGTAAATAAAAAACCAGATCAAAATGGATATCCATTGATCTGGTTTTATACTAAAAGTTAGGTAATTTAACTCCTGCTTTTAATTGTAATAGCTGAGATACTGTTACAAACTGATAACCTTCCTTTTGAAGTGCTGGTAGTATTTGTTTTAATGCTTCAATTGTTTGACTACGGTCACCACCGTGATCATGAAAAAGAACAATATCTCCTTTTCTAGTATCTTTTAATACATTTGATACGATTTTATAAACACCTGGGTTTTTCCAATCAAATGTATCTTGATGCCAAGACCACATAACAGTTAAATAGCCAAGGTCGTGAACCGTATTGATTGAACGCTCACTATAATAACCAAACGGTGGTCTGAATAAGACCGGTTCAACATGTGTAGCTGCAATAATCGCATCATGAGTTTTATGTAATTGATCTCTAATTTGCTCATCAGTTAAATATTGAAGTCTAGCATGAGTATAAGTATGATTTGCAACTTCATGTCCTTCGTTTATTTCTCTTAAAGCAACTTCAGGATATTTAGCAACTCGTTCACCAACTAAAAAAAATGTAGCTTTAGCATTATACTTCTTTAGTAAATCTAGTACAGCAGGAGTATATTCATCATTTGGCCCATCGTCAAAAGTAATTGCGATTACTTTTTCTTTTACTGGTACTTCCCAAATAGCAGTACCTTGCTTTTCATAATAATAACGATTTTTACTTTCAGCATTTACGATATTTGAGTTATACAAAATGAATTGGAAACTTAGTATTAATGAAAGGATAACTTTTAACTGTTTCAAAGCCCCGACCTTCCTTTTACACAGAATACTTATATCATGTCTCTAAAATATTCTTTTATGTACAAATCTCAATTTTTAAAATCCAGTTAAGCTAATAAAAAACTCGCCAATTGGGCGAGTTTTTTACGAAGACAAAGTCGTATACTTAGTTCCTTAAAAACTATGTCTTACCTCTTTGTCGCTCCAAATTTATCTTCCTTAACGTGAAATTAAATTTTTTATCCTTTTTGTATTTCACTCTTTTCTTTTTATTTCGTATTCATCAAAATCATTCGCTATATATGTATTTTCAAATATTTCACGTGCTTCGTTTAATAATTTAATCGAAGAATCACCTTGATACCTTGCACTTATATGTGTTAGGTATAGTGTTTGTATTCCCTCACTTTTAGCGACATTTGCAATTTGAGTGCTTGTCGTATGAAAGTAATCATATGCGTGAGTGGATTCATCATCAGCAAAAGTGGATTCATGAACTACTAAGTCCATCCCTCTTGCAAGTAAGTTACTTTTATTAGTAATACGAGTATCCCCTGCAATTGCTATTTTACGTCCTTTTTTTGAGGTACCGATAAAATCCTTCCCGTTTAACACTCTTCCATCTTCTAATGTTACGGTTTTCCCTTCTTTAAGGAACTTATAAATAGGTCCAGGTTTTACATCAATTTTCTTTAATTCTTCTACATTTAATTCACCAGGTAAATCC
The DNA here is from genome assembly GCF_002556365.1 of Bacillus sp. AFS002410. Lineage (NCBI taxonomy): Bacteria > Bacillati > Bacillota > Bacilli > Caryophanales > Bacillaceae > Bacillus > Bacillus sp. AFS002410. The sequence continues at coordinate 20,313 of NZ_NUEU01000088.1, forward strand.
TTTTCAATTACTTGGTAACCGAAAGATTGAATGCCATGCTCAAGCTCGATCGCTTGGACAATAAATTGGTCATCTTCAAAAATAATACCTTCAGTCGTCTCAATATATTTAATAGGGTATTTTAAGTATGTTCCGCTAATTCTAAAACTAGTTTCAACATATTCCTTTATCCCTTTAGGTCCATAAATAGTTAATAAATCTTCTCCACCTAGAAATGTTCTACTACTTAACAGCCCAGGTAATCCGAAAATATGATCCCCATGACAGTGAGTAATAAATATTTTCTCAATTCGTCGTGGTCTAATTGGCGTATGTAAAATTTGATGCTGTGTAGCCTCGCCACAATCGAATAACCAAGTAACTCCTCTTTCCTCTAAAAGTTGTAGAGCGATACTTGTTACATTTCGACCTTTCGATGGCATACCTGCTCCCGTTCCTAAAAATACAAGCTTCACGTTAATGCCTCCATCTAATTCATTTCTACTTGTAACAGTACCACTTGTAATTTAAATTGCCAACACTTTAAAGAATGATTTATGAATCGATTGGGAAATTTACACAATAGAGCTTCTTTTTTAAATTTAATTATGTGGAGGAAAACAATGCGAAAACGTTTTTTCCAAATCGCTACAGTTTCAATTATTACTTGCATGACATTGACTAGCTGTACTAGTCGAAATAACAATATAAGTAGTTCATACAAAGAAAAAGAAAAAAAGTTTAAAATCGGAATCGTGATGGGGAAAACCGAAATTCATGATAAAGGGTTTAACCAAGCAGTCTGGGATGGCATTAAAAAAACGGGGAAGAAACATAACTGGAAGGAAAATAAAAATTATGTAAAAACAGATGCCCCTTCAGACAAGGACGCAAAAAAAGAATTAGCGAAGTATGCAAAGAAAAAGTATGATTTAATATTTGGCATCGGCTATTCATTTCAAAAGCCAATCGCTGAAATTGCAAGTAAAGAAGATAAATCTGATTTTGTCATCGTTGACGGAATTGTTGAAAAACCTAATGTCGTAAGTATCACTTATCGTGAAGAACAATCAGCATTCCTAGCAGGAATTGCAGCTGCAATGAATACTAAAACGCATAAGATTGGCTTTGTGGGAGGTACAAAGGATCCATTTATTAAAAGATTTGAATACGGTTTTAAAGCAGGTGTTATGTCAGTAGACCCAAAAATAAAAGTAAAGACTAAATTTGCTAATTCATTCGACAAACCTGAAGAAGGAAGTAAATTGGCCAAATCTTTGTATGGGGAAGATGTTGATATAATCTTTCAAGTAGCAGGAAAAACAGGCCTAGGCGTATTTACTGAAGCAAAAAAATTAAAGAAAAGTGGTAAAAAAGTTTGGGTAATAGGCGTCGACCGAGATCAGTATAAAGAAGGTTTACCAGAGAATGTCACTCTTACATCTGCAATCAAAAGAATTGATAAAGGTGTCGATGAAGTAATCACAAAGAAATTGAAAGGAAACTTTCAAGGTGGCCGTATCTTAAGATGGGGTATAAAAGAAAACGGTGTTGGACTTTCAAAAAACAAGAAAAATTTAAATAAAGATACAGTAAAACAAGTTAATCTATATCAAGCAAATATCAGAACAGGTCATATCGATGTACCAGAAAACAAAGAAGATTTTGATAACTTCTCTCCAGTAAAGCCTGAAAAAGGAGAAATCAAAAAGAAAAAAGTAAAAATCGGTAAATAAAAAAAATTATCTTGTCCAATTTTATGAATATTTCGCATATAGTATAATACCAACAAAAAAAGTTAGGTGTGATACTATGTCAATTCGGGATTTCATATTGCTGTTCTATTGTTTTATTATCTTTTTATCAGTACCAATTGGATATAGGTATGTTTCAAAGAAAACAAAAGAAACTGGTCAATTTCTACCGTTTTTAGTAGTATCGCTTGCCATTGTTTTAGCAGATGGAATCCTCTCAATATTAATATGGTCAATGTTTACATCTCAAATGGATACGTTTATGTATATAGGTGGATTACTTACAGGAATGATCTTCACTTCAATTTGTGGTCTATTACTATTTTTCGTTTTACTTTTAAGAAGAAAGTATTTTATAAACACATTCTCTGATCTAAATCCTGCTTTAATTGAAACAAATCTTCCACCTGAGGAAAATCATAACGATGACTTAAATAATTCTAAGAAATAGAGCCTTCATGCTCTATTTCTTTAGTTTGTAGAGAAATCAAAAAAATTTTATTAATTGGATAAATTAAAAACTAATCAATTGAGAGCTAAAAAATTGAGATTATGTCCTAATTTTGTATATACTTTCTTTAATCGATTTAGGAGGTTTATGAAATGAAAGTTACGATTTATTCGGACTATGTGTGTCCGTTTTGTTATTTAGGAAAAAAACCACTTGAGGAAGCACTTAAAGAAGTTGATGGTGTAGAGCTTGAATGGAAACCATTCCAACTAAGACCTGAAGGGACTGAACCATTAAGTCCTAATAGTTCATATATTCAACAAGGATGGAAATTCGGTGTTCAACCACTAGCTCAAAAGCTTGGCGTTGAAATGATTTTACCAACAATGGATCCCCACCCATCGACTAAGTTAGCACATAGAGGCTTTTTATTTGCAGAAGAAAACGGAAAAGGATCAGAATATGCTCAAGCAGTATTAGCCGGATTCTGGACAGAAGGCAAAGAAATTGGTGATGTAAATGTTCTTGCAGAGATTGTAGAGAATCTTGGCTTAAACCGTTCTCAATTTATTGAGGCTGTTTCAAGTACAAAATACGATTCATCTATCCAAAACCCTAATTTTATTAATGCAGTACCATCATTTATTATTGGTGATAAAGTTTTACAAGGCGTTCAAAGCAAAGAAGCATTTGTTCAAGCGTTAAATAACCAAAAACTAAGTGAGCAATCTTCGCTTAGCTGCGATCTAGAAGGTAACTGCTAATAAAGTATAAATAAAAAAGGATGTTCACATAAGTCTAATTACTGACTTTGGACATCCTTTTTTTTTATTTCACAAAAATTATTTCTTAATTAAGAACAAATAAGAAATAATTAACAAATTATTTTTCCTTCACTTGATTCCAATCAATTTCATATGGATTTGCAGCTAAACTTTTTCTTATTTCAGGATCAATACTCAAGAGATTTTTTATTACTATAGGTTGAGTAGTATCTTCCCAATCTCCACTACCATCATAATACACAGGTTTCTTTTCCAACATGTCACCTCCATCCAGTACTTATCTATGAATAGAATTCGCTTAAGGAGGCGAAATTACCTTTTAAAAATTGGAAAATTACGAATCTTTTTACTCAAAATTCAATCCATACTAAGGAATTTGCATTAGATTTAATTTAAACCTGTAAGAAAAAAGTATCTCATCCTTTAATAATTTAATTTTTCTTACTATAATTACATTATAAATCTACTTTGAAAGGTGTTTTTCTTATGATAAAAGTTGGTATTATTGGTCTTGGCGCAATTGCCCAAAGATTAATTCCTTTATTTTCAAATCATCCAGAAACAAAAGTTGTAGCAATTTGTGACACATTACAAGTTAGAGTTCAAGAAATTAGTAATCAACTAGAGTCTGTTCAATCATTTACAAATCATCTTGAAATGCTTGAAAATACCGAACTAGACCTAGTTTACGTTACAGTACCTCCGAAATATCACTATACAGTCGTATCTGATGTAATCTCAAAAGGAATAAATGTTTTATGCGAAAAGCCTCTAGCGAACTCAACTGAGGAAGCACTCGGACTGTTTACGCAAGCCAAAGAAAAAGGCATTTTTCAAGCAATGAATTTTCCTCTAAACTACAATGTTGGAAGTAAGTCCTTTGCGAACTTAATTAAATCAGGATATGTTGGGAACATAAGAAGAGTCGAACTCAAAATGCGTTTTCCAAATTGGCCAAGACTTTGGCAACAAAATGAATGGGTTGCTACGAAAGAACAAGGTGGCTATGTTTTAGAGGTTGGTGTCCATTACATACAACAAATCCAAAAGATTTTTGGTAAGATGAAAGTCATTACAAAGCATGTTCAATATCCCGTTGACCCACTAGCATCTGAAAATGGGATCATTGCTTTTCTTGAATTAGAAGATGGAACGCCTGTATTAATAGACGGTTTAAGCCAAATTGCAGGTGAAGAAGAAATTAAATTTACAGCTTATGGATCAGAAGGAACTCTTTCATTAGTTAATTGGGCTGATCTAGAAGGCGGAAAAATTGGTGAACCTATTAGGCCTATTGAATCCGATCAAACATTAGCAGATTCATTAATTAATAATTTAGTAAAAGCCCTTAAAGGTGAAGAAGCAACTATCATTGATTTCTCAGAAGGTTACGAGGCACAAGTAGTCTTAGAAGCATTACGCGGATAATTTAGCCTTAAAGAAGATTTAGTATCTATACATAAAAAAGGTGCATTTCTTAATTGAAATACACCTTTATTTTTTCGTTCTTAACTATAACTTATTTAACTGGGATCCAAATTTCAGAATAATAGTCTTCACTAAATGGATTTCCCTCTGGATAAAGCTCAAATTCAGGAATACCTGCATGCGAATAGCCACTTGAAGGGAACCATTCCGAAAATATTTTTTTCCATGCATCTTGCATTGCAGTTGGCATTGCCCCATGGACACCAAATACGGCCCATTTTGAAGCAGAGATTTCATGATGATCAAATCCCTCTGGTGTTTCACCTTCATGCACGGCTGCAACCCAATATTCTAGTAGATTTTTTGATTTTTGCTCCTCATTCATCATACAAACACCTAACACACCTTTAATATCACCATTATTTAATTCATACAAACGGTCACTCGTTCCATTTGAATTAACTTCTTCCCACATTTTAGGAATCAACTGCTGCTGTTGGTCATTTAAAAATGAAAACTCTTTTTTCACTCCAACTACTTGAAAAGCACTTTTTTCTACAATATTAAACTGCATTGGTTCTGCTCCCTTCAAACTCACCTGAATGACAAGGCGGTTATACGATTTTAGTTTTCCGATAAACTTTCTTGCTTCACTTGGCGTTACACCATGCTGTCTTCGAAATGCCTTTGAAAAAGATTCAGGAGAGTCATATCCATATTTCAAGGCGATATCAATTATTTTTAGATCTGTTGTTGTTAGTTCATTTGCAGCTAATGTCAACCTTCTCCGCCTTATATACTCAGCAATATTTATATCTGTTAAAATAGAAAATGTTCGCTGAAAATGAAATACTGATGAATTTGCTTGCTTAGAAATCTCTTCAATCGTTAATTCGTGTAATAAATTGTCTTCGATATAATCAATTGCCTTTTGTAATGATTCAACCCAAGCCATATGACTCCTCCCTTATATACATCCTATCAATTTAAAATCTATCAGTCCTGTCTTTTTATGCTCTTATGTGACAGAAAAAAGTCTATTAAATTAAGCTTTAAGCTTCGACCTTATGATCAGTAATCGATAATATAACGATCGTACTAATAATACATAGGCTTCCGATCCAGTCTACTAATTCAAAATTTACATTTAACCAAATTACAGATAACACTGCAGCAGATAATGGTTCAACACAAGCAAGTAAGCTAGACTCAGAAGCATTAATATATTTTAAACTCTCTAAATAGCAGTAAAAAGCAATTAATGTCCCAAAAATAACAATAAAAATCACTGCGAAATATGCACTAATTGACCAGTGACCTTGAAAGTGAAAAGGTGAGTTGATAAAACTAAAACAAATTCCTCCAATTAGCATTCCCCACCCTACTACGATTGTTGACCCATATTTTTTTAAAAGATTTTGTGGTTGCAAAGAATAGAATGCTAAAGCAAATGCAGATGCTAGCCCCCAAAATAGTGCCCAACCAGTAATAGATAGTCCTTTAATCGTTCCATGTGTTACTAACAAAAATGTACCGACAAGTGCTAAAATGACAGCAAATATCTCTTTAGCAGTAGGCATTTTTTTTAAACGCATTGCCAAATACCAAGTAATGATAACTGGAGCTAAATATTGCAAAATAGTCGCAGTAGCAGCATTTGAATTTTTAATTGCTGCAAAATATGTATATTGAACCGCTAGCATTCCAAAAATACTAAATAAAAATAAACTTATGACATCCTTTTTATTTTTCCAAATTTCACCGATATTTTTCTTTTCCTTTAAACTAGCAAAAATTAGTAAAATGATGCCAGAAAATAACAATCTGACAACAACTAACCATTCCGGACTAAAATGATTTCTTTGAAATAAAAACTGTGCAACAGTTCCAGAAATTCCCCATAAAATGGCCGCAATTAATACGAGAATAATTCCTTTTGTTCTTGAATTTGATAGTGCAATCTTATTTGTACTCATGTTAACTCCTTCCACTAAAAACAAAAGGTCTGTTATCTATTAATAGAAGAATCGTAACACACTTTAAATATTCAGAAAATATTAATTAACAAAAAATTAATTTTAGGATAAATAGAATTAATGAGAATTTGCGTTTAGAAACTGTTATATTGGAAAAATTGAACATATATGAAATTGTAATGATTTAGGAGATAAGGTTATGAACGAATTATACGAATGTATCATTATTGGAGGAGGCTTTGCAGGATTACAAGCATCCATTCAGCTTGGAAGATACCAAAGGAAAGTACTTGTAATAGACTCAAATTATGGTCGTTCCACATTATGTAAATCATATCGGAATATTTTAGGATGGCCAACTGGAATTAGTGGACAACAACTAAGGCAACTAGGAAGAAAACATGCTGAAAATTACGGCATATCCTTTATTGAAGATAAAGTGATCAGTGTACAAAATGGAGACGTTCACTGGAAAGTCTTATTCTGCCAAAACAATATTATTGGCGACTGGGCTAATTGATCGATTTCCACAAATTAATAATTTAGTCGATTGTCTTGGGTCTACTATATTCGTTTGCCCAGATTGCGATGGATATGAAGTTTTAAATAAAAGTGTAATCATACTAGGATCTGGAGATGTAGGTGCTGAACTTGCCACTACATTAACTTATTGGTCAAATCAAATTATATATATTAATCACGATGGTAATGAATTAACTCCAGATTTATACAAGCGACTTCTGAAAAATGGGATTCAATACCGAAAAGAAAATATCAAAGAAGTTCTAAAAGATGGAGATTCCACGTTTATTGGCATTTGTTTACAAAGCGGTGAAAAAATTTATGGAGAGCGAGCTTTCATTGCCTTCGGTGGAAATGAAATTCAAAACAGTCTTGCAATTCAACTAGGCGTGAAAATGTTGAATAACAAGCATGTCATTGTAGACTCACGAACAAAAGAGACAAATATAACAAATGTATGGGCAGCAGGTGATCTTGTGACCCATTCACAACAGGTCACAATCGCAATGGGCGAAGGAACCCAAGCCGCTGTCTGGATTCACAAAAGATTATTAGACATGAATGAGAGTCATCCATAATCAATAACTCATTAAAAACAATTCAAACTAAATGGTCATCTCCTTCATCTAATAAAGTTTAACAGTCTAATTCAAAAAAGTATTACATCCTTTCTTGATGTAATACTTTCAGAGTGCTGAAATATAAAATGGTCAATAGTTAAAACGTTACTAAGCGGTATATTAGATAGTAAATTTGTAATCTTTTGATGATGTTATTATTAGTTTTGATAGATAATTTTTTCTGGAATACCAACAAACTTTATTAATTGCTCTTTTTCAGAGTTAAAAGTATTGAGATGCTTATTGTTTAAAAAACAATTTCAATTATTAGTTTATAAGTAGATGATTTATCGATATTAGTAAAATAACTCAGTAAATAAATTTCAATTTTTCTCAAAGTAAGGAAAATTAATAAGGTTCATTTTAACATCCTTTTTATTTTAATGAGTTGATTGGAACGGAAGGGTTCTCGACTCCTATGGGAGATGCGGGAAGGCTAAGACCCCGCAGGCACAGCCGAGGAGGCTTAGGTCTCGCCCCATGGAAAGCGAGAATCCTGCAGTGGAAATTAACATCACACTGCTTCTTAACATCCAAAGTATTTTTTGAATGTTTTAAATACTATTCGCTCTCTACAATGATTTTAAAAAAATACATAGATAAAAAAATACATAGTCGCCATTGCTACTATAAACACCACTATTGGTATTAACACTCGAATAAATGTCGAAGGAATGCGAGATCTTTTATATGTATCTTCAATACAAATTATACAAATTAGATAAATTAATGCTGATAACACCGCTCTAACTAAATCATAATTTCCAATTAGTTTAAATGAGTGATAGTGGTTTGCATGTCTAAATATATAAAATTGTACGAGATTAAAAATTAAAAATAATAGAAAATAATAAAATACACTTAATAAATAAGTGCTAAATTTTACTTTTTCTCGTTCAATATTTGGACCTTTTTTAAATAAACGGTTCTTATGTCGGTCTTTCCTTGGTATAAATTGTTCTTCCATCGCAGTACATCCTTAGTTTAAAAATTGAATTATTTAATCAAATTCTTACCTATATTGTACATAAACATTCCATTATTTAAAAATTTATCATACTGCCTTGCTTAAATTATATCTCAAATTCGTCATGATAAAAATTATTATACCAAATTTTGCTAAATAGATTTAATATTTTTTTCCCTTATTTCATGAAAAAAGTGCACTTAGATAATCTCTAAGTACACCTTTTTACTTATTTTATATTATTTGTGTATATCTGAATGGCATCTCTTAAAAATTCAGCTGTTCCAGGTTGTTCTTTATCATAATATGCTCGAAAGCGTTCATCATCAACATACATCTGTGCTAATCCAGCGTGAGCTTCCTTACTATACTTACTCCAGTAGAAACTTAACCACTGCTTATGCAAATCAGCTGCTTTTTGGGCAATCTCATTAGATGGGTCACCTATTTTAAATGCTTCGGCTAATGTTTTTGTCAACTCTTCAGATAGTCGAGTTACTTCTTTATGTTGTTCCTCTGTCATATTCATTACTTTTTGGTTTGCTTTGTTAACAGCTTCATCCCCATACTTTTCACGTGCTTCTTTACCATATTTCTTTTCATTCTCTTCTATCATATCTTTCTTAAAGCCTTCAAATTTTTCTTTATTAGTCATAATAGTTCTCCCTTCCTTTTGAGCAATTGACTTTTCTACGTTTGAAATTAATAAATCTAATTGCTTTCTTTTATCAAGAAGCTGTTCACGATGTTCTTTTAACGCTTTGGAACTGTTAAAATTCGGTGATGTAACAATTTCTTTTATATTTTCTAAATTCATCCCTAGTTCTCTATAAAATAGAATTTGCTGTAATCGATCTACTTCCGCTTGACCATATATACGATATCCAGATGAGTTTATTCTTGCCGGCTTAAGAATACCAATCTCATCATAATATCTAAGAGTCCTAGTGCTGATTCCTGCTAAATGTCCAAGCTTCTGAACTGTGTACTCCATGTAACGACCTCCTGACAACTTAACAATACACCTTTACGCAACGTCAATGTCAATTCCATCTTCTATCTTATTTTGAAAACTAAATCGTATGTAGATAAAGAAAACTCACCGATTGGCGAAGACAGAGGGGTAGTTGCACTTATACTTAATTCCTAAAATTGGAAACTACGTCGTTTTTTCTTCTCCGCTGCCAATTTATACTTTCTTAATGTACAAAAAAAATCCCCTTTACTTAGGGGATATCAGTGTGTAATCAAGTTAATTATTTACCTGTAAATACTTTCATGCCATTTAGGCCATTAAAAGGTTTAGCACCAGGAGCATTCAAATTACGAACGACAAGTTTATATCGTTTATTCGACGGAATTTCTTGTTTAAACGTTAACAAGAATGAATTATTATCTCCTTGTACTTTTGTAATCGTTACTTGGTTACTTGATAAAGCATTACTTGCGTTAAATTTGCTGTTATTTCCAAGTGATGCAATGCCTGTTGGGATTGCATCTGATAGACTTTGAATCCAATAAACTGATGCTTTTGTTCCTTCACTAAGTTCAACTTGTGCATCAAAAGTTAATAAAATTTGATTCGTTGAAACTTGGAATAGATCAGTAACCTTAGGAATTTGATTTACAGGATGTGAATGCTTTGACTTGTATCCTTCGATTTGTAGAAAATCGTTTTTAGTAGCAGCACTTGCATGCATATTACTAGGAAGAATAGAAGACATTACAATCAATAAAAACATAATCTTATAAAAAATTTTCATCATAAACTGCCTCCCTATAAACTAGAACAATTTTATATTTTGATGAATTGGCAAATTATATACTTAGAATTCTCTAATTTTCATTATTTTTCTATTTGAAAAAGCTTTTCACTTTTTTAGCCAATACGGTTTCATTGTCAACCTTGTCTGAACTACAAAATCTTGTAAAAATTTAATTTAAGTTATTTCGTGTAAAAAATATAAAAAATTGATTTATATTTAAAATAGTGGCAAACTAGCTATATAGACTTTAGAGAGAATTATAGGTGTAATTATGATTGAAATTAAAATTTCTACATTAAGTGACGGCGAATTTAACAGGGGCGTTTTTGCAACACGCGATATTACAAAAGGAGAGCTTATTCACGAAGCGCCAGTAATTTCTTACCCGAACGAAGAGCATGAACATATTGAGAAAACTTTATTAGCAGATTATGCATTTGAGTATGGTATAAATCATACAGCCATTCTTCTAGGATACGGCATGCTATTCAACCATTCTTATGAAGCAAATGCTGTTTACGACATTAACTTTGATAATCACACATTTGATTTCTTCGCTTACACAGATATTAAAGCTGGTGAAGAGATTTTAATAAATTACAATGGTGAAGTAGATAATATGGATCCGCTTTGGTTTAATAAAGATTACGAAGAAGCAATCGCAAAACAAGAAGAATTAGAAAAAGAAGAAAAAGAAAAAGAAAAAGAAACCAATTAATTGGTTTCTTTTTTCTTTAATTCCATAGCATTTCTTAAAGATTAATTGCGCCATAAATTAATGCACCAAGTACTACAAAAGCTGGATGAATTTTAAATTTTTCCATTAAGAAAAATGTGCATGCAGCGATAAAAACAACTTGGAATGCGCCTATATCATGAAATGAATCCGAAAAAGATTGGTATGTTAGAAGCCCTAATAATATAACGATTGTGGGCTTTACATATGCTGTCATTCTTTTAACTCGAATTGAATCTCGATTTTTATATAATAGCCTAATTAACAAAATCATTAATAATAAAGATGGAATAACTGTCGCAAATACGGCAATAAATGAACCAAAAACTCCACCAATTTTATATCCGATATATCCTGCCATTTTAGTTGCGATTGGTCCAGGTAATGCATTCCCCATCGCAAAAGCTTCATGAAACTCTTGCTGTGTTAACCAATGTTTTTGTGTAACTACTTCATTTTGAATTAACGGAATTGTTGCAGGTCCGCCGCCATATCCCAAAAGATTCGTTATAAAAAAAGAAAGAAACAGCTTCCAATAAATCATCAGTTTACACTTCCCTTCCTCTTATGAGGATGATCTCGGGAAGTTGACTTTACTGGTTGGAAGATTGCAAACAGTAATAATCCACCAATTATGATTGCAGGATGGATATGCAAGAATTGGATAAGGATCAAACCTACAACTAAATGAATTAAGATTGTTGGTGTTTTCAATCCTTTTTTCGAGTTTTGATAAAATTGCCACGTTAATACGCCTAACATAACTCCTACAACAGGTACAATCGCTTCCTTCATCCCATTCACCCATTTAATGTCCTTAAATGAAGTTAATGAGGTCAAAAGAATAATCATTAAAATAATCGTCGGTAAGATCGTTGCGATAATTGCATTAAGCATTCCAATCAGACCACCAATTCGATAACCGATATAACCCGCTAACTTTGTATTAATAGGTCCAGGAAGCATATTTCCAATCGCTAAAATCTCAGAAAATTCTTCATCTTTCATCCATTTAAATGTATCGACGACTTCTTTATAAACTAAAGGAATTGTTGATGGGCCACCACCGTATCCTAATATGCTACTGCGAAAAAATGCGATAAATATATTTAATTGTTTCATTAAATCAATTCCTTTTCAATTTTACCAACTTGCTATACAGCCATCCGTTCTAGATTCTGTACCACCCATTAAAACCCCAGATTCTTCATTTCTCCATATAATTTGTCCACGTCCGAAACTACCAGTTTCTTTTGCAAACTTAACTTCATGACCTTTGGACTGAAGCTCTTCTACAATTGTTTGAGAAAAACTCGGTTCAACTTCGATCGTTTTCCCTTCAATCCATTGCCATCTTGGTGCATCAAGAGCTTCTTGAGGGTTTAAATGGAAATCTATGCTGTTCATTATTACTTGTACATGTCCTTGAGGCTGCATGTACCCACCCATTACACCAAATGGTCCAATAGCTTTATTATTTTTTGTTAAAAATGCCGGAATAATCGTATGATATGATTTTTTCCCACCAATTAAAGCATTAGCATGTAATTCATTTAAACTAAAATCATGCCCTCTGTTTTGTAATCCGATTCCCGTTCCTGGAATAACAATCCCAGACCCAAATCCCATATAATTACTCTGAATAAACGAGACCATATTTCCATCGCTATCAGCTGTTGCTAAATAAACAGTCCCACCATTTGCTGGTCTTCCTGGTAAAGGTGTCCTTGCTGATTCAGAGATTTCTTGAAAACGTTCTTTGCCATATTGATCACTTAGCAAGCTTTCGACTGAAGTCTTCATAAATTTTCGATCCGTTACATATTCTTTTCCACATGCAAAGGCTAACTTCATTGCTTCAAGTTGTTTATGATATGTCAATGCGTTCTCTTTTTCATCAAACTGATCATTTTTCAAAATATTTAAGGCCATAAGCGCAATGATTCCTTGTCCATTAGGTGGAATTTCCCATACATCATAGCCTCTATAGTTTATACTAATTGGATTTACCCATTCTGGTTTAAAAGATTGTAAGTCTTCTTTTGTTAAAAATCCTCCGTGTTGATTAGAAGATGCAATAATTTTATCTGCTATTTCTCCTTTATAAAAATCCTGCCCATTTGTTTCAGCAATTTTCTCCAACGTTATTGCATGATCTAAAGATGACCAAATTTCTCCTACTTCTGGAGCTCTTCCCTTTGGAGCAAACGTTTCAAACCAAGCATCAAACTCAACAGAATTTAGTTCTTTTTTGTAAATTTCATAAGCCCTCTTCCAAAACTTACCTAATGTAGGTGAAATTGGAAAACCTTCTCGAGCATATTCAATCGCCGGCTGTAACACTTCCTTTAATGAAAGCCTTCCAAATCGATTCGATAACTCAACCCAAGCAGCAGGAGCTCCAGGGACAGTCACTGGGATCCAGCCAAATTTAGGCATCGTTTCATAACCTAAATTTTTAACTTGTTCAATCGATATATTTTTAGGTGCGGGTCCACTTGAATCTAAACCGTATAGCTTTTCGTTCATCCAAACTAATGCAAATGCGTCTCCACCAATTCCATTTGAAGTCGGCTCAACAACTGTTAGACAAGCAGCTGTTGCGATTGCTGCATCAACTGCATTCCCACCCATTTTTAAAATATCTAGGCCTGCTTGTGCAGCCAATGGTTGTGAAGTAGCTACCATACCATTTCTCGCATACACCACATTACGATTTGATGAATAAACATGTTCATTTACTTTCATTTTTGTAAACATACTTTTCCTCCTTGGCGCTGGCCTGGGTTAGTTATAAAACAAAATAACTTAATAAAGAATTAAATTCGACAATATTCTGCTAATCCCCTACTTAAATACAAATTCTAATTTAAATTTATACTTTTCACTTAAAATAGTAGTTCTGTTACAGCGCTATTTCATTTTCTACAAGTGTAAAAATTATCATGATTTGTTTTAAGTACGGTGGTTGCTTGTCCATTTCAATGGAAAGCACTTTGAATAGTTTAATATAAGGAGGGGATTAGAATAATGTTAAAACTTTATTTAGATCCAGGTCATGGTGGCACTGATTCAGGTGCAGTCGGCAATGGATTAAAGGAAAAAGACCTAACTTTAGATATCGCATTAAGAATTAGAGATTTATTGAACAACTATAATGATGTAGTCGTTAGAATGAGTAGATCTACTGATACTGACCGTTCTTTAGCAGAACGCACTAACGATGCAAACTCATGGGGTGCTGACTACTTTTTATCGGTTCATATCAATTCATTTAATACATCAGCGTCTGGTTACGAGGATTATATATACGATGGTTTGTCTGATACGTCTTCTTCAGCTCAATATCAAAACGTTTTACATCCAGAAATTGTAAAGGTAAATGGTTTAGTTGATCGCGGTAAGAAGAAAGCTAATTTTCATGTATTACGTGAATCAAATATGCCATCAATTTTGACTGAAAATGGATTCATTGATAATGCAAGTGATGCAGCTAAACTAAAAGACCCAAATTGGCGTCAAAAAGTAGCCCAAGGGCATGTAAATGGATTGGTAAAAGCATTTAATTTAACAGCTAAGTCTAATTCTGAGATGCATAGAGTAATCGTCGACGGAGTACAAGTCGGAGCTTATCAAGATGATCAAAATGTACTAAATGCAGTAGCACAATATCTTCCAACAGCAAGCAAAATACTCATTGAAAAAGTTTAAAAAATTTAATAAAAAAAGACGGTCAAGCTTCTAGACCGTCTTTTTTTATTAAAAATACACACCAAAAATGGTTTTTTACTCAGTAGATTTCAATATATCTAATATATTATTTGTGTCAATTTTCTTTTTATGTCTACCTAAACTAATAACTTGTTCACCATATTTATCTTGCAATTTATGTAATGCTTCAAATAATGGTTCTTGTTTTGCATCCTTTTCAAAAGAAAATAGATCCAATTGCTTTGATACTTCATCTTTTGGATTTAATTGAGATGCAGTTACTCCGATTAAACGTAATGCTTCTCCATTCCAGTTTCTTTTCCAAAGGTCAAATGCTTCTTTAAATATTTCATTACCTTGTTGCACAGGCGTCGAAAGTGTTTTACTCCGGTTAATTGTTTTTCGATCACTGAAACGAAGAGTAATTGTTACTGTGTCTGCAACTAAACCTTTCTTAATTAAGCGTTCAGCAACACGGTTGGAAAGTGCTTCAAATTTCTCTACAATCATCGGTTCTTCAAATACATCAAATGAAAATGTCGTTGATTGACCAATTGTCTTATGTGAAAGCATACGACTAGGGTCGA
Source organism: Bacillus sp. AFS002410 (assembly GCF_002556365.1). Taxonomy (NCBI): domain Bacteria; kingdom Bacillati; phylum Bacillota; class Bacilli; order Caryophanales; family Bacillaceae; genus Bacillus; species Bacillus sp. AFS002410. The sequence continues at coordinate 35,595 of NZ_NUEU01000088.1, forward strand.
CTTCTCTCTCATCTATTCCATTTGCCTTATTTCTTAATGATTTACCGTTTACGCCTAGTAAATCTTGGATTTGCTTTTCGTTACTTTTTGCCAAATCTTCTATTGTCATAATGCCAATTTCATTTAATTTTTCTTCCGTTTTCTTACCAACGCCATGCATATCTCCTACTTTTCTGGGCCATAAAATAGTAGGAACATCTCTTTTTCGAAGAACAGTAATTCCAAGTGGTTTTTTCATATCTGAAGCAGTTTTTGCTAGAAATTTATTTGGAGCAATCCCGATACTACATGGCATATCTAGATCTTCTAACAACATTAACTGAATCATTTCAGCTATTTCAATTGGATGACCTAGCAACTCATCACAATCAGTTATATCAATATAACCTTCATCAATTGATGCTACTTCAATTTTAGGACTTATTGCACCTAATTTTTCAAATATTTGCCTTGAGACCTTTCGATAAGCTTCAAAATTTGGAGTTTTCACAATCATCTCAGGACATTTTTTTCGCGCTTCCCATAATGGCATTGTTGCACGAATTCCAAAAGCTCGAGCTTCATAGCTTGCAGTTACGATAATACCCCTGCGCTCTTTTTCATTTCCGGCTACAACTACCGGTTTACCTTTTAATGATGGATCATTTGCTATTTCAACCGAAGCAAAAAATGAATTCATATCAACATGTAAAATAACTCTACCGCTCTTTGGCGCCCATTGATTCATTGCTACACCTCCTATGCTAGTATAATATCAATTTGTTATATTTCCTATTATTTGAATTAGTGTTCCTTAAAAGGGAAAACTAGTAAAGTTTGTAGTCAAATTTTAAAACTAATTTCTAATTATTATAACGTTTTTGGTAATAAAGGAGAAAAGCTATGCAAAGTAAAATTCAAAAAATCTCAACGAATTTATGGTTTGATACACAGGCTGAGGCAGCTGTAAATTATTACACTTCAATTTTTAAGAATTCAAAAACAGGAAGAATTACCCGTTACGGCAAGGAAAGACACGACCCAAGCGAGATGGAACAGGGAGCTGTAATGACGATCCAATTTAGTTTAGAAGGTTTAGACTTTGTTGCATTAAATGGAGGTCCACATTTTAAATTTACTGAAGCAATCTCTTTCATCGTCCATTGTGATTCTCAAGAAGAGATCGATTATTATTGGGATAAACTTTCTAAAGACGGAGACAAAAACGCACAAGTATGTGGTTGGTTAAAGGATCAATTCGGCGTTTCATGGCAAATTGTCCCTTCTATTTTACCACAATTATTAAATGACCCTAATCCTGAAAAATCTGAACGTGTGATGAAAGCAGTTCTCCAAACGAAAACTAAAATTAATTTAAATGAATTAATAAATGCATATGAAAGTGACAGCCCCTCTTCTATTTAGAAAAGGGGTTTAACAAATTAATCAATTCCTTTGAGCCAACTTTTCTTCATAATCATACCCCAACCTAACCTTTTTCCACTTTGTACCTGCTCTATTTACTTCTCATAAAGTCTAAAAAGAGATAAAATAAACCTATCTATACTGTATTTTTTGAAATAAATGGAGGTATTATCTTTTGACTAATCAAAATCAAACAATGTATGAATATATAGGGAAAGAAAAATTGGAAGAACTAGTTGATACTTTTTATTCTTATGTGTCTAAACACGAAAGATTATCACCTATATTTCCAGGTGACTGGGAAGAAACAGCACGAAAACAAAAACTATTTTTAACACAATTTTTAGGCGGTCCACAATATTATAGTATGGAACGAGGTCATCCAAGAATGCGCGCTCGTCATTTACCGTTTCCAATTACAATTGAATTAGCTCATGACTGGTTGGATTGTATGGCAAAAGCTATGGGAGATGTAGATTTAGACGAAGAAATTAAAGATCCATTATTGCAACATCTGAGAAATGTTGCTTACCATATGGTTAACCAAGAATAATAAGTAGGGGATTAATATGATCGAAAAGCCGGTAATTTTATTTGATGGAGAATGTATTTTATGTAATGGCGCTGTTCAGTTCATAATAAAACATGACCGTAAAGGTTATTTTCATTTTGCTGCATTACAATCCTCATTTGGAGAAAAGATTATTATAGATCATCCTGAACTTAGTTCGATTGATTCAATTATTCTAATACAAAATGGAAAAATTAAATATGAATCTTCAGCAGCACTTAGGATTGCGAAACATTTAGACGGTTGGCCAAAATTATGCTTTATGTTTATAATGATTCCTAAACCAATCCGTGATTTCTTCTATCGACTTATTGCTAAAAATCGCTATAAATTTTTTGGTAAAAATGAAACCTGTATGATTCCGTCTAAAGAAATTCGTGATCGATTTTTTTTAGAATAAAGAAAACTCGCCAATTGGCGAGCTTTTAGGCAGGTAGTTGCACTTATACTTAATTTTTAAAATTGGAAACTACGTCGTTTTTTCTTATCCGCCGCCAATTTGTATTTTCTTAATGTATAAAAACAAAAGGGGACCTCTGAAAGTACTTTTACTTTAGAGGTCCCCTTCGCTTTATATATAAGTTTTTTATTCCCAAACACGCTTTAATTTAAAAAATTCCTGAATATAACCATAAAGTGAAACTGGTGACATAATCATTTGATAAAATAATAGGAAGAATAAAAATCCGATACGATTATTTCTTATTCTTAAATTTAAATTGCGGAAAACGTAATTTCGTTGGTAAAAATAAAGGATTGAGTAGCTCACGAATGTTAACGGAAGAACTAATAGTGTCATTGGACCGACTAATAAATTAATACCAAAAAAGGCTAAAATCAATCCAGGTATCCAACATAAAGTGTAAACTAAATCCAAGTAAAGCATCATTAGATTAATTCCAGTTAAATACTTTGTATAAACTTGCGGTTGCTGCCAAGGTTTGATTTCGATCAGCCCTTCAACCATACCTCTAGCCCATCTTGATCTTTGTTTAGCAAAGTGACCAAACGTTGTCGGTGCATCAGTGAATGCTACTGCTAACGGTTCAAAATAAACCTTCCATTTTTTCTGTAAAAGTCTCCAAGTTAAAACGATATCTTCTCCAATCGCATCTGGCCACCCATTAACTTCCTTTACGCAATCAGTTCTATATAAACTAAATGCCCCTTGAGCAACAAGTGTTCCTTGATACAATCCTTGCAGTCTTTTAATTGAAGCAATTCCTAAGAAGTAATCCCATTCCTGAATTTTAGTCCAAAATGTTTCACGGCTATTACGAACTAGCATAGAACCAGCAACCGCACAAACATCAGAAGGACTACTTTTCATCCTAGAAACTAAATATCTGATCGCTGAGGGATGAATTAATGTATCTGCATCTAAAGTAATAACATAAGGCGTTTTTACATAATCTAACCCCTTATTCAGTGCATTAAACTTACCCGGCTTAGATTCATGGATTAAAGTAATATTTGATTTTAACTCTTTTTGTGCTCTTATTACTTCACGATCTGTTTTATCTGTTGAATTATTATTTATTACGATAACGTTTATTTGACCAGTATAATCTTGATCTGAAATATATTTTAACGTATTAAAAATAGCTCCTTCTTCATTATAAGCCGCGACTAATACTGTAACCGAATCCGTAGGAAATTCATTTTTAAAATTAGGTTGTTTATCGAGTAGTAAACTTATTACTAAAAAAGTGCTCATATAGCCCGGAATATAAGCAATACCACCTATAATAATGATTGCAACGGGAAGGGTAACAACGTCTGATAAATCATCTAACCAAGGAATTGAAAGATAAATCGAAAAAATTAACCACATTAATGATACGACATGGCTAATCCAAAATTTCTTGTTTATTGTTAAATAATATCGAGTGCCCTTTTTGTGAATAGGAGACAAGTTAGCTTTCAATAGTCTCCCCCCTTTTTATAAAATTAAATTCTGCTTTCAAGCCGATAAAAATTATTTTATCACAATAACACTTTCGATTTCCTTAGCAACTTATGGTAAAGATACTTCGCAATAATTCATTAGATAAAATAAAAAAGAACTGAAAATTAATCAGTTCTAAAAAATAAGATTTTAATTTTTAAATGTTAAGCCTTTCTCTTCTAAAGCATTCTTAATCGCCTTGATTCCTTTCGGGCCCATACCGTGTAATTTTAATACTTCAGACTCACTTAATTTTGTAAATTGCTCTAAACTTAAGTACCCTGCTGCAGTTAAAGCTCTTATTGCTGGCTGTGATAATCCCTTTGGTAGAGAATTGTCATTCATCATATACCTCCAATTATTTAAAAACTTTTATCTAGCCGATTGATTAAATCAGTTTTCATACGATTTGTAATTGTATGATTTACATCTTTATATTTTAAAAACTGTATATCATGATTGTTTGAAGCTACAAAATCAATTTGACCATCAATTGATATTACCCTGTCCTTATCGCCATGCAAGAAAAGAATTGGCTTATTATTGACATTCCCTGAAAATTTCGGATCATATTTTTCAATCGTTGCCAAGTAATTCTCTTCAATACTTCTTCCAGCTTTGTTACAAAAATCCTTCTCAGAAAAAACGAATGAACTTGATCCATTAATATTTATTAATCCCGCATAGCTCGTATTTGAAAAAAATATGCCGCTAGCAATAAACCCACCCATTGAGCTTCCAAAGAGTATTGTTTCTTCTTTCTTTAAATTAAGGGTATTCATTAGTTCATTTTCTTCATTAATTGTATAAAAAATCGTTTTCCAAAAATATGATTGTAAAACCTTTTGGTCAAAATGGTTGTTTAGTGCTTGTCTCGTATCATGATATTTAATTTCTGGAATAACCACTTTAAATCCAAGTGTTGATAATTCATTCCCTAAATTTATTTGAGATTCAATTGTTGAACACCAGCCGTGAAACATAACAATCGTTTTATTTCTACTAAAGTGATTTGGGCAAATTTCATAAAAATTAATCATTTTTCCACCTAATTTTAATTTTTTCCGATTACTATTAAATCCTTTTAATAATAACAAAATTATTTGAATTTTGAATTGCCTAATTTATGAAAATGCTATAAAATACTTTTGTTTGTACAAAATGATATTATCTTAATCAAATTAATTAGCCTAACTACTTCACGCGGAAAAAAACGAGGATGTGTATTAAATCAATGGTTCATCATTTAAACGGATTAATAAATCACTATGGTTATTTAGGCATTATTTTAGCATTAATAGGAGGAATTATTGGTTTACCCTTACCAGATGAAATACTTTTAATATACATAGGTTATAATGTGTTTCAAGGTAGACTATCCTATATACCATCAATAGCATGTGCCATTATTGGGATCATTTGTGGTATTTCTTTAAGTTACTTACTAGGATATATGTTTGGTTTACCATTATTAAATAAATATGGTCCGAAAGTACATATTACTGAGAAAAAAATTGAATTCACTAAAAGTTTATTTGCAAAATTTGGACCATATATACTGATAATAGGTTTTTTTATTCCTGGGGTAAGACATTTGACTGCATATTTTGCAGCCATTAATAAATATTCTTATAAAAAGTTTTCTATGTATGCATTTGTCGGTGCAATCCTTTGGGGATTCACTTTTATTACATTAGGGAAAATTTTTGGAGAAGAATGGGATAAAGTAGCTTCTATTTTTGCAAGGTATAGTTTAGTGATTTTTCCATCTGCTTTATTAATCGCAGCTATTTTCTATTTTGTATGGAGGAAGCGATTAAGTCCAAATTAAGGATTAAATAGGATTAGAGCTTTAAGAATAGAATGTTGTATTAAAAAAGACGAGACACATAAGTTTTTCGTCTTTCTCACGTTTTTGAAAAAGAATCTGTCAATTACTTAACAATATGTGGTAAAGGAATCTGTATGTTGTTGATTTCCACTACAGGATTCTCGCTTTCCATGGGGCGAGACCTGAGCCTCCTCGGCAAGCCTGTGGGGTCTCAGCCTTCCCGCTTATCCCATAGGAGTCGAGAATCCTTCCATTCCAATCAACTTCTTCAAATTAAATGAAATTATTCTTGTACCCCCAAAAAAAGTTTACCTAATGTAGACAGCTAAAGTAAAACTCATGCCAAACATGCGAAAGTTGCATATATTCTACTAATTTTTACTCTTTATTAGATTACTGGTTATTGAAAGTAAAATCCCAATTACTACCATAAAAATACTTATTAATGCAACAGTATTATAATCGGAGAAAGGGCTATAAACCCAACAATATAAATAGATAAAGATAAAACAACTTAAACTACTTTTTAGGAAATTCCTCGTTAAATTAATTTGATTTTTCTCCCTCTATTTCATTTCATAATTCTTCAAAGATTAGCTTATAAATATTTAGTATTGTATTGGGGAAATTTGATTTTTTTTGTATTAAATTTTACTTCTCCAACTTATTGAATAAATTTACAATCTACTTTTACAGAGCAAATTTAATGATTAGCTCAAATTATAGCATTATCATCAACATGCTCTTTTAATTTAGCCACGCTTAGTTGTCAATTTTATATTTCAATATACTAAAAAGACGAAACACAAAAGTGTTTCGTCTTTTTCATTTTTATATATTATTTTGCAACTTCTTCAACGATTGCAATAACCATTTCAGCTGTTTTTACTAGTTCTTTAATTGGCATTCTTTCGTTAGTTGTGTGGATTTCTTCATAACCGATTGCTAAGTTTACGATTGGGAAACCGTGACCTGCGAATACGTTAGCATCAGATCCACCACCACTTTGTTGTAATGCAGGAGTACGTCCGATTTTTTCTGCTGCGCGTTTTGCAACTTCAACCACGTGATCTCCTTCACCAAATTTAAATCCAGGATACATAATTTGTACTTCTACTTCAGCGCGTCCACCCATTTCAGTAGCTGCTTCTTCAAATGCTGCTTTCATTTTAGCTACTTGAGCTTCCATTTTTTCACCGATTAATGAACGAGCTTCAGCTAAGATGCTCACTTTATCGCAAACGATGTTTGTTGCACTTCCACCTTCGAAACGTCCGATATTTGCAGTCGTTTCTTCGTCGATACGACCAAGAGGCATTCTAGCAATTGCTTTAGAAGCAATCGTAATCGCTGATACGCCTTTTTCAGGTGCTACACCAGCATGAGCTGTTTTACCATAAATAGTAGCAATAACTTTTGCTTGAGTTGGAGCTGCTACGATGATATTACCTACTTCTTCATCGCTATCTAATGCATATCCGAATTTAGTAGTGATTAATTTTGGATCCATTGCTTTTGCACCATGTAATCCAGATTCTTCACCAACTGAGATAATGAATTGAATTTCACCATGTTCAATATTTTGTTCTTTAATCTGTTTAGCTGCTTCTAAAAATGCTGCGATACCAGCTTTATCATCAGCTCCAAGAATAGTTGTACCATCTGTAACGATGTATCCATCTTTAATTGATGGTTTAATTCCTTTACCTGGAGTTACTGTGTCCATGTGACAAGAGAAGAAAATACCGTCTACTCCTTCTTTAGTAGCAGGAATTGTAGCAACAATATTTCCAGCACCGTGACCTGTAACACCCATTGTGTCGTCTTCAAAAACATTCATTCCAAGGGCTTCTAATTTTTGTTTTAAAACCTTTGCAATTTCAGCTTCATACTTAGTTTCAGAGTCTACTTGTACTAATTCTAAAAATTCATCGACTATACGTTGTTCATTAATCATTTTCAGTCATGCCTCCATATTGTATATGTAAAAAAATGTCTACAAAGGTATATTACCATGTTTTTTAGCTGGACGCTTTTCATTTTTGTTTTTTAGTATTTCTAAAGATTGAATTAGCTTTTTTCTAGTCATCTTTGGATCAATAATCTCATCGACTAGTCCATATTTTGCAGCTACATATGGATTTGAAAATTTCTCTTTATAAAGATCCATCCACTCCGATCTGATCTCATCAGGATGATTACTTTGAGCAATTTCTTTTCCATATAGTATATTGACAGCTCCGGCAGCACCCATTACAGCAATTTCAGCGTTTGGCCAAGCAAATACTAAATCTGCTCCAATCGATTTACTATTTAAAGCAACGTATGCCCCACCAAAAGCTTTCCTTGTAATGACTGTAACCTTTGGAACTGTTGCTTCAGAATATGCGTATAAAAGCTTTGCGCCATGCCTTATTATACCTCCATGCTCCTGTTTTACACCAGGGAAAAACCCTGTAACATCAACAAAAGTTACAATCGGTATATTAAAACTATCACAAAAACGAATAAATCTTGCTCCTTTATCGGCAGAATGTAAATCTAGTCCTCCTGCCATAAACTTGGGCTGATTACAAACTAATCCTAATACTTCACCATTTAACCTAGCAAACCCAACAACTAAATTTTTTGCAAAGCCTTGATGTACCTCCAAAAAAGAATCTTCATCTACAATCATTTCGACTATTTTTTTCACGTCATACGGCCGACTACTCTCATCAGGTATTAATTCCATTAAATCATCAATCTCTTTGTCATTCTTCATTTTAATAGGCGCTTTTTCTTCCCAATGTGAAGGTAAATAATCCAATAGGTTTCTAACTACATTTAGTGCCTCTTCTTCCGTCTTTGCATGAAAATGTGCATTACCACTAATTTCATTATGTACTTTCGCTCCACCTAAATCTTCTGCAGAAATTTTTTCACCCGTTACACTTTCAATTACCTTTGGTCCAGTTATAAACATTTGGCTACTTCCATTAACCATTATGACAAAATCAGTTATTGCAGGAGAATAAACCGCTCCCCCTGCACAAGGGCCCATTATAACTGAGATTTGTGGTACTACACCGGAATAGATCGTATTGCGATAAAAAACATGTCCATAACCATCCAAAGAAAGTACACCTTCTTGAATTCTTGCGCCACCTGAATCGTTTAAACCAATTATAGGAGCCTTACACTTTACTGCCATGTCCATTATTTGACTAATTTTTTTTGCATGCATTTCTCCTAAAGCCCCACCAAATACTGTGAAGTCTTGAGAAAATACAAATACCGTTCGATCATTTATCGTTCCATAGCCCGTTACGACCCCATCACATGCTCCCGATTGCTCATCCATTCCAAAATCTGTACAACGATGCTCTACAAAACTATATAACTCAACAAAGCTACCTTCATCTAATAACAGATCTATTCTTTCTCGAGCCGTAAATTTTCCACGTTCATGCTGTTTTTCGATCCGTTCAAATCCTCCGCCTTGCTCTATTTCAGATTTTTTTTCATACAGTCTATATAGATCATCATATTTACTCATTATACTTCCCCCTTGTTTTGAACAATTTCGATTAACATGCCAAATTGTTTAGGGTGTATAAAAATAGCTTTTGAACCATTTGTTCCATTACGAGGTGAGTGGTTAATTAAACTAAATTGACGTTTTTTAAGTTCATTTAATGATTTTTCAATATCATCAACTTGAAAAGCAATATGATGCAAACCTTCACCCTTTTTTTCAATGTATTTATGTACAGGGTTAATTGTAGTAAGTGGTTGGATTAATTCAATATTAATTTTCTTTGATTCAAAGAATGCAATTTCTACTCCTTGGTCGTTTACTATTTCACGATAAGAATAAGCTAATCCTAATTCATTTTCATATTTTTTTATGCTCTCGTTTAAATCTTTCACACAAATTGCCATATGATCTATATTTGTGAACATTTCTTGACCTCTCCTTTTAACCGATGCTTTTATTACATACATATGCTAAAATAGGACAAGACTTGTATTAATCTTATAAATAATTATTAATCAAATGTAATTCTTAATTTAAGGTGGTAATCACATGAGAAAAAAAACACAAAAAATAGTCGTGATGATTATGTTAATTTCAATGCTTGCTACTACTTTACTTGCAGGTATCGCTTCTTTACTATAAAGAACTGGCGTAGAGACTATAACTATTTGACAAATACAATGGAAAAGAGGATTCATCAACAAGATTTTGAAATCTAACTGATGAATCCTCTTTATTATTTGATCGCTCCTTGTTCACGAGCTAATTGTTCAAACGAATTTGATGATGTTGTTATATAAACTTTTGTTCCATAAGGAATTTTATCATAAAGCTCATTTACATCATTTGTGTACATCCTTACACATCCATTTGATATATACTTTCCAATCGTTGAGGGATTATTATTTCCATGTATTCCATAAATTGATCCATCCGTTCCTAACGCATCAAAACCAATCCACCTAGAGCCAAGCGGATTTTTTGGATCCCCTCCTGGAATATTCTTTTTGCGCCAATAAGGATTTTTCGCTTTATATGTAATATTAAATATACCTTCTGGCGTTAAATCTGCCGTTTTCCCAGTAGCAATTTTATAGATTCCTTGTATTTTACCGTCTTCTACGTATGCTAAATTATTTACTTCCTTATTAATAATAATAAATGGCTCACCCACTTGTGGATTTTGGCCAAGTGGCCAAACAGGACCGACTACTAATAATAGTGCCAGAACTAATTTAAGCAAACCAATCTACTCCCTTCAAGCTAAGGTTGAATATTTCCCTTTAAACTTTGACTTCATAATTAAAAAACTTTCCATTTCATTGATGATTGTTAAAACCGCTGCTCTTGTTTCAAAATCATCAGCAGTTTGTGGTAGAGGCATAGCCCGAAACATATGATAGATTTCTTCTAACTGATGCAAACAAATAACTCCACTTATAGTTGGGTTTATCGAAAAGCTTAGATCATTAAAAAACTTTGACAAAATGATCGATTGCTCATTACTTACTTTAATGCTGCAAACTGTTTCAATTATGCGATGAATAGCAGCAAGCTGTCTTTCTCTTAATAAAAAGTATTCGTAATCCTCGTCATTCGACGATTTAAAATAATGGTTGTCTATTTCTAATTTAGAAATTTTTTTCGCTTCTTGTAGTAATTTTACTGTTTCATCATATTCTTCTAAAAAACACTTATTAGATGGCTCTTTTAAAAAAATAGAAATCTTCTCGAAAATAAAACAAAATTTAGAGTCTATTTTAACTTTAAAGCTTTTTACTTGATCGTCTAAACTAGGCATATATAAATTACAAAGTAAGGCTACTCCAATTCCTATTACAATAACAGTTAACTCATCTAATATGATTGGAATCGTTATTTTTTTTAATCCATAAAGATGAAGCATAATGACTGTACTAGTAAGAACACCTTCTTGAATTCGAAGCGCTACTAGAAATGGAATGAAAAATAATAGTAATAATCCGATTGCTAGCGGTGTGTATCCAAAAATATGAAAGAAAAAAATACAAAAAAGTATGATGAGCACGCATGCAGTAAACCTTCTCCAAGCTGTATCTAATGAACGTTTTTTAGTTGGTTGAATACATAATATTGTTATTGTTCCTGCTGACCCATAAAAATGAATCCCAACAGTTTGTGCTATAAAAATTGCTGCAGCACTCCCCAATGCAGTTTTCACAATCCTTGAACCAATTCTGTACATAACATCACCGTTACTATTGTTTTACTTAATATCGTAATTGATTCATTAATGGCATGTCGGACGGGAAGATATTATCTTAACTATTTTATTTTTGGAAATGGATTAGGAATGTAAAAGTTAGGAATTCTAAGAAAATGAAAAAGAGCACTATTATAAAAAGTAGTAGTGCTTTTGAAAACTAGGGGATTTTCTAATCCTTTTCTTTAATACTAATTCAAAAAAAGGTGTGAATTTATGAGTTCTAAATATTGTCATGAATCACGTTCAACTTTAACTGTTCGGGTTTTCCCTACTGATTTAAACAATCACCAAACGCTTTTTGGTGGAAAGATTCTTGCTGACATGGATATGATTTCTTCTATTACAGCTGCTAAACATTCGAGGTTAAAATGTGTCACTGCTTCAATTGATCATGTAGACTTTTTGCATCCAGTAACCGAAGAGGACTGTATTTCTTATGAGGCATTTGTTGTTGTTACTGGTACATCATCAATTGTCATTTTTGTAAAAGCAATTGCAGAAAACTTAATTACTAGTAATCGTCGAGTTGCTGCTACTTCATTTTTAACATTTGTCGGTATGAAAGATAATAAGACCGTACCAGTTCCAACAATCATTCTTGAAACCGACGAAGAACGAGAACTAGCTGAGATTGCAAAGGCACGAATTGAAAATCGTAAAAATAATAAATTAATAAGTAAAAACATTGAAACAATCATCTCTACAAAGCCTTTAAAATTAAAACAAAATAATGATTAAGGTCTAAATTACATAAAAAAAACTCACCGATTGGCGAGCCTTCAGGCGAAGATAGAGGGGTAGTTGCACTTATACCTAAAATTGGCATCTCTCGTCGACTTTTCTTTACCGTTGCCAATTTATACTCTCTTAATGTAAAAAAAGAAACTGAAAATTTTATCTTCAGTTTCTTCTTTATGAATAAAATTATAATACTTTTTCAAGAAATAATTTTGCACGAGCAGTTTTTGGTCTTGTGAATAGTTCACTTGGAGTTGAATCTTCAACTAGATTTCCTTCGTCTAAGAATAAAATTCGATCTGCTACTTCCTTTGCAAATCCCATTTCATGTGTAACGATTACCATTGTCATACCAGTGTGAGCTAAAGATTTCATTACTTCAAGTACTTCTTTTACCATCTCTGGGTCTAATGCTGAAGTTGGCTCGTCAAATAACATTACTTTTGGTTCCATCGCAAGTGCTCTTGCAATTGCAACACGTTGCTTTTGTCCACCTGATAGTTGAGGCGGATAAACATTTGCTTTCTCAAGAAGACCTACTTTATCTAAAAGCTTTTTGGCTTTCTCATCTGCCTCAGCTTTGCTCATACCTTTTACATTGATTGGAGCATACGTTATATTTTCTAGAACTGTCATATGCGGGAACAAATGAAAATGTTGAAATACCATGCCTACATCTTCACGTATTTTCATAATATTACTTTTTGGATTTGTAATTTCAATTTCATCCATCCAAATTTCACCATTCGATGGTGTTTCTAATAAATTCATACAACGTAAAAAAGTAGATTTACCAGAACCAGACGGCCCAATTACAGCTACAACAGATCCTTGCTCGATGATCGTATTAATACCTTTTAATACATGAACATTACCAAAGCTTTTATTTAAATTCGTAATTTTAATCATTTGTACGCATCTTCCTTTCAATAGATTTACCTAGAAGTGACAATAACATAATTATAATATAGTAGATTCCGGCTACAAAAATAAGTGGCTCCATAAATGAGTAAGTCTCTCCACCGACTAAAAATGCTCTTCGCATTAAATCAGATGCACCAATTACAGTAACCATAGCTGATTCTTTCGTTAAAGTAATAAACTCATTCATCAATGCTGGTAAAATATTTTTGAATGCTTGCGGTAAAATAATTTTTGACATCATTTTACGATAAGGTATTCCTAGTGCAGAAGCAGCTTCTTGTTGTCCTTTATCAACTGCTAAAATACCTGCACGAATAATTTCTGAAACATAAGCTCCGGAATTTAATCCAAAAGCTAAAACCGCTGCTGGAAACTTCTCGATATCGAAACCAACTAATTGTGGCAATCCATAATAAATGATCATTAATTGCAAAACCATCGGCGTCCCGCGAAAAATTGATGTATAAAAATCAGCTATGACAACTAACCATTTTGCACGGCTAATTTTCATTAATGCTAGTAATATTGCTAAAATTAGACCTAATAAAATTGAACAGCTAACTACAAGTAGTGTTAATTTTAGTCCGGCCAATATATATGGCATAGAAGGAACAATTTGTGAAAAATCTAAATTCATATTGTAGTACTCCTTTACGATTGACTTAAAATTTCAAAATATTTTCGACAATATCTGTTTAGATAAAGAGCACTGGTTTAGAAACCAATGCCCTTTGTTTCGTATATTTCATATCCAATGGATTGCTCATATTCTGTTAATGCTTCATCTAAGATTGCTAACCCATCATCGATTTGATTCTTCGTAACTGTTAAAGGTGGGATCATACGAATAACTTCACTGTTGTTACCACAGAAATAGAATAAAACACCTTTTTCCAAAGCAAGATCAAGAATTTTAAATAATCCATCACCATCTGGTTCGTTTGTAGCAGGATTAATGATTTCAATACCGATCATTAAACCGATTGAACGAATACTTCCAATTACAGGGTGTTTTTCTTTTAATTCATTCAGTTTTTCAACTGCGTATGCTCCAACTTCTTTCGTATTATCTAATAACTTTTCTTCTTTAATAATTTCTAAAACAGCAAGTGCAGCTGTACAAGCTATTGGATTTCCTCCAAATGTTGTACCATGACTACCAAGTGGCCAAAGTTTCATTAGTTCATTTGATGCTACAGTTGCACTTAATGGAATACCATTAGCAATACCTTTTGCAATCGCCATAATATCTGGTGTCACATCAAAAGTATGTGCAGCAAACCAATCACCTGTACGTCCAAATCCAGTTTGAACCTCATCAAATATTAATAAAATATTATTTTGATCACAGATCTCACGAATTTTCTTTAACCAAGCTTTAGGAGGTACAATATATCCACCTTCTCCAAGAACAGGCTCTACAATTACTGCAGCAACTTCTTCTGGAGTTACTTGGTGATTAAATAAACGTTTAAAATCTTTTTCTAATTGTTCAACTACATATTGTTCTTCATCATAACCTTCAGGACATTCTGAAACATTTGCATAAGGTATTTGATAGGAACCTGATGGTTGTAAAAATTTTCGATACTTACTTTTTGAAGTAGTTACACTTAATGCCCCCATAGAACGGCCATGGAAACAACCAATAAATGAAACAATATATGGACGTTTAGTAGCATGTTTTGCTAGTTTAATAGCTCCTTCAATTGCTTCTGTTCCACTATTTCCAAAAAAGAAAGTATCTAAGTTACCAGGAAGAATTTCAGCCAACTCATCTGCAAGTTTTAAAATCGATTCGTATATAATTACCCCAGAAGGGCCATGAGCTAAAGAATCCGCTCCATCTTTAATTGCTTGCACCACTTTAGGATGACGATGTCCAACATTTGTAGTAGCAATACCAGAAGTAAAATCTAAGTACTGTTTACCATCAACACCATAATAGTAACAACCCTCTTCTTTGACTACCGGTAAGTTAGGATGATCCTTTGCCATGCTCGGTGCAAGACGTAAAGGCATTTTTTCCAATAAGTGACTCCAATCTTTCTCCATCAATAATTCCTCCCCTTATTACAACAAAAACTAAACATTTTCTATATTTTCAAATACCCTAAAATTTAGATTTTAATCTTTTAATCTCTTAAATCTCTTGCTAAGCACTTATTGTTTCTAGTAGCTTACCCTAGTCTTACTTCATTTCTCCGAACCATTTTTTTATTAATTTATCGACAGTTCCATCTTTCTTTAATTCAGTAAGAGCTTTATCAAATTTAGGTGTTAATTTACTACCTTTTGGAAGAGCTACTGCTGAACCAGACTGTTCAAAGAAATCTTGCATCATAAGACCTTGCATTTCAGTTAATTTATTAAGATAGCCGCTTGCAACAGATTGTTCGATAATTACTGCATCAAATCTTCCAGCTTTTAATTCTTCTACCATTTCAGGAATACGATTACGGTTTTCAACTTTAAATCCAACTTTTTTAGCAACTTCAATTGCTTTTGTTTCTTGAATCGAACCAGCTTGTACACCAACTGTTTTCCCTTTTAAATCACTAACACTTTTAATATTTGAATCTTTATTTATAACTACTTCATTTTGGTCCGTAAAGTATGGTGCAGTGAAATCTGCATTTTTAGCACGCTCGGGCGTCTTTTTCATACCTGCCATAATGAAATCTACTTTATCTGCATTCATAGCAGTAATTAATGAGGTAAAATCAATATCTTTTACTTTAACTGTGTAACCAGTTTTCTTACCGATCGCTTTCGCTAAATCAACATCAAAACCGACAATTTTATCATTTTGTGTGTCAATAAATTCATAAGGCTTATAATCCGCGCTCGTTCCTAAGATTAAGGTTTTATCATCTGACTTGTTACAAGCAGATAACATTCCAATTGATAATGCTGATGCAGCTAAAACTCCGACTATTTTTTTCATGATGTTTTCCCCCTAATTTTTGAAAAATTCAAATATCTTATTTCTATTATCTTTATTAAAATTCTATTAAACAACTATTTTTTTCGAATGAATAATTATTTCATAAAATGAATTTTAACACATACTAATAAATATGCAACCATATTTTTCGGTATTTCGACAAAAAATCTCTATAAACCTTAATTTTACAAGGATATTATATAAAAATATTTTTTATTAAAATTCATTATAATTATATATTTATTCAACTCAATGAATAAGTCAGTTACTTGTACACTTTTCTGATTTTTCAAAAAAGTTTTCGACAAATCTCGCGAATCTCTACATTTTCATCTACAAAATGTTTAAATTCCCCCAAATTTAAGCGTTTTCTCACTTATTCATAAAAAAAATACCATATTTTGAATGGTATTTCCGCTAAAATGATTACATTATTCATTTATAAATTATTTTATTATATTAAAATCCCTTCTTCAATCACTACATCAACAACTTTATTCCCCTTATAATAAAAGGAATAGTGATGAACTCTCTCGTCATCCAATAGTATAGGAAGAAAATATGGGATACACTCCCCAACACCTTGATTTTTATCATTTACTACCCACTCAATTTTTTTCCAATCTAAAATTCCTTCATTCGTTTTAATAGGTGTATCATATTGTAAATCGCTCGGAACTTCAGCAAGAAATACATACATACCACCAAAATCCACATCTTCTTCATGCCAGGTTACTTTACCTTTATAAGTTAATTGATTCATTTCAATCTGGATCCCGGTTTCCTCAGCAATTTCTCTTTGTACAGACCTTTCAATTGTTTCACCTTTTTCTATTTTTCCACCAACACCATTCCAAATTCCCATTGTTGGAGCGTTTACTCTATTTAACATTAAAAGTTCATTTTCTCGTTTAATAAAGCATAAAGTATATTTCAAAATGTACACGTTCCTTTCAATCCATTAGTCTACTTTATTCCATTAATTATGGCATAATTTGCTATTAATTTGGGCATTAAACAACTTTACTAATTTTTTAGAATATTTTAAAATTTAAATAATATATATACAATAAAGGAGAGGTGTGTTGTGGATCAATCAAATATTATCGATTTAAATCAATATAGAAAATCAAAAAAGCATAGATTGGAGTCCTTCGCATTTCGAGTAAAGTATGACGAGTCAGCATATAAAGATGCTTTAAAGCTTTTAATTTTCACATGCTCACTAGCCGTAATTTCCTTCTTTTTTATCTTTTATTTTATTTATAAAATAATTAACTGAAATTACCAGTTATACTTTAGTTTACATAATAATATTATGTACAAAAAAAGTACAAAAATTTATNNATAAATTTTTGTACTTTTTTAAACTTAATTAAATTTCCTCGCAGTATTGTTCAAAATAAGTTTGAAGTTTTTGAACAACTTGCATTGGATCATGTCCTTCAATTTCATGACGTTCAACCATTGCAACAAGCTCACCATCTTTTAATAATGCAAATGACGGAGAAGAAGGAGCTTTTCCAGTAAAATATTCACGTGCTTTTGAAGTGGCTTCTTTATCTTGCCCTGCAAACACGGTAACTAATTGATCAGGTCTTGCATCATAATGTACTGAATGTGCTGCTGCAGGACGAGCAATACCACCTGCACAACCACATACAGAATTCACCATTACTAGTGTTGTGCCTTTCTTTCCTAATGCTTGCTCGACTTCCTCAGGTGTTTTTAATTCTGCATAACCAGCCGCTACGATTTCTTGACGTGCAGTATGGACAACATCATTCATAAAAAAGTTAAAATTCATATTCATTTCATCTACTCCTTACGTGCTTTTTTTCATCTTACCAATTTAGAGACTATTAATTCAAGCTTTTAAACCTGCTACTATTATATTTTCATTCATTTACTAACTCATCAATAATAATTGGCAAATGAGCTAAAGTAGATATTGCATATTGATAACTATCATTAACTTCTTCAACGACACGAATAACTGTTACATATGGATTATTATTTTCAAATTGATTAATCTTCTCCACATCACCTGCAATAAATAATATTTTTGCATCAATTTTATTTTTTAATCCAATTGAATGTAATGAGGATAATACATTTTTCATAAGCTCTTCTTCTTGTTCACTAGCACCTTCTAAAATTATACAGTCCCAACTTACTAATTTCAGCTGATCAAAAAGAAGTTCGTCCATCTCTCTCCCTCCATATCATTTGTTTATACAAATATATGAGGAAGTGATCTAACACATACTTTTTTAGTATGAAAAAACTCTAACTAGAAAGAAATCACTATAGATCGATTAAATTCGGATTTATCAAACCTTATCTACTTTTCACTAATACCAAATGCCAATACTAATAAGAAAAAGGAAATAAATGCTACGATATTTAAAAACGTACCAAGAATGATATTTGTTAGTTTTTTCGAGAGGAATGCAAAAATCACTCCAATCAGTGACAGGATACAAAAAAAGATAAGGAATATGCCAGGGTATTTAGTGTGTTCTCTCATAAAAAAAGATAGAATTATGCTGATTCCAACCATCATAATCGAAAGCCAACCATATTTATTCATAAAACTCCCCCTTCTTATAAAAATGTATCACATTAACAATTGGAAATAAATGGATATTTTATAAGATATAAAAAAGAACGCTTTTAGCGTTCTTTAAGAATTAACTGTTAACTTCGTTTCCGATTGAATCTCGACTTCTTTCCTTTTTTGAAAAAGACGATTTACAAAAAACATCATTGGAAAACTTAGAAAAGCAATTGCACTAATTATAACAAAACCATGTCCGCCCTTTTCATATCCGAAGTAAGCTAATAAACTTCCCCCTAGCGCAGGACCGAAAACAAATCCTAGTTTTGAGAATCCCATTGCGCCAAAATAAGTTCCCTTTAAATCTTCTGGAGCAAGTTGGTCTACAAATACATCTGTAAATGTAAAAGCAAAGATTTCTCCTACTGTTAAAATAATCATAACGATTGCTAATAAGAAAAAATTAGTAAATAAACCGAACCCAGCAACCGCTAGACTAACGATGATATTTCCGATCATCATTGATACAGTAGGTGAAAAATTCTTCATTCTACTTACAATTGGAAACTGAAGTATTACTACAGTAACTGCATTGATTGTTGTTAAATACGCGTATAATTTAATCCCATTATGAAACTGTGGTGCATTCGCAAAATATTGTGACATTGTAGAAAAGCTTTGTGAATAACCAAGGCCATAAAAACAAATTGTAACAATCGTTAAAGCAAAGATAATATCCTTGCGTAAAATTGAAAACGACGCCTTCATCGAAACTTTATTAGTTGGCGCTGAATTAACTTCTCCGATTTTATGTTTTGACAACATGTATAATAATGTTAGCCCATAAAAAAAGTACACAATTCCAGATAATACAAATGGTAATGTACTCTTAGAACTTCCAAGATATAAACCAACTAAAGGACCTACTGCTACCCCAACATTTATTGCAGCATAGCGCAAATTAAAGACTAACAGTTTTGATTTCTCATCGGTTATGTCAGAAAGCAACGCCCTTGAAGAAGGTTCGAAAAATGATGAGCAAATATTTAAGATCGAATTCAGTACAAAAAACCATATAAACGAATCGCCTAGCCCAAAACCAACTAACGTAATAGACCATAAGAAAATACTCGATAGTAAAATAGTTTTCCTCCCAATACGATCAGAAAGAGTTCCTCCTATGAAGCTGAAAAACACCCCTAAAAACGATGAAACTGTTAACATAAGCCCAACCATTGCAGGTGAGATATGTTTAACTGAAGTTAAATAAATAGCTAAAAACGGCATACTTACTGTGCTAGCAAATCTAACGAACAAAGTTCCGATAACGATATTCCAAGCAACAGGATGTACGGCAGATAAATTTTTAAACATCTTATCCCCCCCTATTTCTCTAAGATGTCACATATTTGTAAATTATCTTACAAATATTACACTTTGTAAAGCGATTAGTCCGTAGACAACGAAAGGGAAGTTTAGGGAATAAAGAGAAGCATTTAACCAAAGGATTACTAAATTTTAGTGAAGGACTATTCCAAAGAGATGCAGAGATAGATCGAATAAGAGAAGTCTAGAGGCTAGGTCAGAGAAACTTAAAGTAATTAGGAACTGTGAGAGGCCGGCAAGATAAAAGGAAAGGATTAAGGTTAGAAAATAACATTTTAGTAAACTAAAAAATATGATTTTCTAACCTACAACCTCGTTCTTATTATTTACTTTTCATTTTCTTATATAAATTGTCTTTTAAAATTGCCATAAATCTATTTTTACTATTATCAATGACTTCAAAACCATATTTACGATATAAGTCATGTGCATCTCTCGTTCCTAACATAAATGTTCGAACTGTTGATACATTTTCATCATTCATGATTTGTTCCATTAGCCACTTAGATAAACCTTTTTTACGATGATCAGGTAGAATAAATACATCCGCGAGGTAGGCGAATGTTACCCCATCAGTTACGACTCTTGCAAAGCCTACTTGGTTTGGTTCATTTTCTTCTGGATTCCCCTTATAGACACCAAAGCAGAATGAACCTTTAATAAACCGCTCTATATATTCAAATGGAATTTCGTTTGCCCAATATGAATCCTTGTCTAAAAAATCATAAATAACCTCTCTGTTTAATAATTCTTTATTAGTTGATATAAAATAGCCCTCTTTCTCGACTAGCATAAAATCCACCCCTATTTTTATTAATTTCAGATTAGTATGATTATTTAATTTTATCATAGAACTCGAAACATATTCCATCCTATACTGTAGGGTAACTGACTGACTGCCACCTTATTTTAAATTAAAATTCAGTTATAATTAAAAATTAGAAAAAATAATGTTTAATTTGATATTATCCGCTTGTAGGAGACACACGAAAAAGCCTATCTGATAAAATGGATAGGCAGTCTACTATTGGGGGATTTTATTATGGCTATGTTAATAAATAGTGTAGATGTAGGGATAAATGATTGTGCTTTTTATTTAAGATTGTTCTCATCTGCTTATTTATAAAGAATATTAAAAGATTTCTTCTTTTTTTAGTAATTATTAAAGCAAATTTGATATTTTTTCATTAGAAACGGCTAGTTTTGAACAATAATCATGCCTTTTTACCTTATCCGTGTGGGTATTTACTATCTTATTAGCTATTTTAGTTAATTTATTTGCAGTTTTGTTAAATTTAATTGCAGTTTTGTTAAATTTAATTGCAGATTCTCTATTTTTAATTGCAGTTTTGCCAAATTTATTTGCAGTTTTCCCCATTTTATTTGCAGTTCCACTTTTATTTGCAGTTTCTCTTCTCTTATTTGCACTTATCACACGCTTATTTGCACCTATCACATTCTTATTTGCACTTCACCCTCTATTCCAGTTACTCTTCTCTTATTTGCACTTATCACACGCCTTTTTGCACCTATCACACACTTAATTGCAGTTTCACTGTACTACACCACACCTCAACACCAATCAAAATAAAAAAAGAGATTGCCCCTAAAGGACAATCTCTTTAATTTATCTATTAATACACACTTGTATTTTCTTTTGTTGTGTTTTCTAGGATTTCTTTTACTCTTCCTAAGAATTTACCACAAATGAATCCGTCAAGAACACGGTGATCAAGTGATAAGCATAGGTTAACCATATCGCGTACGCCAATCATTCCGTTTACAACGGCTGGACGTTTTACGATGCTTTCAATTTGTAAAATTGCAGCTTGTGGATAGTTAATGATTCCTGCGCTTTGTACACTTCCAAATGATCCAGTGTTATTAACTGTGAATGTACCACCTTGCATTTCGTCTGATTTTAATTTACCAGTACGAACTTTTGTAGCAAGTTCAGTAATTTCGCGTGCAATACCTTTGATTGTTTTCTCATCAGCATTTTTGAT
Source organism: Bacillus sp. AFS002410 (assembly GCF_002556365.1). NCBI lineage: Bacteria > Bacillati > Bacillota > Bacilli > Caryophanales > Bacillaceae > Bacillus > Bacillus sp. AFS002410. The sequence goes on from NZ_NUEU01000088.1 coordinate 57,675, forward strand.
TACTGGTACGAATAATGCATCATCAGTTGCAACAGCGATTGATAAGTTAATATCTTTCTTTTGGATGATTTTGTCGCCAGCCCACATTGAATTAATCATAGGGTATTCTTTAAGTGCTTGAGCTACTGCTTTAACAAAGAATGCGAAGAATGTTAAAGAGAAGCCTTCTTTTTGTTTGAATGAGTCTTTAAGGCTGTTTCTGTAATTAACTAAATTTGTTACATCAACTTCGATCATCATCCAAGCATGTGGAGCTTCGTGCTTACTACGTAACATATTTGCAGCAATTGCTTTACGTACGCCTGTAACAGGAATCTCAATATCGCCAACTGCTGTAGGAATAACAGGAGCTGGTGCTTTAGCTACTTCAACAGCAGGAGCAGTTTGTGCTACAACTGGTTGAACTGGAGTTTGAGCTACAACTGGAGCTGGTGCCGCTTGAGGAACACCATTAGCAATTGCATTTAATACGTCTTTTCGAGTAACTCGACCATTGTTTCCTGTACCAGGAATTAGTGAAAGATCAAGGTTATTTTCTTGTGCTATACGAAGTACAGCTGGTGAAAAACGTACTTTACCAGATTCATCTGTTTTAGAAATAGTTTGCGCAGGTGCAGCAGCTACTGGTGTTTGAACTGGTGCTACTGGTGCTGCAGGTGCAACTTTTTCAGCTGGTTTTTCTTCAATTGTAGTAGCAGCTACTTCACCTGAAGCGCCTTCTACTTCAATTGTACAAATGATTTCTCCAACTGCTAAAGTGTCGCCATCATTTGCGATTAATTCTTTGATTACGCCAGTAAATGAAGATGGTACTTCTGCGTTAACTTTATCTGTCATAACTTCAGCAAGAGGATCGTATTTATTTACATGGTCCCCTACTTTTACTAACCAACTACTAATTGTACCTTCTGTTACGCTTTCACCTAATTGAGGCATTTTAATATTTTCGATCATCATTATGTCCCCCTTTTTCAAACAGTGCCATTAAAATGCTGCAAGTTCTCTAGCCGCTTTTTCCACTTTATCTGGATTAACCATAAAGAATTTTTCCATTGTAGGTGAATAAGGCATTGCTGGAACATCAGGGCCAGCAAGACGAGCGATTGGAGCATCTAAATCAAATAAGCAATTTTCAGCAATAATCGCTGCTACTTCGCTCATAATGCTTCCTTCTTTATTATCTTCAGTTACTAATAAAACTTTTCCTGTTTTAGCAGCAGCTTCGATAATAGATTCTTTATCTAATGGATAAATTGTACGTAAATCTAAAACATGTGTTGAAATGCCATCTTGAGCTAATTTTTCAGCTGCTTGAAGAGCAAAATGTACACATAATCCGTAAGTGATGATTGTAATATCTTCACCTTCACGTTTTACATCAGCTTTACCAATTGGAAGTACATAATCAGTTTCAGGTACTTCACCTTTAATTAAACGATAAGCACGTTTGTGTTCAAAGAATATTACTGGGTCGTTATCACGAATTGCCGCTTTTAATAATCCTTTAACATCATAAGGAGTAGATGGCATTACAATTTTTAAACCAGGTTGACCTGCAAATACCTTCTCAACTGATTGAGAGTGGTAAAGTGCACCGTGTACGCCACCACCATAAGGAGCACGGATTGTAATAGGACAAGTCCAGTCATTGTTTGAACGGTAACGAATTCTTGATGCCTCAGAAATAATTTGGTTTACTGCAGGCATAATAAAATCAGCGAATTGCATTTCAGCTACTGGTCTAAGTCCGTACATTGCAGCACCAATACCTACACCTGCAATTGCAGATTCTGCAAGTGGCGTATCTAAAACACGGTCTTCACCGAATTGATCATAAAGACCATTAGTCGCTTTAAATACTCCACCTTTTAATCCAACGTCTTCCCCTAATACGAATACTTTTGGATCGCGTTCCATTTCTTCTTTTAACGCTAAAGTTACTGCATCTATATAAGACATTACTGCCATATTGTCCTACCCCCTCTTATTCTTCGTAAACAAACTTCATTGCATGCTCAGGCGCTGCATATGGAGCGTTTTCTGCGTAATCAGTTGCTTCGTCAACGATTGCACGGATTTTTGTATCCATTTCTTTTTCTATTTCTTCAGTTAAGGCACCAACTTCATGAAGGTATTTAGCAAATGTAAATAAGCAATCTTTACTTTTTGCTTCTTCTACTTCTTCACGAGAACGGTAAACACGATCATCATCATCACTTGAGTGAGCAGTTAATCGGTATGATACAGCTTCAATCAATGTTGGACCTTCACCACGACGAGCACGGTCAGCTGCATCTTTTGTTACACGGTAAACTTCTAATGGATCATTTCCATCAACAGTAAAACCAGGCATACCATATCCGATTGCACGATCAGATACATTTTCACATGCTAATTGTTTCTCAATCGGTACTGAGATTGCATATTTGTTATTTTCACACATGAAAATTACTGGTAACTTATGTACACCAGCAAAGTTAGCACCTTCATGGAAATCACCTTGGTTTGAAGAACCTTCACCAAAAGAAACCCATGATACAATATCTTTACCTTCCATTTTACCAGCTAATGCTACACCTACTGCATGAGGTACTTGCGTTGTAACTGGTGAAGAACCTGTAACGATACGGTTTTTCTTTTGTCCGAAGTGACCTGGCATTTGACGGCCACCAGAGTTTGGATCTTCAGCTTTTGCAAAACCAGAAAGCATTAATTCTTTTGCTGTCATTCCGAATTGTAAAACAATACCCATATCACGGTAATATGGTAATACATAGTCTTTAGTATTATCTAATGCATAAGCTGCACCAACTTGCGCTGCTTCTTGACCTTGACAAGAAATAACGAACGGAATTTTACCAGCACGATTTAATAACCACATACGCTCATCAATTCGACGTGCTAAAAGCATTGTTTCATACATACTTAAAACGTCATCATTTGATAAACCAAGTTGTTCATGACGGTTTGTAGTTGTAACCTTTTCCATAAATATCCCCCTTTTACCACTTAAAAAATGTGGAAGCGTTTAAATCATATTTTGAGATGAAAAGTAGAGAATAGTTCCCTACTTTTCAAAAGTTTATTAAGAATGAATTGCTAATCCTTCAACAGCAAGTGCTGCTTCACCAATCGCTTCAGATAACGAAGGATGTGGATGAATTGTATGAGAGATTTCCCATGCAGTTGCGTCTAAAACTCGAGCTAATCCAGCTTCAGAAATCATATCAGTAACATGTGGTCCAATCATGTGAACACCTAAAAGGTCATTTGTCTCTTCATCAACAATTATTTTTACGAATCCGTCATGTTCACCATATACTAATGCTTTACCAATTGCACGGAAAGAGAATTTACCTTTTTTAACTTTATAACCTTTATCTTTTGCTTCACGCTCAGTTAAACCAACTGATGCAACCTCTGGATTACTATATACACATTTACTAACCATAGTTGGATCTAATGGAAGTGGCGTTTTGCCTACAATATGCTCAACCGCAATCGTACCTTCTCTTGAAGCAACATGAGCTAATTGTAAACCACCAATTACATCACCAATCGCATAAATATGAGATTCTTTTGTTTGGTAGAAATCATTTGTTTGGATAAAACCATTTTCAACTACGATGTCAGTATTTTCTAAGCCGATTCCTTCAACATTTGCTTGACGACCAACTGATACTAACATTTTTTCAGCAGTGAATGATTTTTCAGTATCTTTATGAAGCGCATTAATTCTTACGCCATTATCGATCACTAAAGTTTCAGCTAAAACTTTTGCATCAGTAACTAATTTGATTCCTTTTTTCTTTAATAATCTTGTCATTTCTTTAGAAATTTCTTCGTCTTCTAAAGGTAAAATAGTTTTACTATACTCGATTACTGTTACCTCAACACCAAAATCTGCTAACATTGAAGCCCACTCAATACCGATTACACCGCCACCAACAATAATAATTGACTCGGGTAGAGACTCCATTTTTAACGCCTCATCAGATGACATTACATGCTCACCATCAATTGTTAAACCAGGTAAAGACTTTGGTCTTGAACCAGTTGCGACTAATACGTTTTTAGGGATTAACATTTCATTCTCGCTACCATCGTTCATTTCCACAGAAATTGTTCCAGGCATTGGAGAGAAAATTGAAGGTCCTAAAATACGTCCTAAACCACTGTATACATCGATTTTACCTTGTTTCATTAAGTGTTCTACACCTTTATGAAGACCGGCAACGATATTTTCTTTTCTTTGTTGTACTTTACTAAAATTTAAAGTTACTCCTGATGTTTCAACACCAAACTCTTCACTTTTCTTAGCAGTTGAAAAAACTTCAGCACTACGAAGTAATGCTTTACTTGGAATACAACCTGCATGTAAGCAAGTTCCACCTAATTTATTTTTTTCTACTACTGCTACTTTTAATCCTAATTGAGAAGCACGAATAGCAGCTACGTAGCCACCTGTACCGCCACCGAGTACGACTAAATCATATTCTGTTGCCATGATGAAATTCTCCTCACATTTATACTAAAGATTTAACTGCATTTTCTCCAGGATAGATTTTTGCTTCTTCTTCTTCTCGAAGTACTCGAAGTGCACCTTCACAAAGAGCTTGAAGTTCATTTTCACCTGGTAAAACAATTACACGTGACATCCATTTAACTCTTTTTGTAATTTCATTAACAATAAAATCACTATAAGCAATTCCACCTGTTAAGATAATTGCATCAATATCGCCTTCAAGTACTGCTGCAGCACTACCAATTTCTTTAGCAACTTGATAAGCCATTGCTTCATATACTAAAGCGGCTTTTTGATCGCCATCTTCAATCATGTTTTCTACCTTAATTGCATCTGCAGTACCAAGATAGCTCACTAATCCACCTTGACCAACCATCATTTTTTGAACTTCGTTAATATAGTAGTCACCAGAGAAACAAAGTTTTATTAAATCACCGATTGGGACAGTTCCAGCACGTTCTGGGCTGAATGGACCTTCACCATCTAAACCGTTATTAACGTCAATAACACGTCCTTTTTTATGAGCACCAACGCTCACCCCGCCACCCATATGGGCAATAATAAGGTTTATATCGTTATATGGCTGTTCTAACTGTTTTGACACTTTTCGTGCAACAGCCTTTTGGTTTAATGCATGGAAAACACTTCTTCTTTCCATAAGTGATTGTCCGCTGATTCTTGCTACTGGTTCTAACTCATCAACAACTACTGGATCAACGATAAATGCTGGAATGTTTAACCCTTGTGCAATTTCATTGGCAATGATCCCGCCAAGATTTGATGCATGCTGACCACTAAAGCCAATTTTCAAATCTTCTAACATGATTTCATTTACTGCATAAGTTCCACCTTCGATTGGTCTAAGTAGTCCACCTCGACCACATACAGCACTTAATTTAGAAATGTTAATTCCTTCTTTGTGTAAAACCTCTAAAATAACATTTTTTCTAAATTCATATTGATCAATTATTGTTTTATATTTATTTACTTCTTCATCGTCATGGCGTATTGTTTGTTCAAAAATTGGTTTTTCATCATCAAATACACCAACCTTTGTGGATGTGCTGCCAGGATTAATTACTAAAATACGATGCATTTGTCAACACTCTCCCTTCTAAGTTTACCTTACCTTTATAACTAGAAAGAAAGAGCTTTTATTACTCTACTCTTTCTTTCCATCTAAAAAATAAAGGAATTTTTTAAATCAGTTAATTATCTTCTGCTTAAGATGTTGTGACCATTAGATAAGAATTGGCTACGAGATTTTGCCATTGTAGCAATACGTTCTTCAGCTAAACGATCAGCAGCTAAATATGTTGGAATACCATCACGTTTTGAAATTTCGATAACTTTTGCAATGTTATCATATAAGCCTTCAACTTTTTTCATTGCACGGTCGTAGTTATATCCGTATAACTCATCAGCAACGTTAATTACTCCACCTGAATTGATTACGTAGTCAGGAGCATAAACGATTCCTAATTCATGGATTAAATCACCATGACGAGTTTCTTTTAATTGGTTATTTGCAGAACCTGCAATAACTTTCGCTTTTAATAACGGAATTGTTTTGTCGTTAATAGTCGCACCTAATGCACATGGAGCGTAAATATCACATTCAACAGCGTAAATATCATCAGGATCTACTGCTGTAGCTCCAAATGCTTCTACCGCACGTTGTACTGCTTCTTTATTAATATCAGTAACGATTAATTGTGCGCCTTCTTCATGTAAGTATTCGCATAGGCTGTATGCAACATTACCAACACCTTGGATCGCAATTTTTTTACCTTCTAAGCTGTCAGTACCAAATGCTTCTTTTGCAGCAGCTTTCATACCACGGTATACACCAAATGCAGTAACTGGAGATGGGTTACCTGAAGAACCGAATGAAGGTGAAATACCTGTTACATAATCAGTTTCCTCGTGTATTAAATCCATGTCAGCAACAGTAGTACCTACGTCCTCAGCAGTAATATAACGACCATTTAAGCCTTGAATATAACGTCCAAATGCACGGAACATTGCTTCGTTTTTATCTTTACGTGGATCACCGATGATTACTGTTTTTCCTCCACCTAAGTTTAAGCCAGCAGCAGCATTTTTATAAGTCATACCTTTTGCTAAACGTAGAGCATCTTCAATTGCAGCTTCTTCTGATTCGTAAGTCCACATTCTAGTTCCGCCTAAAGCTGGACCTAAAGTTGTATCATGAATAGCGATAATCGCTTTTAATCCTGATTCTTTGTCTTGGCAGAAAACTACTTGCTCATAATCGTAAGTTTCTAAGTATTTGAAGATTTCCATGTAATAACAGCTCCCTTAAAATGTGTAAGTTTATTTTTTAGAATTACATATAGCTAATGCTAATGAATATAACTTTGTCATTGCTGAATCAGAACGCGAAGTTAAAACAATCGGTGCCTTAGCTCCAGCAATTAGTGCAGCCACTTCTGCGTTAGCCATAAAGACTAAAGATTTATATAGAATATTTCCAGTTTCTATTGTTGGCACTAATAAAATATCAGCTCGCCCAGCTACTTCTCCAGTTAAACCTTTATGTTCAGCTGCTTCAACAGAAATGGCATTATCAAGCGCTAATGGTCCATCAATAATACAATTTTTAATTTGTCCTCTTGTATTCATGACAGTTAGTGATGCTGCATCTAGTGTAACTTGCATCGCAGGATTTACTACTTCAACAGCTGCTAGTACAGCAACCTTAGGGGTTTCGATTCCTACTTTCCTTGCAATTTCAACACTGTTTTCAACAATTTTCACCTTTTGATCTAGTGTAGGTGCAATGTTCATTGCAGCATCCGTTACGATGACTGCATTTTCTCTACCTGGTACATCGAATATTGCTACATGTGATAAAACACCTTTATCTCTTAAGCCATATTCTTTATTCAACACTTCTTTCAGAAGAACTGAAGATGAAAGATTACCTTTCATTACAATTGAAGCTTCGCCAGAGCGAACAGCTACAACTGCATTTTTAGCAGCCTCTTTATTTGTATTAGAATGAACGATTGTTAGTTTTTCTGCAAATTGTTCATTTTTTAATAAATCTTCATACATTTCATAGATGGTCTGCTCATTTCCGAAAAGTAAAAATTTTGCTAAGTCATTATCTAATGCTAACGAAACTGCTTCTTTTACTTCAAAATCTTCAGCTACTGCAACAGCTACTGTTTGCATTGAATGACTTTTCGCGAGTATCATTATATCTTTTAAATTCATTGAAGCCCTTCCTTTCATCCCCTCGCACTATATAAAGCAATTAGCGTGCCAACTTTTCAAAAAGGATGGAACTTTTTTAAAAATAGTTGAAAAGCCTTACATTTCCAACGTTATAGTACCAGGTACTAGTAACACCCACAAAATCTATTCTACAACAATATTTTGAAAAATGACAGTAATTGTATGCAAAAATATTCATAGCACGCAAATTATTGCGTGCTATTTTTTGCAGTGTGGTATTTCTCTAATTTATAATACAAATTTCTAACCGATATCCCAAGCTCTTTTGCAGACTTTGTCTTATTGCCATTATTCTTTAGTAATATCTTTTCAATGATTGCACCTTCATAATTTATGACCATTTCATCAAGGGAGCTTATTTCTTCAAAATGTACAGTTTCGTTTGGTTCAGCAGATTGAACATCATTTTTAACTTGTACAATCGCTGATAAATGTTCAGGTAAAATTTGTTTTTCGTTAAACTTCATAAAAATAACTGCTCTTCCCAACACATTTTCCAATTCCCGTACATTCCCAGGCCAATTGTAACTGTTTAATTTATTTAATGCTGATATTGAGACTCCTTCAACATTACGCCCGTAGTCTTGATTAATTTTCGAAAGGAGCCTCTCACCAATTGGTAAAATATCTTCTATTCGATCCTTTAGTGCAGGAATAATAATAGGAAGTTTATTCAATCGGTAATAAAGATCCTCACGAAACTTTCCATCAATGATTGCTTCCTCCAAATGAACATTCGTCGCAGCAATCACACGCACGTTTATCGGTATAGACTTTGTCCCACCTACACGTCTAATTTCTTTTTCTTGTAGGACCCTTAATAGTTTGGCTTGCATAGCAGGTGATAATTCTCCAATTTCATCTAAGAAAATACTACCATTATTAGCTTCTTCAAATAGTCCTCTTTTTCCACCACGTTTCGCTCCCGAAAAAGCACCTTCTTCATATCCAAATAATTCACTTTCTAATAAAGTTTCTGAAATGGCAGCACAATTAACGCGAACAAATTTATTATATTTGCGATCGCTTTCATTATGGATCGCGTGAGCAAACAATTCTTTTCCTGTACCTGATTCTCCGCGCAGCAAAACTGTAGCAGGAGTACTCGCAGCTAATTTAGCCTGCATAATTGCTAATCGAATACCTTCAGAATCACCTGCTATATCCTCAAATGAATATTTAGCTTCTAACGTTCTAATAATTTGTCGTGCTCTATGTAACTCATTTGTTAACTGAGAAATTTCGGAAACATCATGGATTACTCCAACACTTCCTTTTAATTTCCCATCAACGATTACAGGTGCTACATTAACCAATACATCTCGGTTTTGTTTTCCGACTTTCATTCGCACTCCACGAACAGCCTGCTTTGTTTTTAATACTTTTACGTGAACACTTTCTCCTTCATTAATATCAATCGTTGCATGTTTACCTAAAACTTGTTCACTTGATAATCCAGTTAATCTCGTGTATGCAGGATTAATAATAATTCCATTACCTTTTTCATCCACAACTGAAATCGCTTCATCTGAACTTTGAATGACTGCTTCAAGCATGCTATACACTTCTTTTAAATTTGTCACTTCTTCAGCTAAATCTAGCACTTCAGTATCATCTTTAAAAACAGAAATAGCACCTTCAAGTTCTCCATCTTCACGGAATATTGGAATACGCGTCGTAAAAATTTTGCTACCATTAATTAATATGTGCTCTTGATTAATTTCCTTTTTTTTCGTTTGAAGCACTCTTGGCAATTTACTAGTCGGTACTACATCTAATATATACCTACCAATTGCATCATCTTTATCAGTATGCAACATTCTTTCTGCTGATCGATTAAATAAAAGAACTTTACCCCATTTATCTACGACAATCATTCCATCATGAGTATTATCTAAAATTAATTCCTGCTGCCTTTTTTTATTATTAATTAAATTAAAAAGCGATTCTTTTTCTTGAACAAGATCAGAAATCATTTTTGCAACTGAACCTGGAATAACTAAAGTTTGATTAGCTTTATGTTCGATTAATTCCTGATAAATCGCTTCATCTCCAGTTGTATTAATTACTACATGAATATCCTCGGTTAAATTAGCTTTCCAATCCTTTAGTATTGGTATATTTAAGCTTTTAGCAAATTCTAACCCTTTAGCCTCTTTTATCATATCTACTACTGCAACTACATGAAATAAATCAGAATGTGACAAAAGCTTTAATACAGCTGTTCCACCAGTTCCCATTCCGACAATCATTACGTTTTGTTTCATCTTAGTTCACCTACTAATTTCAACAAATTATTAAACACATTAGACTATTATATCTATAAAGTTATTCTTTCGTCTATTTCAAAAGTTTTATTAGTCTTGACAACACTATACTTGTATAAGATTATGAAGAAAGAGAATTATGTAATTTTATTATATATTGTTATTATTAATCGGAGGAATTAATTAACATGAAAGAATCATTTACACGTATGTTAGCATTCGTTGTGATTGTTGTACCAATAGCTTTAGCAGTTATCGGCATTAAATTACTTCGCGACTCGGTTTTTTTAATTCATTCTTTTGGTATTCCTAATATTCCATTGCAATTACTAATCGGAATTGTTTCTTTAGGTGTCGGTTTTTATTTAGTTGGAAGCTTTGTATTATTCAGGGATCGAAAACGAAACAAAGTTCAAGGTAAATTTTTAAAAAGATAATCCGCTTATAAAAATGAATAGTTAATTTCCACTGCAGGATGCAAGTAGAAATGCAAAGAAAGTGCTCACTATAAAGTAAGCACTTTTTTTATTTACTTAGAAACTGACTTCGAATTTTGAACGCTATTTCTGGAAAGTCCGTAATAATCCCCGTACAATTGATTTCAATTAAACGTTTCATTACATCCGGCTCATTGATCGTATACGGCCTAACTGCTATTTGATGTTCCATCGTCTTTTTGATTTGTTCATCAGTAATAATTCGATAATTCGGATGAACTGCTCTTGCTTTAAAATCTTCAGCAAGTTTCCATGGTTCTTTACTTCTTCTATTATATAGAACTGCTGTTTCAATATCTGGCGCCATTAAGTGGAATTTAAGCATACTTTTATGATTAAAAGATGATAAAACGATTCTTTTTTCATATTCATATGAACGGATTAAATTTATAACTCGTTCTTCTAGCCCGTGATATTCAATCTTATCGTTTTTTAGTTCCACATTAATACTGAAACTATTCCCCCTTGCCCACTCAAACACTTCTATTAATGTCGGAATTGTACAACCTTTAAATTGCCGTTTAAATCGATAACTAGCATCAAATTGCTTTAATTCAGCTAAAGTATAGTCTTTAACGAAACCTTTTCCGTTTGTTGTACGATTAATTGTCTCATCATGTATAACAACAATTTCACCATCTTTTGTTAAGTGTACGTCTAATTCAATTCCATCTGCTCCTAAATCCTCACATGCCATAAAAGAAACCATTGTATTTTCTGGATAGGTTCCTGCTGCCCCTCTATGACCAATAATATCGACCACTTTAAAATTCCCCCTTGGAGAAAATATGTACTTTCTTCTTTTTCTTATTGTATACTAATTTTACGAAACTACTAAGGAGGTACATTATGCGACCATTACAAATTTCGCCTGAAACGGCAATATTATTATCAAAAAAATTAAATGTTCCTTTAGAACAAGTTATGCATATGCCACAGCATATATTAATGAAAAAGTTGATGGAATTGGATTTAACTAATAACAATGAAACATCTGAAGATCAAGAAAAGAAATAAAAAAATTGTTTAGTAAATTTTATTCATTTTACAGTTACTAAGAAGGTAGAATTTTTTCACCTTCTTTTTTTTGCACTTTACTCACATAATTTATCTCATAAAAATTACATTTATCATTAAATTGAGTAAAATCATACAAATAATTAACAAATATAAGGTAATTTTAATTTAAACTTCCTTTCATATTACTTAATTTTCAAGTAAAATGTTAAGTATTGTGTATATTTTAAAGACAAGTATTTATGGAGGTATTTTTAAATGTTACCTGATTGGTTAATTGGTTTTATCATGGGTATGGTTGAAGGTTTAACTGAATTCTTGCCCGTTTCTTCAACTGGTCATATGATTTTAGTTGCTGATTTATTAAAATTCACTGGTGAAAAAGCTTCATTTTTCGAAGTTATTGTACAACTTGGTTCAATTTTAGCAGTAGTTGTTGTTTTCTGGAAACGACTTTGGTCAGTCCTTGGTGTTAAATCCGACGGTTACCGACAAACTAACTTAAACTTAATACATATCATTATCGGTGCAATTCCAGCTGGGATTGTTGGGCTTGTATTCCACGATTTTATTAAAGATGTATTATTTTCACCAAAAACTGTTGTAATCGGACTAGTAGCAGGCGGTATTCTATTAATTGTTGCAGAAAAAGTTTCTAAACAACCTAAATCATCTGATTTAGATCATATTTCATATAAGCAAGCTTTCATTATTGGTTGCTTTCAAATGTTAGCATTATGGCCAGGATTTTCACGCTCAGGCTCAACAATTGTTGGGGGATTATTATTTGGTCTAGATCGCAAAACTTCTGCAGAATTTACATTTATTCTAGCAGTTCCTATGATGATCGCAGCAAGTGGATTAGATCTTGTAAAAAATATCGATATTTTAAGTGCTTCAGACTTACCACTGTTTGCAACTGGATTTATTACTGCTTTCGTAGTTGCATTACTTGCTATCGTTTCATTCTTAAAATTATTAGAAAAAGTAAAGCTAACTGGTTTTGCAGTTTATCGTTTCATCGTTGCAATTGTATTTACAATCGTATTTATTATCTAATAAGACAACAAATAAAAAAAGATAGGACAACCATATTGTATGGTCCTATCTTTTTTTATTTTAATTAAGCTCATAATTTTATTTTTTAAAATGGAAAAAGGCTATTCGTACAACGTATACGAATAGCCTTTATTTATATATGTTAGTTAATTATAATTAAAAATTGTTGTCTATTGGCGAAAGCCCTACCTCTCTTTCGCAATTCGGCTCCAGGGCCGTTCCATTAGGCAGCTTGTTTCACAACAATCTTCACTAACAGACACTACTACTAAATTTAAAATAAGGTTGAAATAGCTGACGCGTCATGGAATACGTCCAATTTTCTTCCAAGTTTCCGTAGTAATAATATCGTTTTTCTTAATGTTTCAGTGGCGCAATAAATATTATAACACATGTTTTTTATTTTGCAAAGCATATTTTATATTAACTTTCTTATGAAGTATTGTTATTGGTAAAAAAACTAACTATTGTTTTTCTTTTAGCATTCACAATACGTTTAATTGATATATTTAAATTAAAAGTCAAAAAGGGCGTGGATAGATGAAAAGAAGAACATTTATCGTCATTCTCACGATTGTTTTGATCTGTATATGTTTGGTTTTATCAGTTTCTGGTTATTGGTTTGTTTACGGTACGCCTTGGGGAAAATATCATGAAAAACAATTAATACAAACTTATTTAAGCGAAAAATATCATGATGATTTTACTGTTAATATTAAATATGACATAGAGAATGGGTACCAAGCTACAGCCTCCCCCACATCAAATCCAAATTTGCAATTTGATATTAAACCCTCTTTTACTGAATCTAGTCCATATGAGGATTCATACACATATGAATATTGGCAAACCAAAGGGGCAAACCCAATCAGAGAATACATTTACAACCTATTTCCTAATATAGACTATAAAAGATTCGCTTTTGCAGATATGCTTTTTAGTATGACGATTCCTTTAGATAATACTTACTCAGATGGGATGGGAAATCATGCGTCTTCAACGATTTCTTTTGAGGAAGAACTTTCAATAGAGGAAGAAAATCCTCATGTAACCTCAGTTAGGACGATTCAAGACTCTGAGTTTGAGCCTGATTATGTATTAGCAATTTATTTGAAAACAGACTGGTATAAAGCAAATGAGGATGAACGGAATGTAGAACTTCAAAAAATCAATAATCTATCTAAATATCTTCAAGTGAAACATTTTCCTGTTCTTGTTCGGATTTTTTATGAATCAGCGAATAAAGATCATTGGAAAGCAATCTTTATAAAAGAGGACGGAACAATCATAAATAATAACACTTTAAACTCAAATTCTAAATTCAAAAAATAAAACTAAAAAGAAAACGTTGTCTA
>NZ_NUEU01000089.1:0-18702 GCF_002556365.1 Bacillus sp. AFS002410
GTTTTGTTTAGTTTTCAAAGATCATTCCGTTGTTTTTTTAACAACTTAATTAGTTTAACATTATCGACAAGATCTGTCAAATGTTTTTTTGTTTTTTTGTTATCGCCATCAGCGACGTATATAAATATAACATCCCCTTCAAAAATGGTCAATACTTTTTTTAAAACTTTTTTCTATATTTTTTAAACTAAATAAATACCTATAACACTCAAAGCTACAATACCAGGTACACCGACAATACTTAAGAACGCACAAGTAACTGAATTAATTGGAATATGAAAATTATTAGTAGCTAATGCGTAGTTTAAAATAAAGACGATCATGACGCACACGATGCCTCTTAATACATATTTGCTTATCTTTTTTAATGCTTTAACTGGTAGTCCTACTAAGAATAAAAATAAAATAACAAATAAACCAACTGATATCATAATAATACTGTTCACAAAAAACTCCTCCTCATATAACTTGTACACCTTGTACTAAAATTGTATGAGCATAATCTAAAATCAATGACAAAAAAAAGAGACCATTGTTTAACAATAGCCTCTCTTAACTACTTCATTCTTGTTATTAATACATTTCTTGCCTTTGCTTCTTTTAATAAGAAGAAATATTTAGCCTGATAAATCTTAATATGGATTAATAGATCGTCTGGAGGATCCACACTTCTTTCCATTAATTCCACTTGACTTAAATAAGTGTCTTTGTAGTTGTGCAATTTATCTACTAACTTTTCATCAAATTCTTTTCGAAGCTTTCCGTTTTTTTTACGAAAAAAACCCATGGTCTCTCTCCATTATTCAATTTCTAAATTTCTCGTCTACCTTCTAGAGCTTTTGAGAGTGTAACTTCATCTGCATATTCTAAGTCTCCGCCTACCGGTAAACCATGTGCGATTCGAGTAATTTTGATACCCGTAGATTTTAATAGCCTAGAAATATACATAGCAGTCGCTTCTCCCTCAATATTCGGGTTGGTAGCTAAAATAATTTCCTGAACTACATCATCTTTTAATCTGCTTAATAGTTCCATGATCTTAATATCTTCTGGTCCTACTCCCTCCATAGGAGAAATCGCTCCATGAAGTACATGGTATAAACCTTGGTATTCTCTCATCTTTTCCATGGCAATAACATCCTTAGTATCCTGAACTACACAAATTGTCGAGCGATCTCTATGCTGATCACCACAAATATAACAAGGATCTTGGTCAGTAATATGGCCACATTCGGAACAATATAATAACTTTCTTTTTGCATCAATCATAGATTTCGCAAAATCTAATACGTCATCTTGTTTCATATCTAACATAAAAAACGCCAGACGAACGGCCGTTTTGGGACCAACCCCTGGCAATTTCATAAAACTATCTATTAATTTGGATATCGGTTCAGGATAATGCATCTGTCTTATCCTCTAAAATAATCCTGGAATATTCATTCCTTTAGTAAATTGCCCCATCGTTTTAGCCGTTTCATCTTCAATTTGTTTAAGAGCATCATTAGTTGCAGCTAAAACTAAATCTTGAAGCATTTCGATATCTTCTGGATCTACTACTTCTTCTTTAATATTCACTTCTACAATTTGTTTTAATCCGTTAGCTGTAACAGTTACCATTCCGCCACCAGCAGTCCCAACAAATGTACGCTCATTTAATTCGTTTTGAGCTTGTTCCATTTGTTTTTGCATTTTTTGCATTTGTTTCATCATATTATTCATATTACCCATTCCGCCACGCATCATTTTCATTTCCTCCAATATATAGTTATTCTTTAATAATTACCAAATCTTCACCAACAAGATTTATTGCTTCTTGTACAATTGGCGAAACTTCTGATTTAGAAGTTTCTTGTTGTTTTGTTGTATTTAAAAATGAATCCCTAGTCGATCTCCAATCTTCCTCGGGAATTGCTAACATACTCATTTCTGCACCTAATATACTAGATAAGGTTTGGTTAATTGTAGTTAAGTGTTCTTGCTCTCCATTATTATTAATTAAATCACATATTGTTTCTGATTTAAAAGCAACAATACATTGTTCAGAAGAAGCAGCTACAACTTCACCATACGATACTAAGGTCGCAGTGGAAACTTTATTTTGTTGTCTTAATTGATCTTGCAGCGATGACCAAATAGCCAAAACTTTATTTTTTTCTGGTTTAGAGGCCGCTCTTAATACACCTTGTACTAAGCTACTAGGTATTTTTGAACGACTAGCAGTTGATTTTGGTCTTGCATTAGCTGAAGGCTCACCTGCCCCACTAACTGTAATCCCATTTTCTTTTAAGTATTTTACTTCTTTTTCAAGGGCATTGATTTTATTAATTAAAGGCGTCAGCTCATCTTGTTTTTTTCCAATACTGCTGACAGAAGCTTTTTGACAAAGCTGCACAATAGCCACTTCAAGTAAAACTCTCGGATGATTAGTCCACTTCATTTCTTGCTGACTTTTACTAAGTGAAGCAATAATTTGATAGATCAATTCATCATTATATGCATCACAAATCTCTTTAAATTGCTCACTCACTGTTGCTCTCTCAAGTAACTCTACAGTATTTGGTGAGTGCCTATATAATAGAATATCTCGATAATAAACTGTTAAATCTTCAATAAACCGAACCGGGTCTTTCCCTTGATTTAATAACTCTTCGATATTTGTCAAACAAACTGAAACATTACCTTCTATTATTGCTGAAACAACGGATAATAAACGTTCCTGAGCCACTGTGCCAGTTACAGCTAAAACATCATTTAACGATATCGATTCATCGCTATACGATATAGCTTGGTCCAGAATACTAAGTGCATCCCTCATTCCGCCTTCCGCTGCACGCGATAACATCATTAAGGCTTCCGGATCGATCACTGTTTGCTGATGATTCAGTACAACAGTTAGTCTCTCCGAAATCGTTTGAGCGCTTATCTTATGAAAATCAAAACGTTGACATCTCGAAAGAATTGTCAAAGGTATTTTATGTGGTTCAGTAGTAGCCAATATAAAAATAACGTGACTCGGAGGCTCTTCTAATGTTTTTAATAATGCATTGAAAGCCCCTATTGATAACATATGGACCTCATCTATTATGTACACTTTAAACTTTCCTACAGAAGGAGCATATTTTACTTTCTCTCGAATATCACGTATTTCATCTACACCATTATTTGATGCAGCATCGATTTCAATTACATCTGAAATTGATCCATCAGTAATTCCTTTACAAATAGCACACTCATTACAAGGTTCATTAGTAGGAGCGTGTTCACAATTTAAAGCTTTTGCAAAAATTTTAGCCGTACTTGTTTTACCCGTTCCACGAGGACCAGTAAACAGATAAGCATGAGACACTTTTTGCTGAAGAAGGGAGTTTTGTAACGTTCGTATAATATGGTCTTGCCCCACAACATCTTTGAATTGTTGCGGTCTCCACAAACGATATAATGCCTGATAAGTCAATTGGTTTCCTCCTTCTTACAAAGTCATCATTATTATACCCTATGTAATGATTTGATGGAAAATATTTTAAAGAAAACAAAAAAACTCACTCAAGTATTGAGTGAGTTTTTATAAAGTTACTGCCGTGCACCACTCTTCGATGCACTACCCCAGGCGTTACTTAAACAGTTAGCTCGGCCCAGGCACCCCTACGGCACACGAGATGGCTCACTTATTGCTGCTTCCTTCCGGACCTGACAAGGTTCATGAGTTCTCGTTGCGTAGGACCCAGACGTCAACACCACTTATTTAAGGCAGACCCTAAAATAGATACACCTCGGAGTGGAATTCAGTCTCGCTAGAGCGGATTGCGAGTACAGGGCACCGCTACCTCCCCACCTAGCACGGCAAAGTTACAACCTAATTTAAACCGCTGTTTGAAGCGGTAGTTAAAGTATATACGAACCTAAATAAAAAATCAATCCTTGTCCTCAGGAAGGCAAATTTTTCTTTCTCAAACGCAGTTCCCTAAAGAAATCCGTTAACAATCTTCCACATTCTTCTTCTAATATTCCTGAAACAACTTCACAACGATGATTAAATCGATCCTCTTGTAAAAGATTATAAATCGATCCTCCACACCCTGCCTTTGGATCTCTCGCACCATAAACTACTCTTGGAATTCTAGATTGAATAATAGCTCCTGCGCACATTGGACATGGCTCCAACGTTACATAAAGGGTCGTTTCCTCTAATCTCCAAGATTCAATTACTTTACACGCTTCCTCAATTGCACTTATTTCTGCATGTCCTAAAGCGGTTTGTTTCGTTTCACGCAAATTATATCCTTTTGCAATAACCTGATCATTATGAACCAGTACTGCCCCAATAGGTACTTCACCTAATTGCTCTGCTTTTAACGCCTCATCTATAGCTAACTTCATATAAAACTCATCTTTATTCAAACTTTACACCTCTTTATTTCTCTATGTAACAAATATTCTTTATGCGAGTAGATAAACTAATTATAGATTGGAGTGAAGTCGATTGAATTCTTCAAATCAAAAAAACAAACAACTACCTGCACTATTAATTGTCGATTTAATCAACTCATTTACTTTTAAACACGGAAGTATCCTTTTAGAAAAATCGTTACATATGATCCCAAAGATCAATTACTTAAGAGAACTTTTTAAAAATAAAAAACTTCCTATTGTATATGTTAATGACTATTACAAAATCGAAAATCCTACTCCTGAAAAGCTTATTAAGTATTGTATAAATCCTTTAAGTTACAACCTAATAAGTCATATAACGCCAAGTGACGAAGATTACTTCATCTTCAAACCAAACTATTCAGGCTTTTATTTAACAAAACTTGAAGATTTACTATATGAATTAAAAGTCACTCATTTAGTTATTGTAGGCGTTGCTGGTAATCGTTGTGTACTTTTTACAGCTAACGACGCATTTATGCGGAATTATAACTTAATTATACCTCAAGATGCAATTTCCTCAGTTACTGATTACGATGAATCGGTTACTATTTACATGATGAAGGACATTTTAAATGCCACAATTATTCTTTCGCAGGAAATAGAAGGAGTCCTGGATCATTTAAAGGACAATAAATTGTAGCTAATTGGAAATTTTTTAAAATGGTATTCGCTCTGACTTCAGTATGTTAAAATAGTTTCTGTATGTTTTTTGAGTATGATACGGAATTTGACTAGTTAGGAGGACAAGAGATGATACATGTACCTTTTATAACTGTAGAAGGGCCTATAGGTGTCGGAAAAACATCTCTATCCAAAGCGATCTCTGAGCATTTTCATTATGAACTATTAAAAGAAATTGTAGATGAAAATCCTTTTTTGGGTAAGTTTTATACGGACATTGAAGAGTGGAGTTTCCAAACGGAAATGTTTTTCCTTTGTAATCGATTTAAGCAATTAGAAGATATAGACCGAATTTTTCTTAAAAAATCGATTCCAGTTGTTGCAGACTACCACATCCTTAAAAATTTAATTTTTGCTAGCAGAACATTAAAAGACCAGCAGCACGAAAAATATTTAAAAATATATCAAATATTAACTGAAGATATGCCAAAACCGAATGTCGTTATTTACTTAACTGCCAGTCTTGAGACACTGCAAAAGCGCATTGAACTTCGAGGTAGAGAATTTGAACAATTAATCGAAGACAAATACTTAATTCAGTTAATAGAGGATTATGAAATACACATAAATGAATTTCAAGCTAATCATCCTGAGATTCCCGTACTAAAATTTGATGGTGATCAAATAGACTTCGTTAATAACCCAAGAGATTTGACGATGATACTTGAATCGTTAGAAAACACCTTACAAAAGGAGCTAAGAAGTATATGAATTTGCGTGAAAAATACGGAATACGAAATGATGCAGTTATTACAATTGCCGGAACAGTAGGTGTAGGAAAATCTACAATGACAAATGCACTTGCAGATGCCTTAAACTTTCGTACCTCATTTGAAAAGGTAGACACAAACCCCTACTTAGATAAGTTTTATCAAGATTTTGCTCGTTGGAGCTTCCATTTACAAATATACTTCTTAGCAGAGAGATTCAAGGAACAAAAAAGAATGTTTGAATACGGTGGTGGATTTATTCAAGATCGTTCAATCTACGAAGATACTGGAATCTTTGCAAAGATGCATTACGAAAAAGGAACAATGAGCGAAGTAGATTACGAAACATATACTAGTCTATTTGACGCGATGGTTATGTCACCATACTTCCCAGCTCCTGATTTATTAATTTATTTAGAAGGAACTTTTGATGAAGTGGTAGAGAGAATTAAAGAGCGTGGACGTCCAATGGAGCAACAAACTCCAATCGAATATTGGAAAGAAATGAATTCCCGTTATGAAAATTGGATTAATAACTTTAACGCTTGCCCTGTACTTCGTTTAAGTATTAGCGAATATGATTTAATTAAAAATGAATCTTCAGTAGAAGAGATCATTAAGAAGATTGGTAATGTACTAAGTCATTCACAAAAATATATGAAATCTAGATCATAACGAATGGCTTTGTTTAGACTTCAAGTCTAATTTGAAAGACCATTCTATATAAGTAAAAGCTGCGAATTCATTAATTCGCAGCTTTTTTGTTTCTCTCGATTAAATTTCAAAGTAAATAAACGAAAAACTCGTTACAATAAATGTAACGAGCTGACAATCTCCAATATATATGCACTCTGTTAATTTTAAAAAATGGAGGAGTAAGAGGGATTCGAACCCCCGCGGGCTGTTACACCCCTGTCGGTTTTCAAGACCGATCCCTTCAGCCAGACTTGGGTATTACTCCGTATTGACAAGATTTATAATAACATATGGAAAATATATGGTCAAGCATTCTTGTAAACTTTTTTTGAAAAACTTAAAACATCTTTCAAATTATAATATGGCCACAATTGATATGGCATATGCACCCTAATAAGCAGAAGTAATATACAGATATTTTATTAGTATTTATAATGGTACTAAAATTAATTTCATATGAACTATTTAAGGAGAAAGATATGTTTGAACTAATTCCTCTAATGTTAGAACGGGTCGGTATTTTAGTTATACTAGCCTTCCTACTTTCAAGAATGAAGTCCTTTCGGCAAATTATTCAAAATGAGCATTCCTTTAATGCAAAGATGATCTTAATCATTATATTTGGTGCTTTCGGTATAATTAGCAATTATACCGGGGTCCACATTTACAATGAATCTGTTAATTCATTGTCATGGCATTTTAGTGTAGCAAGCGATAATGCAATTGCAAATACAAGAATTATGGGTGTAGCAATTGGTGGATTACTCGGCGGACCTTTTGTTGGTTTCGGAGTAGGATTAATCGCAGGTCTACATCGTCTATCGCTGGGAGGTTTTACAGCTTATGCCTGTGCTATTTCTACAGTAGTCGCAGGAATTGTTACTGGAATGCTTAGAAATCAATTCGGTATACAAAGAAATAAATCACCTTGGATTGTCGTATCAATTGGAATCATTATGGAATGTGTTCAAATGGGGATTATTCTTTTAATTGCAAAACCATTCGGATCCGCTCTTCACCTCGTAGAAGTTATTGCACTTCCAATGATCCTAATCAACGGCTTTGGTACACTAATTTTTATTTTAATCATCCATAATATTTTACAAGAAGAAGAAAAAACGAGGGCACTTCAAACAAATAAAGCACTTTATATCGCTCAGCAAACTCTACCTTTTTTTAGGCAAGGTCTTACTCCACATTCTTGTAGTGAAGCAGCAAGCATTATTTATAAACTAACAAAAGCTGATGCAATTTCGATTACCGATCACTATAGGGTGCTCGCCCATGTCGGTGCAGGTTCGGATCATCATGAACCAATGCATAGTCTGGCTACAAAACTGACAAAGAATGTTTTAGAGGATGGTAAAATTATCACTGCTACTTCGAAGGATGAGATTCAATGCTCCCATAGTGATTGCCCATTAAGAGCAGCTATTGTCCTTCCGTTAAAAGCATTAAATAAAACAGTTGGTTCCTTAAAGTTATATTACACAGATTCAAATAAGTTAGGCACAGTGGAAAAAGAGCTAGCTGATGGATTATCTAAACTTTTTTCTACTCAACTAGAATTAGCAGAAGCAGAGTTTCAGCGAAAACTTGTAAAAGATGCTGAAATAAAGGCATTGCAAGCGCAGATCCACCCACACTTTTTGTTCAACTCCTTGAATACAATTTCAAGCCTAATTAGAACTGATGCTGACAAGGCTCGAAAATTATTAATTCATTTAAGTACATTTTTTCGAAATAACTTACAAGGGGCAAGGGAAACATTAGTCACCTTAGAAAAAGAATTAGAGCATGTAGAAGCGTATTTAACGATTGAACAAACAAGGTTTCCTAATAAATTCGCTGTTGAATTTCAAATAGAACCGCATTTAAAGTTAGCTCAAATTCCACCATTTACACTTCAGCCACTTATAGAGAATGCAATTCGCCATGCATTTACAAGAGAGAAAAAATTAACGGTAATTGTACAAGCATACGAATACAGCAATGAAATATTTCTCATTACTGAAGATAACGGCAGAGGAATCACCCCACAGCTACTAACTACAATCGGAAACGAAACAATACAGTCCAAAGAAGGAACTGGAACTGCATTATGGAATATCAAAAAACGAATTGATGAAATTTATGGGGAAAAAGAACACTTTCAAATCCAATCGGAGCTCGGTAAGGGAACGAAAGTATCAATTAAGATCCCCTTAAGTAAAGCAGGAATGGAGGGTTAATCATGTTGAAAGCACTAATTGTTGAAGACGAACCGTTGGCGAGAGATGAATTAGCTTATTTATTAAAAAGAAGCAAGGAAGTCGAGATTATTGGTGAAGCAGATTCAATCAAAAGTTCAATGAATTTTATTCAATCTTATGAGGTTGATGTTATATTTTTAGATATTCAGCTAGCAGATGAAAGTGGTTTGGAGTTAGCTCACAAATTACAGAATCTTAGTCACCCACCTGCAGTCGTGTTTGCAACGGATTTTGACGAATATGCTTTACATGCATTCGAATTACAGGCTGTTGATTATATTTTAAAACCATTCGATGAGTCAAGAATTCAAAAGACTATTGAAAAAATCACAAAAATGTATCTAAAAAATACTAAAACTAATACGAGAACGAACGCTCCACTTTTAAGGCAAGATAAATTAGCCATCGCGGTAGACGAGCGGATTCTTTTACTTAACTTTGAAGAAATTATTTATCTATTTACTCAAGAAGGCAAAACAACTGTCGTAACAGATAAAATGACGTATCAATTAAATGAGACTTTAATAAATTTAGAGCGAAAACTCCAAAACACATCCTTCATTAGAGTCCATCGAAGTTATATTGTGAATGTGAATAAGATTAATGAAATCCAACCTTGGTTTAATTCTACATATAATTTAATGATGTACGACGGTGAAAAAGTGCCAGTTAGTCGTACATATACAAAAGAACTGAAACAACTTTTTGATTTATAAGCTTGTATTTCATTTATCCTTTTATGTTACTCAACCTGTTTTTTCTGCAAATTAAATTGAAAATTCAATATTTGAATTTTCATAAAGTAGTATTGTTTTAAAGAAGAAAACAGGGGAGGTTAATTTTAAAAATGAATGCGGTTACAATAGTTATTGCTTCTATGTGTATTTTAATGATTGCCTATCGTCTCTATGGAACATTCATGGCTGTAAAAGTACTTAAATTAAATGAGTCTAAACCTACTCCAGCACATGAATTAAATGACGGTAAGGACTATGTTCCCACTAATAAATGGGTTACCTTTGGCCATCACTTTGCAGCAATTGCCGCGGCAGGGCCTTTGGTAGGACCTATATTAGCCGCTCAATTTGGTTATCTTCCAGGCTTATTATGGCTTTTAATTGGTGCTGTAATTGGGGGTGCCGTTCATGATGCTGTAGTCTTGTATGCTTCAATGAGAAAGAAAGGAAAGTCATTATCAGAGGTAGCGAAAGATGAACTCGGACCCGTTGCAGGTTTCTGTACTGGACTGGCTATGCTTTTTATTATTACGATTACGATGGCCGGCCTCTCAATGGTTGTATTGCATGCACTAGAAAACAATCCTTGGGGAACTTTTGCAGTCGGGATTACAATACCTATTGCTATGGGCGTAGGACTATTTTATAAAAAAACCGGCAATTTAAAATTAGCTTCAACCGTAGGGTTTATCTTATTAATGATTGGTGTCTTTATGGGACCAACAATTCAAGAAACAGCTATTGGTGATTTTTTAACATTTGATACTAGTACATTAGCTATTATTTTACCGATCTATGCCTTTTTTGCAGCAGCATTGCCAGTTTGGCTTTTATTAGCACCACGTGATTATTTAAGTAGTTTTATGAAAATCGGTGTTTTCATCGCTTTAATCATTGGTGTTTTCATAATTAATCCTTCTATTCAATTTCCAACTGTGACGAAATTTGTTAACGGTGGTGGACCTGTGTTAGTTGGTCCAGTTTGGCCATTCATTTCGATTACAATTGCATGTGGAGCAATATCAGGGTTCCATGCATTCGTAGGTTCCGGTACTACTCCTAAGATGCTTGACCGGTGGAATGATATAAAAATTGTAGGGTTTGGTGCTATGCTAGTGGAATGCTTAGTTGGGATTATGGCCTTAATAGCTGCTACTGCACTACAGCCAGCAGATTATTTTGCCATCAACTCTACTCCGGAGGTTTTTAAAACTTTAGGAATGAATGTTGTTCATCTACCAGAGCTCAGTAAAGAAATCGGATTAGGTCTAGAAGGCCGTACTGGTGGAGCAGTTACTCTAGCTGTTGGTATGACCTATATATTCACATCTATACCTTGGTTTAGTCACCTGGCTTCTTATTTTTTCCAGTTTGTTGTTATGTTCGAGGCTGTATTTATTTTAACAGCAATCGATGCTGGAACACGTGTAGCACGCTATTTAATTCAAGACTTCTTCGGTGAATTTTATAAACCATTAAAGAAAACAGATTGGCTTCCAGGTTCAGTTTTCGCAAGTGCACTAGCATGCCTCATGTGGGGATATTTATTATTCTCAGGTGACATAGGATCAATTTGGGCATTATTCGGAGTATCTAATCAATTAATGGCCTCTATTGGCTTAATTATTGGAGCAACCGTTCTTTTAAAAATTGCAGATAAGCGTTGGTATATGCTTACATGTCTAATCCCTCTTGCATATCTATTTGTCACTGTAAATTATGCAGGGTACTGGATGATCAAAAACGTCTATTTAAATCATGATGCGGCGGGTTATAGTGTATTAAATGGAGTCTTATCAATTATAATGTTGATTTTAGGAGTGATTATATTAATAACCGCTATTAAAAAATGGATGGAATTATGGACTACACCTAATTATGAAATAGACTTTAAAACTGTCTAAATAAAAAAAGCAGATGAGTGAGATTCCTTCACATCATCTGCTTTTTCAATTATTTAATAACTTCTTTTCCACCCATATATGGACGAAGAACTTCAGGAATAATGATTGAACCGTCTTCTTGTTGGTAGTTTTCTAAGATAGCAGAAACCGTACGTCCAATCGCCAGTCCAGATCCGTTTAATGTATGGACAAATTCCGGTTTTCCTTTTGGATCACGTCGGAAACGAATATTAGCTCGTCTTGCTTGGAATGCCTCAAAGTTACTGCAAGAAGAAATTTCTTTGTATGCATCATAGCTTGGTAACCAAACTTCAATATCATAAGTTTTTGCAGAAGAAAATCCGATATCCCCAGCACATAAAGTAATTACACGATATGGTAATCCCAATAGTTGAAGAACTTTTTCAGCTTGAGATGTTAATTTTTCTAACTCAATATAAGAATCTTCAGGTTTTACGAATCGAACTAGTTCAACTTTATTAAACTGGTGCTGACGGATTAAGCCTCGTGTGTCTCGACCCGCTGAACCTGCTTCAGAGCGGAAGCAAGCACTGTATGCTGTATAAGCGATTGGTAATTGCGTTGCATCAAGAATTTCATCACGGTGATAGTTTGTAACTGGTACTTCCGCTGTAGGAACTAAGAAGAAATCTTCTTTTTCAACGCGGAATGCATCTTCTTCAAATTTAGGAAGCTGTCCTGTACCAATCATACTTGCACGATTTACTAGTTGAGGTGGTAACATTTCTGTATAACCATGTTCTTCGATATGAAGGTCTAACATGAAACTGATCAGAGCTCGTTCAAGTCTAGCTCCTAAGCCTTTATAAAAAGTAAATCGGCTACCAGTAACTTTAGCTCCACGTTCGAAATCTAAAATATCTAGATCAACACCTAAATCCCAGTGTGCCTTTGGCTCGAATTCAAATTTACGAACTTCACCTATTCTACGAATTTCAACATTATCGTCTTCAGTTAATCCAACTGGCACTGAATCACTAACTAAGTTAGGAATCGTAAATAGAATTGCATCTAATTGCTCTTCTAATGTTCTAATCTCTTCATCAAGAACTTTAATTTTATCTCCAACTTCTCTCATTTCAACAATTAGCGCTTCAGCATCCTTCTTCTCACGCTTTAACACACTAATTTCTTGGCTTACTTCATTACGGCGGCTTTTTAACCCTTCCACCTGAACAAGTAATTCTCTGCGGTTTAAATCTAAGTCTTCAAATTTTTCGATATAACTTATATCTCCACCACGTAACTGAAGCTTGGCTTTAACGTCTTCAAAATTGCTACGCAATAATTTAATATCTAACATATTCAATTCCTCCTATTCTTAATTGCCTAAAGGATAAAAATAAATACAAAAAAGCCCTCATCCCATGAAAGGGACGAGAGCTACCCGCGTTGCCACCCTAATTGAAGAATTAATAAATAATCCTTCCACCTTAGTATAGTTAACGGACTATAGTACCGGAGTTACTTACTAGCTATACAGCATTCCGTAACTCGCTCAAGAATGGATTCACAAGTCTTCATTATCGGTTTACACCGGCCACCGACTCTCTAAAAATTTAGAACTTGCTACTATTTTCTTTCATCGCTTTAGACAATTTAAATTATATTATAATTTACTATAAGCTTTTACTTTTTTCAATAGTTACATACTTAAATTTGCATTTTTTTCCTTAACCATCTCTGCAAAGTAACTCATAAAACGGTAATCATTTGTTAATTCTGGATGGAAAGATGCTGCTAACATGTGATTTTGTCTAACTGCTACAATATTACCATCATGCTCTGCAATAACCTCTGCATCACCTGATACGGAGCGTATAAATGGTGCTCTGATAAATACAGCTGGATAATCTTCACATACACCTTTAATTGGGATGTTTACTTCAAAGCTATCCACTTGTCTACCGAAAGCATTACGTTCAGCTACCATATCCATAACACCTAGATGTACCGTGTCATCATTTGCAATCTCTTTCGAAAGTAAGATCATGCCCGCACATGTACCGAATGCTGGTAAACCATTTTCGATTTTCTCTTTTAAAGGTTGTAATAATCCAACATGGTCAAGTAATCTACGCATCGCAGTACTTTCTCCACCAGGTAATACAATACCATCAAGTCCATCTAAATGTTCTACACGTTTCACGATAACAGCTTCAGCACCACATGCTTTAATTGCATTTATATGTTCTTGAACTGCACCTTGTAACGCTAATACACCTATTTTCATAATTTCACCAACTTAAATGCTACGATCTTGCATACGATCAGCAGCAGCAAGTTGTCTCATGTCGATACCTTTCATAGCAGGTCCTAAGTTTTTAGAAAGGTTAGCGATTAATTCATAATCTTGATAGTGAGTAGTAGCTTGTACAATCGCACGAGCGAATTTCTCAGGGTTTTCAGATTTAAAGATACCAGAACCTACGAATACTCCGTCAGCTCCTAATTCCATCATTAAAGCTGCGTCTGCAGGTGTTGCTACTCCACCAGCTGCAAAGTTAACAACAGGTAAACGACCAAGTTCTTTAATTTGAAGTAATAATTCGAATGGAGCGCCAAGGTTTTTAGCTTCAACCATTAATTCATCACGAGATAAACCAACTACTTTACGGATTTCACCATTAATTTGGCGTAAGTGACGTACTGCTTCTACGATGTTTCCAGTACCAGGCTCACCTTTAGTACGTAACATAGACGCACCTTCACCAATACGACGAAGTGCTTCACCTAAGTTACGGCAACCACAAACGAATGGAACAGTGTAATCTGATTTGTTAATGTGGAAGATATCATCTGCAGGAGATAATACTTCACTCTCATCGATGTAATCTACTCCCATAGCTTCTAAAACGCGTGCTTCAACGATATGTCCAATACGAGCTTTAGCCATTACAGGAATACTAACTGCGTTAAGAATTTCCTCAGTAATACTTGTATCAGCCATACGAGCTACTCCACCAGCTGCACGAATATCAGATGGTACTTTTTCTAATGCCATTACTGCTACTGCACCAGCAGCTTCCGCTATTTTAGCTTGTTCAGCATTTACTACATCCATAATTACGCCGCCTTTTTGCATTTCTGCCATGCCGCGTTTTACACGTTCTGTTCCTGTTAAATTCATTGTTTTGCCCCTCCATTATTAAAGCTTACTTGGTAACATTTTAGTATTTCTTTACCCCTAGTTAAAGTTACCTTACTTTTATTTTACTGAAAAAATGACAACTTAACAATTACTGATATACTAATATAAAAATTATTTAAATAAACCACCGATACCGCCTACGATACTATCCCATAAATTACCGAAAAATGATCCAATTCCTCTAAAGGATAGAACTAACCAGTTAGCCTTATCAACACTCTTATCTGCTACTAAATCAAATGACTTATTTTTTGAAGTGATATAACCTAGGTCATCACCTTTTGAAGATTTAATTACGATTTGTCCAACTTCTGTTCCTTTTTTAATTGGAGCAATAATATTTCCATTTTTATCAATTGCCTTACCAGATAATTGGATAGTGGCTTTATAGTTTTTAGCTTCACCACGTTTTATAGCTAAAGTAATATCATCTTTTGCTACTACTTTTACTTCTTTATCTTTACCTTTAGTTACTTTAACAGTTTTATTACCTTTTATTGTTTGTCCTTTTGAAACAATTGTAGTCTTTTCAAAGTTACCGAACGCGTAATCCATTAATTTAGCAGTTTCACTAAATCGAGAGTTGTATGAATTAGCTCCCATTACAACAGTAATATAACGTTGACCATTTCTTTTTGCAGTTCCAGCGAAACAGAAACCAGCTGAATCTGTAGAACCTGTTTTTAATCCATCCATACCTGGGTAAGCAAACACTAATCCTGGTAACATCCAGTTCCAGTTATCCATTTTTACTGGATACTTTCCACCTTCTTGGAATGTTTTCTTTGGAATTGAAGAAGTTTGAAGTACTTCTGGATAAGTTTTAATTAGATTATAAGCTAATTTTGCTACACCGTTCGCTGACATAATATTTTCATCAGTTAGGGAAGTTCCTTCTGGTTGCATACCTTGTAAGTCTTTATTAACTAAACCAGTAGCATTAACGAATTTAACGTCTCCTAAGCCTAGTTGTTTTGCTTTATCGTTCATTAATTGTACGAAGTTTTTCTCAGACCCACCAATTTTTTCTGCTAGTGCAATTGTCGCACCGTTTGCAGAGTAAATAGCAGCTGCTTCGTAAAGTTCACGTACTGTATACTGTCCACCCAATTCAAGAGGCACGTTTGATAATCCTGTATTTTGAGAGATTTTATGGGCATATTCAGAAACTGTTACTTTCTCATCCCACGAAATTTTACCATTTTTAATCGCTTCATTAACCAGATATTCAGTCATCATTTTTGACATACTTGCAATCGGTAGTGGAGCATTTGAATTTTTTTCATATAATATTTTCCCTGAATTTGCATCGACTAAAATCGCAGCCTTAGCTTGAATGCCTAAAACATCTTCAGCAGCAGCAGCAGGCTTTAAATTCATAGGAATGATTATAGTTATCGCTAAAGCTATTACTATTAGTTTCGTTAGTATATTCTTTCCAAACACTGTCTTACCTCCAACCTTTAATTTAACTTGTTCATTTTAACACAATTATTTCCCAAAAAATAGGCAACTACAATTTCTTGTAATTGCCCTAAGTTTCATTGCTTTAATTATTATAATGAGTAATTTGGTGCTTCTTTTGTTATTTGAACGTCATGTGGATGACTTTCGCGTAATCCAGCACCAGACATACGAATAAACTGTGCGTTATCCCTCAAGTCATTTAATGTAGCTGTACCGCAGTAACCCATACCAGATCTAATTCCTCCGATTAATTGGTGTACAGTGTCAGCTAATGGTCCTTTATAAGGAACACGACCTTCAATACCTTCAGGAACTAGTTTTTTATTACCTTCTTGGAAATAACGATCTTTACTTCCTCTTTCCATTGCGCCTACAGAACCCATACCACGGTATACTTTAAATTGTCTTCCTTGGTAGATTTCTGTTTCACCAGGACTTTCTTGTACACCGGCAAACATACTTCCTAACATAACCACATGTCCACCAGCTGCAAGAGCTTTTACGATATCTCCAGAATACTTAATACCGCCATCTGCGATTATAGGTACTCCATATTCTCTAGCAACAGAAGCACAATCATAAACTGCAGTTAGTTGAGGAACACCTACTCCAGCTACAACACGAGTAGTACAGATTGAACCAGGTCCAATACCAACTTTTACAATATCTGCACCGGCTTCAATAAGTTCCTTAGTAGCTTCACCAGTTGCTACATTTCCAGCGATTATTGCTAATTCTGGGAACTTGCTTCTAATCTCTTTTACTTTCTCAATAACACCCTTAGAATGACCATGAGCTGTATCAATTACGATCACATCAACATTAGCTTTTACTAAAAACTCAACTCGTTGAATAGCATCTTTTGTAACTCCTACTGCTGCACCTACAAGTAAGCGACCTTGTTGATCTTTTGCTGAGTTTGGAAACTCAATTACTTTCTCAATGTCCTTAATTGTGATTAGGCCTTTTAATGTGCCATCATCATTAACTAGGGGTAACTTTTCAATTTTATGTTTTTGAAGAATTTGTTCTGCTTCTGCAAGTGTTGTCCCAACAGGAGCTGTTACAAGATTTTCTTTTGTCATAACGTCTGAAATAACAATTGAGTAATCTTGAATAAAACGTAAATCACGATTTGTTAATATACCGACTAACTTTCTATTTTCTGTATCATCTACGATAGGTACACCTGAAATACGGTATTTACCCATTAAATATTCAGCGTCTGCTACTTTATGAGATGGTGTTAAGAAAAATGGATCATCAATTACGCCACTTTCAGAACGCTTTACTTTATCTACTTGCTCAGCTTGCTCTTCGATAGACATATTTTTGTGAATAATACCTAGTCCACCTTGTCTAGCCATTGCAATAGCCATTTCTGCTTCTGTAACTGTATCCATTCCTGCACTGATTAATGGAATATTCAATTGAATTTTTTCCGTTAATCTTACACTTACATCAACTTGATTTGGAAGTACTTCAGATTTCGCTGGAACTAATAAAACATCATCAAAAGTAAGTCCTTCTTTTACGAATTTTGATTCCCACATAAAAAAGCCCCCCTAATACACGTATAAATATTATTAGTAGATTAACAATAGGATAAAACACTGTCAAGGAAGTCAAATTATGTTTAAATATTCAGTTAATAAGGAGTTCCTCTCTTATGTTATATTCGTATAGTAATGTATGGGATGAGCTATGTTACTTTAGCTCAGTACAATATTCGAAAAACTATCTTCAGGCAAAGTATGAACGAACTAATTTCAAAGATCAAAAAACTAAAGCCTTTCATAATGCTTACCCTTTTTTGTATTATATTGAGCATGGGAAAAGCTATTTTCATGCAGCTCAAAACTCTCAAATTAATGTAAAGCCTACCTTGTTATTTTATGGGCTTGTACAACTATTAAAGGCTTGTGTACTAACAGTAGATCCAGAATATCCAAGTACGACCGCAATTTTAGCTCATGGTGTAACTTCAAGAAAAATAAAAAAGCTAGGGTATTCTTTTATTGATGATGAAGTTAAGATTCAAAAAAATGGACTGTTCACTCATGCTTCAAAAGCTTTATTTAATATAAGCAATTTGGAAAGCGAAAAATTTACGATGCTGCAGCTTTTACAATCTATACCAGAATTAGCCAAAATTCTCAAAATCACTAAAAAGGGTAATTTATTTCTGCCAATTACAGTGGATCATGATGAAATCACTATACCAGAGCAAATTTTATCATCGTATCATTTTACTTCAGAGCGTTTTATTTCATTTTTAAAATCAAAACAAGCTTCATTAGATATTGTAATTGTTGAACAGAATCAAAAGCAAATTAAAATTAAATCAAATTTTACTGATAAAATTTTAAACAAAGCACCATTTTATTTTAATATACTAAACCAAAGTTATTTCTTAAAATCTCAAAAGGAAGCGCTTTTATTATTACCTGAAATTCTTTACCATTATTTACTTCTTTATAATTTAAGTATGATCTGTCGCTATGAGACTGATTGGTGGTGTGAGCTTTTACAAACATATTCTACTGACGATTATCCTTTAATACATCAATTTTTAGCGACCACTGAGCAAAAAATTCCTTACTTAATCCACCAATTTTTAACTACATAAACAAAAAAACATCAGCCTAA
>NZ_NUEU01000090.1:0-27356 GCF_002556365.1 Bacillus sp. AFS002410
TTCCCAGCAACAATGCCAGCTATGGACTATCCAAAATTCCAAGGTAATGGGCCAGTTGTTTCACCTTATGCTACTGGACCAAATACACCTATGTATCGTGATTCATCAGAGCCTTATTTTGATCCAAATTCGCAATTATTTACTCCTTATGCTCATAATCAGTCATCATACGGAGTTCCATATTTTGAGGAAGATGAAAATTAAAAAAGTTACCTTGAAAAGACGATTTATTTTTAATCGTCTTTTTTTACATATAAAGAAGAATCGAGGTAGTAGGATATGCCTCTGTTTTTATTTTCCCAATCATTCAGTAGCTAAATACAATGAAGCAGTTTTTTACTTATTATGAGTTTCATCCCATCAATTAACAATTTAAAAACTCCCTAAAAAGGTCATCCTAACTTTGTAATACATTTTTAGTATTACAATTAGCTGTAATTAAAGGGAGGGTTTTATATTGAATAAAAAGGGTCTTATCGTTGCTACAGGTACCGTGTTAACAGCTTTATCATTAGCTGCTTGTGGAACAAACAATAATGCCATGAATGACCACAAAAGAAACGTTGGTTATGAAAAAGTTGATTTCAATAGACCGACTAACCCTTATGCGGTTAATTATCGTTATGAAAACGTTAACTATCCGAATAACAAAGATTATTTCAATAAGAAAAACGTTCACTACGGAAATGATCGTATAAATGAAGGTTTAAGTAGTGAATATTCGAATGATGGCTTAATCCATAATGGAACTTATGGAAGAAATGTCAATTATACGAATAGAAACTACAATATGGATCAAGTGCGTTATAATAACGATTTAAATACAGCTCCTGTTGTACCTTATACAAATATAAGTACAAACGCTAATATGACAACTGGTGAGCGAAAGTTTGCAGACCAGATTTCTAAACGAGTAGAACGAATGTCAAATGTAGCCGACGCAAACACGGTTGCTGTTGGTGACCAGGTACTTGTCGCAGTAGATTTAGTAAATAAAAATGTTGATGAGAGCGCAACTCGCTCAAAAATCAAAGACACATTGTCACCATATACAAGTGGTAAAAAAGTTTATATAACATTCGATGGAACAATTAGAAACAATTTAAATAACGTCCCGAATGCTACAAAGAATGTATTATACGATACAAAAGAAAATGTTAAACATATGTATCGTAATGTAAAAAATGATGTAAAAGATGCGACAAAACCTAACCGTTAATCTACTAACTAAAAGGAAGAAGCTTTTGCTTCTTCTTTTTAGTTCTATTTTGAATTGTTTAACAACTCGATTGATATAGAATAAACAATATGATAAAGTGATTTTTATATTGACCAAAAAACCGTATTGGCCATTGGTTTAAAATAGAATTTGAGGTGAGTTTTTTTGAAAAAGCAAAATATTTTAGAAGCTGCCACAAAGTCATTTACCATATTTGGGTATAAAGCAACTACAATGAGTCAGATTGCAAAACAAGCAAATGTAGGAAAAGGAACCATCTATACTTTTTTCAAAAATAAAGAAGAATTGTTTGATGAAATCATCAATAACTTGATTAATGAAATGAAGTTTTTAGCTGAACAATCAATTCGTGATGAAGATTCATTCATTGAAAAAGCTCATAAAGGGATTGAAGTTTTCATTGCATTTCATAATGAACATGAATTAACAATAAAATTACTTCAAGAACAAAAAGAATTTGGAACAATTGCTGTGTACGACGCTTTAAAACGATTAAATAATTCAATTATATTATACATACAAAAGAAAATTGAAGAAGCAATCGCCAAGAAAGAAATCGTTGAATGTGATCCTGAAATAACTGCTATGGTAATGTTTCGACTTTATACAACACTAAAAATCGATTGGGAGAAAGAACATGATGCACTTACTCCTAAAAAAATCACTGAACTATTTAATTTTTATATTTTAAATGGTTTGTCAAATGGGCAGTAATAGAACGCATTGGGGGAGAAATTTTTTGATCACTAAATTAAATAATAAAGACATTAAGATAGCAAATTTAATTTTAAATGTACAACTACCGGCATATAAAGTAGAGGCAAATTTAATTAATTTTGAAGGAATCCCTCAATTAAAAGATAATGCAAAGAGCATTACAGACTCGAATGAGATCTTTATTGGTTATATGGATCAGAATGAATTAATGGGATTCTTAGCTTATTCAGAAACCGAGGATGAATATCAAATATGTAGATTGGTCGTACATCCTAATTACTTTAAGCAAGGTATTGCTAAAAAATTAGTAGGTAATTTTTTAAATAATATAGTCAAAACGAAAAAAGTAATCGTTTCAACCGGATCAGAGAATTATCCAGCAATTAACTTATATAAAAATTTTGGTTTTAAATTTAAATCCAAAATTGAAGTGGCCCCAGATTTCTTTATCACTCTTTTTGAAATTTGAGTAGCTATTTAATTTTCATGTTTTTAAACTATCCTAAAGAATCTTTAGGTTTTTTTTATTAGGTCTGTTAGATATATTGTTGATTTTCTTATTTAGCTAACTGACAGATTAGTGGAATAAGGAATGATACAATATTTAACATGAAATATTGAACTTTTTTGAAAGTGAGTAAAATTATATGAATTTAAAAGACTATCTCAGCGATAAGTTTCCAAATGTCGAATTAATTCCAAGTGTTTATTATCAATGGGACTTTGGTATCCACTTTTCACTTGGAGGAAATATATATCAGTTTAAAAAACATGATGAGTTAAATTTTGATAGGTTTAGACTTGTATATAAACAAACTTCTACAATATTTAATGAGCTATTTGAAGAGGATGATGATTTATTTCTTGTAACTAATCTGTATAAGCACAAAACTAAAGAAAAACGAATCAAAAAATTGAATGTCTATAAGCGTTTTCTAAAGAATAAAAATGATTTAAACAAAATTCAGGTTAAATCATTTCCATATCCGTTCGAGATGGACGATGCTGAAGAATATGAAATGCAACAATTTTCGTTAAAATGTAAACGGAAAGATTTCAATGTACATCAATTACTTAAGGCAGCATGTAATGAAGATTTCCCACCATTAAACCCAAGGTTTGGTGGATATTCAATTGGTTATCCAGATGTTTTTTTTGTTAATGTCACTAAAGATATTATTTTCTTCATATATGACGATAGAGGTTGTGAAGTGGTTGCACGTAATGTAGAAAGATTGCGGTTGCTTTATAAAAAGTATTTTGATTGGGTTGAAGATGTAGATAGAAATAGGATTGAGAATGGATTAGGACTTAATAAGTAAATCTTAAAGCTTCTTATGCAACTAACGCGTTGCTTTCGTTGTACAAAATGAGTTGCTTTGGCAGCTTATTTTTTTATTCAACAAAATGGCAATTTAGTGGAATAAGGAAGTAAATTTTCATGAGCCTATTGATTGATTAATACTTTTTGTCTTAATGATAAATAAGAATAAATACACAAAAATGAATGAAATATAGATCATTAAGAATAATTTAAAGCAGGTGTTCTAAGTGAGTAATGAAATTAAAAAACAGGATGTAATGAAGTTATTAGTAGGAGCATGTCCGTCATATAAAAAAAGATGGGAGGCATATCTAAAAGATAATTATGAACAAAATGAAGAACAATTATTGTATTTAGATATCTCTGATTTTGCACGACATGTAGCTGAATTACATAAAAAAGGACAATACGATGATTTCCCAGCTATATTTGAGTTGGTTGAGCAATTGCACATCAATGGAGATGAAGTTGTTAAAGAAGCTGCTACCATTGGATTACTTGAAGATATACAACAGTACGCAGGGAATCACGATGGAATAAAAAAATTCTTACTTCCTGAATCATTAAAATGGTGGAATAATCTTGATGACTTTTGGAGTAGAAAGCGACCATATGTTGGTGACGCACCTGTAAAGTTTGTTTCACCAAATCAGAAAAAAATTGCTCATATTTTCAATCGAAATAATGGCGATACGTTTAAGTATGAATTATATATTTTAGATGAGGACAAAGAATTATCAGACTCTTCAATAGTTTGCTTTGCGTCAGATCATCTTTTTGATGTCACATGGTTAAACGGAAAGACATTACAGGTCAAATGTGCGAGAAATGCGCAAAACGATATTGTGAAAAAACGGATAAATGATATAAAAATTCAGTATACGATTAAAAAAAATTAAGAGAACTGTGTTTATTTATAAAATATATTTAAGCTAGGCTTCTTATTCAACTACTATGAAAGTACCATAGACTTCCATTCACTGTGGTGAATCTGAGGGTTCATGGTTGGCTAATGCATGCGTTTATTGCATAAGTAAATAATTTAATAAAAAAACAAAGGGAAAAGAGCTTCCCTTTGTTTTTTTTAAAATATTTGAACTAACTTTTATACTTATGCATTAAAAGCTTTATTCAATGCTTCCAATCCATCTTTATATATACCATGGAATAAATCGATGACCTCTTCATCACTTACACTCACAGGTGTAAAACTACCTGACCACTCAACAATTGATTTATTTTTATCTGGATGTTCAAGAACTTGAATAGTTGATAGATAGTTAGTCGCTGGGAATGGTGCTTTCATAATCGAGTAGGTATATAAACGCTCTTTTTCATTGAATGCTTCTAGGCGTTCAATAATTACATCGCCATCTGGGTTCGCTAAACTACGAACACGACCACCTTCACTTAGTTCACTAGTTGGGATATATGGTAACCAATCTGGTAATGTATTAAATCCGCCAATTAAATTCCATACTTGTGTTGCTGAAGCAGGGATTTCCATTGTAACTTTTGTATTTGCCATTGTATTCACTCCTATTGTAGTTATTTAAGATATTTAAGTGTTAATTCTTGCGTTATTTAACATCAATTGGTAGTGGTGCATTTTCAGCAACTAATTTATGTTCGCGCATTTCATGCCAAAATGCAGCTGGAATTACTTCATTTAATGCAGCTTTGTCTTCAGCGATACGTTCTGGTTTACTTGCACCTGGGATTACTGATGCAACTGCTGGATTTGCTAGTGAAAATTGAAGGGCTGCAGCTTTTATACTAATACCATGTCGTTGTGCAATGCCTTTAATTTTCTCAACCTTTGCGATAATTTCAGGTGATGCTTTTTGATATTCGAAGTGAGTTCCACCAGCTAAAATACCTGAGCTGTAAGGACCACCAACGATAATATCAACATTTTGTTTAGCAGCCTCTGGCATTAATCGATGAAGTGCACGATCATGATCAAGAAGTGTATAACGTCCAGCCAATAAACTAACATCAGGTTTGTGTTCACCTAATTCTAATGCAATTTCGATAGGTTCTACTTTATTTACGCCAAGTCCCCAAGCTTTAATAACACCTTCTTCTCGTAATTGAGAAAGGACGCGGAATGCTCCAGTACGAGCAATTTCAAACTGCGCTAACCACTCGTCACCATAAAAGTCTTGTGCAATATCATGAACATAGACAATGTCTAAACGATCAGTTTTCAAACGATTTAAACTATCTTCGATTGATCGTAATGTTGCGTCAGCACTATAATCGTTCACAAGCTTATTCTTACGTCCGAATTCAAATAGACCGCCTTTTTCTCCTAAGTCACGTGCAGTAGGATCTTCTAGTTCATCAAGAATTAAACGACCAACTTTCGTACTTAGTACAAATTCATCACGATTGTATTTTGATAATGCTTCTCCTAAACGGATTTCAGCAAGACCAGCACCATAAAATGGAGCAGAGTCAAAGTAACGTATGCCACTATTCCATGCAGCATCAACCGTTGCGATTGCTTCTTCTTCTGGGATGTTACGGAACATATTTCCTAATGGAGCAGTACCAAAACCTAATTTTCCTTGAAACAAGTTTTTCTCTTTCATAAAAATCCTCCTATATATACAGGTCTTCATGAATAACATGAAGATAAGTAATTAATTTTTTAAAAGAAAAGAGCCACGCTTATAATTTGATGTTTATAAGTAACCTCTTCTCTACAATTGCTATTATTAAATAAAGTAAAAATAAAAAAAAGAACGTACTTTTAAGTACGATAGAAACATTCTGGTACCTTAGGAACCTATAGGTAACATAAGAACCAAACATATATAAATGTAAAAATAGAGAGGTAAAATATAATTTGATAGAGACGAACCCAAAAATATGGATTCGTCTTATTAAGTTATTTCTATTTACTTTTTTAATTTTTAACTGTTTTAGTTTTTATTCTCAGCTTAAATATGGTGAGTGAACGACTCACGTACAGTAGCTAGAAATGAATCAAGTGCAGGGGAAATCCACTTATCTTTATGCCAACGCATTTGTGTGACAGCTTCAATCCTGAGAAATCCATCGGAAGGGCTACTAATTGACCTTTATATTCAATCTCAATTGGGATTGTTTTTTTTATGTAGGTAACTGGCGGGATCGTAGCATAAGGATTCAATACCAATAATAGGTATTTTCCAACAAAAGGCCAAAATGTGTTATCGTTAAAATGTGATTTTTAGAGTAGAAACATGAGAAAGGTGTGCGAAGTGTGAACAAAAGATTAATTTTGATTTTATTTACTGTGATTTTAGTATCTGTATTTACAGGTTGCGGAAAAATCACTGAACAGACTTCGGCAAAAAAAGTGCAATCTATAACGAGCACGGCTTCTAAGACTGTTGAAGCCAATAAGAGTACATCTGCCGATGACACAGAAAAACCAAATAGTGATAGTGAACCGAAAAAAAGTGTTCCTGCTTCTAGCACTTCAAAGGTAACAAGTACAACGAACGGATTTGATTATAGCAAATATACCCTAATTGTAGTAAATGGCGGGGATATGTCAGGATATAGACAGCCGAATGTCAAAGTAGATGTAGGATATGGAAAACGGGAATATTGGGCGTATACAAATCAATACGGTCAGCTAATTCGTGTTGAAGCGAAAAAGATAACACTTCAAAATTCGAATACTGATCATGTTTTGTCATCAGGTAGATATTACTCTGATGAAGCAAATGTTCCTGGTACAGAGAGTCCTATCTTGGATAAAGGGCATGTGATTGCTGACTCGCTTGGGGGAGTATCAAACGCATATAACATTACACCTCAGGACAGCAATCTGAATAGGCATGGCGATCAAGCTTATATGGAAAAAGTGATTCGGGATGCAGGAGGTTGTACTGATTTCGTAGCAGTAATTCAATATCCAAATAATAAGACGCAAATTCCTAAACATTATAAATTCACTTACAAAATTCAGGGCAGATCCATTACAGATGAATTTGACAATGTAAACCCAGATAAAGTGAACAAAAATTTAGGGAAAACGACAGGTACCAACAGTACCCCACCGAAAACAAACAATGTTCCTGCTAACAAAACGAAAAATAGTAATGAAGATATTAGTAAAGTGGATACAAATCATAATGGAAGAGTTACGATCGCTGAAGCCAAAGCAGCTGGCTTTAAAATGCCAATTACGCGCGATTCATGGCTCTATAAATATATGGATGACCGTGATGGTGATGGTTTAGTAGGCGAATAAATGGCGTTATACTAATTCTATCTTTATTCCCTTGATAATTTGTTTTCAGTGTTTTGAACTTATCAATTTATTAATACAGCATCATTGTTATTTTAGAAATATAGTGTTTCTTATGTAACGAACGAATGCTTTAGTTAAAAAAGTTTACCCAAAGGTTGTCTCATTAGGCAGCCTTTTTTTAGTACAGAAATCAACATTTAAATTTAACTGAGCCTTTAGAAAGAAAAAAATATAAAACACTTGGATAAAGTAAAAATGAATGGTCAAACTAAAAAAGCTTTATGATTTTGTCTAGGGGAGTGGATGTTTGTGAAAAAGTTTATTTTAATGTTTGTTTGTTTAATAGCACTACTACTAATTCCGGCACAAACTGAAACATTGGCAGCACATCATAATATTCATCGCCAAAGTACGACTAATAAGGGAATTACAATCATTTTACATAAGGTGTATATAAACGGTGAAGTGATTGAAGAAATCTATATTAATCAACATAAAACACTTGGACAAGTAAAAAAAGAATTTAAAGGTTGGAAAGTTATAGAAGAAAATGATGATCAAATTGTGTTGATGAAAAAAATAAATGATCTTTCTCCTACGTTGAAGTCGAAAGGTTATTTAGGAATCAATTCAAGTGGGATGTTAAACTTATATATTGGAACGCCAAGTGGGAATAATATTATTGAATCTTTTTTTCAAATTGATACGAATAAATTAGAAGTAAATAAACAAAAGGAACTTGAAGAAGGAATAAAAATTTCGACT
The DNA here is from genome assembly GCF_002556365.1 of Bacillus sp. AFS002410. NCBI lineage: Bacteria > Bacillati > Bacillota > Bacilli > Caryophanales > Bacillaceae > Bacillus > Bacillus sp. AFS002410. Next base: position 8,299 of record NZ_NUEU01000090.1, read on the forward strand.
AAAAATCATTACGATTATCTATTACATTACTTAAAAGAGTATGAAAGAATTATAAATTAAAATTTGGTAAGTCATAAAGAAATCCACAAGAGTTTTTTCTTGTGGGTTTTTTATGCTGTTGGAAAAAGGACTTGTCAACAGAGGAGCAATATTTATCAATGTAAAGGAAGCTGTCTGATGTTGATTTCCACTACAGGATTCTCGCTTTCCATGGGGCGAGACCTGAGCCTCCTCGGCGAGCCTGTGGGGTCTCAGCCTTCCCGCATTTCCCATAGGAGTCGAGAATCCTTTCGTTCCAATCACTTATCAAAATAAAAAAAGCATACTAAAAAGAACCTTATTAATCCCTCTTACTTAGAGAAAAATAAAAATTGATATACTGGGTTATTTTGCTAATATCGATAAATCATCTACCTATAAACTAATAATTGAAATTGTTCTTCAAACAATGATTTCTTAATATTTAAAATTCTGAAAAAGAGCAATTAATAAAGTTTATTGGTATGCCACAAATAAATTGTCCATTAAATTAAATAAATAGCCTATTGACCATTTTATATTTCACACACTGAAAAAACACAAGAGTTTTTCTTGAGGCTCTTAGTCTTACTCTCATTAATAGATTCTTAGCTATGACCTTGTACTTAAATAACCCATTCTTTACGTAAGATTGAATAAGCATATGTATCATGAACCGAGGTACCTTGAATTAAATACTCTCTTAATAAACCTTCATTAGTGAATCCAATTTTTTCAAGAAGTTTTTGTGAAGGTAGATTTTCTGGATAGACGATAGCTCCTATTCGATTTAGTTGTAGCATATCAAATCCATAATTTAATAAAGCTTTTACAGCTTCAGTTGCATACCCTTTTCGCCAATAATCTGGGTGGATCTCATAGCCAACTTCAGCTCTTTTGTTACGTTCTTGATAGGCATTAAATCCACATGTTCCGATTAATTTGTTTGTCTCTTTTTCAATAATTCCCCAGCGGATGCCACTACGTGTTTCATACATTTCTCTAAAAAAATGAATTAAGTCAATCACTTGACTACTATTTGTTAGTGCATCTAATCCATAATATTTCGTAACATCTTCTCTAGATAATATTGTAAACAATCGATTTGTATCAGTAATGTTAACTTCTCTTAAATAAAGTCGCTCAGTTAAAATGTTCGGAAATAAGTTCAAATAATTGCCTCCTTATCGTATTTTTATGAAATGGCAATTTATATAGATAATCACTTTTAACTATTTCGATCGTTAATACCTATGTATAAAATTTTTATTTTCGACACCCGACTATTTTTTTCCTTCTTCTATATATGGTACAATGGAATACATGTAAAAAGGGGAGAAAACCATGTACGAATACGTAATTGGAAAGATAGAATGGGTTGGACCGGAATATATAGTAATCGATCATAATGGAATGGGATATCAATTATTTACACCTAATCCATATGTTTTTAGACCTTCAAATGAAATCTTAAAAGTTTATACACATCTTTACGTAAGAGAAGATGTTATGATGTTATATGGTTTTAAAACGCTTGATGAACGAACTTTATTTCAAAAATTATTAAGTGTGTCTGGAATCGGACCAAAAGGTGCTTTGGCGATTGTTGCAACAGGTGAGCCAAATCAAATTGTTCAAGCAATTGAAGAAGAGGACGAAGCATTTTTAACAAAATTCCCAGGCGTTGGTAAAAAGACAGCAAGACAAATGATTCTAGACCTAAAAGGAAAGCTTGAGAAAGTTTTTGGAACGGTACAAGTAGATTTATTTACTGACATAGATGCGATGGAAGAAAAAGAAAATGCAGCATCTTCATTAGACGATGCCATTGAAGCTTTAAAAGCATTAGGGTATGCAGAGAAAGAAGTTAAAAAGATCGTACCATTATTGAAAAATGAACCACTTTCTACTGATGAATATATTAAAAAAGCACTTCAACTACTATTGCAAGCTAAGAGGTGATGAAAATGGATGATCGAATTTTATCAAGTGAAAGTAATCGTGAAGATGTTGATCAAGAACTATCACTTAGGCCTCAAACATTAAAAGAATATATAGGGCAGGATAAAGTTAAAAAGAATTTGCAAGTCTTTATTGAGGCTGCAAAAATGCGTAACGAATCTTTAGATCACGTTTTATTGTACGGTCCTCCTGGTTTAGGTAAAACTACTTTAGCAGCAATTATTGCGAATGAGTTAGGTGTAGGCTTTAAAACTACTTCTGGACCGGCGATTGAGCGTCCTGGAGATTTAGCAGCGATTTTGACGTCATTACAACCTGGTGATGTGTTATTTATTGATGAAATACACCGACTACCTCGTACAGTGGAAGAAGTACTTTATCCAGCGATGGAAGATTTTTTCTTTGATATCGTTATTGGAAAGGATGCAACTGCAAGGTCAGTAAGGATTGATTTACCACCTTTTACACTAATCGGTGCAACAACTAGAGCAGGTTTGCTTTCTTCACCACTTAGAGATCGTTTTGGTGTATTAAATCGATTAGAGTTTTATACAGTTGAACAGCTTGCATTAATCGTTAGAAGAACGGCTGAGTTATATGGAATGGAAATCGAGAAGGAAGCTGCTTTAGAAATTGCTAGAAGGTCTAGAGGTACACCTCGAATTGCAAACCGTTTATTACGAAGAGTTAGAGACTTTGCTCAAGTACAGGGCAGTGGAATTATTACATTTGAAATAGCTAAAGATTCTTTAATTCAAATGCAAGTAGATGAAGCGGGTCTAGATCATATCGACCATAAACTGTTACTAGCTATTATTGAAAGATTCCGAGGTGGTCCTGTTGGAGTTGATACGATTGCGGCTTCGATCGGAGAAGAATCACAAACAATTGAAGATGTGTACGAACCTTATTTGCTTCAAATTGGATTCCTTCAACGAACTCCTAGAGGAAGAATTGTAACTGATTTAACGTATAAACATTTTGGTTTGCAGGTACCTGAGCAATGACTGATATATCAAAAGTGTTAATAACGCTAGGTGTTATATTGTTATTAGTTGGATTGTTTATGAAATTTGTAGGTAAACTTCCAGGTGATATCTTTATTAAAAAAGGAAATGTATCATTTTATTTCCCAATTGTTACTTGTATTATCATAAGTGTATTACTATCACTTATTTTTTCATTTTTTGGGAAAAAATGATAATACATGATTTTGGAAAAGATAGGGTTTAAGGGAATAGGAAATACGTAGGGCAAGAATTAGAAAGGGAGAATTTTAAGAGATTCTCCCTTACACCCTTGCCCTTGAAATATACGAGGTGTTTAGAAATGGATGTAAATTTATTTGATTTTGATTTGCCTGAGGAGCTGATTGCTCAAACTCCTTTATTAGATCGAGAAGCATCAAGACTAATGGTATTACATAAAGAGTCGGGGAATGTAGAGCATAAACAATTTCCTGATGTGTTAGATTATTTACAAGAGGGAGATTGCTTAGTTTTAAATGAAACGAAAGTAATGCCTGCTAGATTATTTGGTGTAAAAGAAGATACAGGAGCTCAAATAGAAGTATTATTACTTCAGCAAGAAGAGCAAGATGTGTGGGAAACACTAGTAAAGCCTGCTAAAAGAGTAAAAGAAGGTACAATCATTTTATTTGGAGATGGCAGATTAAAAGCAGAATGTGTAGGCAGTAGTGATCAAGGTGGAAGAAAGTTAAAATTCCAATACGATGGAATTTTTTATGAAATTCTAGATCAATTAGGCGAAATGCCACTACCTCCTTATATTAAAGAAAAGTTAGAAGATAAAGACCGCTACCAAACAGTTTTTGCAAAAGAAATTGGTTCAGCTGCAGCACCAACAGCAGGTTTGCATTTTACGAAGGAGCTTTTAGCAAAAGTTCAAGAAAAAGGCGTAAAATTAGCATTTATTACTTTGCATGTAGGTTTAGGTACATTTAGACCTGTAAGTGTAGAATCAATTGAAGAGCATGATATGCATTCAGAATATTACTATATGTCTGATGAAACGGCTAAACTATTAAATGATACAAAAGCAAACGGTGGTAGAATCATTACTGTTGGGACAACTTCTACCCGAACAGTTGAGACCATTGCTACAGCAAATGAAGGCAAGTTTGAAGGAAGCAGTGGTTGGACGTCTATCTTCATTTACCCTGGATATAAATTTATGGGGATTGATGGTATGATTACGAACTTCCATTTACCAAAATCAACTCTTATAATGCTAATTAGTGCTTTAGCTGGAAGAGAAGCAGTTTTATCTGCTTATAATGAAGCAGTAGATCAAAAGTATCGCTTTTTTAGTTTTGGCGATGCAATGTTAATACTTTAAGACGTGAAAGGAATCGAAAAATGACAGCAATTCGTTATGAACATATTAAAACTTGTAAGCAAACAGGTGCGCGATTAGGAATCGTACACACACCACATGGTTCTTTTGATACACCGACTTTTATGCCTGTTGGTACTTTAGCTACAGTTAAAACAATGTCACCTGAAGATTTAAAAGCTATGGGGGCAGGAATTATTTTAAGTAATACCTACCATTTATGGTTAAGACCAGGTCATGAAATTATTAAAAAAGCTGGTGGCCTACATAAATTTATGAACTGGGATCGAGCAATTTTAACGGATTCTGGTGGCTTCCAAGTATTTAGCTTAAGTCAATTCCGAAAAATTGAAGAAGAGGGAGTACATTTTAGAAATCACTTAAATGGTGATAAATTATTCCTTTCTCCAGAAAAAGCGATGGAAATTCAAAATGCTTTAGGTTCAGATATTATGATGGCGTTCGATGAATGTCCACCATACCCTGCTGAGTATGATTATATGAAACGTTCTGTTGAAAGAACTAGTAGATGGGCAGAGCGTTGTCTAAATTCTCACCAAAGACCAGAAGATCAAGGATTATTTGGTATTGTACAAGGTGGAGAATATGAAGAACTTCGTAAGCAATCTGCAAGAGATTTAGTTTCATTAGATTTCCCAGGCTATGCAATTGGTGGATTATCAGTTGGAGAGCCAAAGGATGTAATGAATCGAGTACTAGAGTTTACAACTCCTTTACTGCCAACGAATAAACCAAGATATCTAATGGGCGTTGGATCACCTGACTCATTAATTGATGGAGCAATTCGAGGCGTAGATATGTTCGACTGCGTACTACCAACACGTATAGCACGTAATGGCACATGTATGACTAGTGAAGGAAGATTAGTTATTAAAAATGCAAAATATGCAGAAGACTATTCACCACTTGATCCAAATTGTGATTGTTATACTTGTAAAAACTATACAAGATCATATATTCGTCACTTAATTCGATGTGAAGAAACGTTTGGAATGCGATTGACTACTTATCATAACTTACATTTTCTGTTACAATTAATGGAACAAGTTCGTCAAGCAATTCGCGAAGACCGTTTAGGTGATTTCCGAGAAGAATTTTTTGAACAATACGGTTTTAATAAGCCGAACGCTAGGAACTTCTAAAATTTACATATTGAAAGGAAGATATTAATGAGCTTAGGATCTTTAGGTGGAATTTTACCACTAATATTAATGTTCGTAATTTTCTACTTCTTACTAATTCGTCCACAACAAAAGCGTCAAAAGCAAACAGCTAATATGCAAGCTGGAATTGCTAAAGGCGATATGGTTGTAACAATCGGTGGATTACACGGTTTAGTTGATGCTGTTAACGAAGAAAATAATACAATTACATTAAAGACTGCTGATGGTTCACGCATGGTATTTGAAAAAAATGCAATTCGTGAAACTCGTGCACAAGCTAAATAATTGTATCGAAAGAAACGCTAGTTCCATTTTGGAAACTAGCGTTTTGTTTTTTATACGAGGAAGTAGCAAGAATGCTTACTAATCGTCGAGTTTTATTTATTATAAGATTTATTACTCGCAGCATTTACACCAAAAATTGACCCTAACATGCAGATCGCAATGAAAATGGCATGATACATCAATTGCTCCTTTGAAAAAGTTCGATCATAACCAAGAAATTGTACAAAAAATACAAATACAGAGTATGCTCCACTTGTTAGAAACCCAAGAATCCAACCTTTTTCTTTCCCTTTAGCTCCTGTAACAAAACCACCTATTAGCATTACGATAAATGATAAGACAAGAGTTGTTGTATTGACACTTGATTCTGTAAGTGAAGTTAGTCTAAGTAATAATGATAAAATTAAGCTAATTGATAATACTAATAATAAAATAGTTAAAAAGCCAAAAGAGACAGCGGTTGCTGTTTTTTTCATTGATATTCCCCCTTGTACACTCTTTTATACAAGCATATTCATAAGATGAATTTTTAGAATACTTATAGAGCAATTACAAATAGTAAAATTATGAACAAATTTCTACCATTTTTTATATGTAAAGTGGTTACTACTTCTAAATAAGCAAGAATGTAAAAAGATAAATAATTAAAATTCAGCAAAGTTTTGGATGTGAGGGTTAGTAAAATGGAATTAGGTTCTATGACGATTCGTACCATTTTAATCTATTTAATTATTGCGTTTTTCTTTCGAATAATGGGTAAGAGAGAAATTGGAGAGCTAAGTTTATTAGATTTAGTTGTTTATATTTTATTAACTGAAATAGCTGCAATTGGAATTGAAAACCATAATGATCCAATCATAAAAGTGATTTATCCGATGTTCTTAATTGTTGCGATACAAATAATTTTTTCGCTCATATCTCTAAAAAGTGTTTTATTTAGAAAAATTTTGGATGGAAATCCAGTATTGATTATCAGTAAAGGTAAAGTATTAGAAAAAGAAATGAAAAAGCAAAGGTACACGTTCGATGATTTATTACTTCAACTAAGAGAAAAAGATATTGGAGATGTAAGAGATGTCGATTATGCAATACTTGAACCAACAGGGAAGTTATCCATCTTTAAAAAGGAATTAAATGGAGACGGCTATGATAGTACACTTACATTTCCACTAATATTAGATGGTATTGTCCAAGATGATAATTTAAAACTTTACCATAAAAATAAGCTTTGGTTGCTTCAGGAGCTAAAAAAACATGGTATTGATGATTTTGACCAAGTATCGTATTGCAGTTTGCGAGACGACGAAATTTTCTTTGATAAAAAAGATGGGTAGAGATAAAAAAGGAAGTAAGGGGAATGGTATTCATACTCCCTCTAACTTCCGTCCTTTCCCTTTTTAATCTATCTTGTGATTAGCTTTTTAAAGAATGGGATCCGAATGATCTCGTCTTTTTTGACAAGATTAAATAATAATATTAATAGGATATACATTAATGTCACAATTGAGATGCTTGCCAATGTTTGTACTAATAGTGAGGATGAAAAGACTACATATTCTTTGATGAATTTGCCGATATAAATACAGACTCCTAAAATAATTAAACAATAAAGATAGTCTTTAACGAAAATTGAAAAGTTAATTGCTTTTAAAACAGTAAAATAATGTAGAACTGTTATTGTTACAATACTAATATTCATTGCTAAGGCAACTCCGTTAATACCGAACTTAGGATTTGTAGCTAGGAATAAAATACTAGCGATTTTTACGACTGAACCTACAAAGCTATTGATCATAGCTGAATTAGCAAGATTTAGTGCTTGTAATACTGCTTGCAGTGGACCTTGAAAATAATAAAAAATAAAGCATGGTGCTAAAAGTAAGATGAAATGTGTGGCTTGGTCACTTTTATACATTAGCGTTAAAATTGGTGAAGCAAAGACATATAAAACAACGACTGACCATCCACCGGCAATCATTGAGTAACGTAGAGCTTGCTGTAGTCTTCTTTCAACAGTTACGCGATCCTTTTTAGCCATTGCTTCACTAATCGCAGGTACTAGTGCAGTAGATAGTGCATAAGTAATAAACGCTGGTAAAAGTAATAAAGGTAATGCGTATCCAGAGAGTAATCCATATTGTTTTGTTGCAACTACTGCTGTTACACCAGCAATCGCTAAACTTTGTGAAACTACGATTGGTTCCAAAAACATTGATATAGAGCCGATTAATCGACTTCCAGTTGTAGGGAGTGCAATACTTAATAAGTCACTTAGGGTTTTTCTTCCGTCTTTAATATTGTCTTTAAATCCTGTAATGAACTTTGCATTTTTTTCCTTTTTAAATACATAAAGCATATAAATTAAGGATGCCAATTCCCCTAAAACTGAAGATATGATGGCACCACTTGCAGCAAATTCAACACCATATGGTAAAAAAGTTTTAGTACAAACAGCAACTAGTACGATACGTACAACTTGTTCAATAACTTGAGAAAAGGAAGAAGGACGCATGTTTTGTACACCTTGAAAATAACCACGTAAAACGGAAGAAATTGCGATAATTGGTACAACTGGTGCGATGGCAATTAATGGGTACATAGTCCTTGAGTCAGTTAATAGATTTTTTGCAATAAAAGGAGCTAAGAAGATCATAGCTGTTGTAAAAATGATACTTAATATACCAGTGATTGACATTGAAACAGCTAAAATCTTTTTTATCTTATCTTGTCTATTTTGGGCAACTGCTTCTGCAATTAATTTTGAGATGGCGATTGGTAATCCAAGCTGCGTAAGTGTCATAACTAAAAATAGTGTCGGGACTGCCATCATAAATAATCCTACGCCTTCTTCACCCATGATTCTTGCGACAACAATTCGATTAAAAAATCCTAATATTCTTGTGATGAGCCCTGCAATAAGTAAAAAAAACGTTCCTCTTAAAAACGTTTGCTTTGTCATTATTTTTACCACCTTCTCAAACAGCCTAGAATGATTTACAATTATATATATGCTAGAAATGTAGGCAAGCATGACAAGTTAGTTCAACAACTAGGAAATGAATATCAAGGTCTAACATCATTTTTCTAAAAATACAGAAAATTAGGGGGGAAGAGTATGTCGACATTTCATCAACAAGCTGCAGAATTTAAACCTACGCTTCAGGTAGTAATTGAAAGTAAATTGGATGAATTTAGAATGCTTGGATTTGATACTGTCAGTGAGGATGAATTATGGGAATGCCTCGAAAAAACCATATGGCGAAAAAAAGAGGAAGAACCAAAGCTTTTTCAACTGGTGGAAGACATACTCTCTTTAACTGTTAACGATTATATGAATTATGTTCGAATCGAAGCATTTAAATCTCCTACATGGCAGTTTGGGGAGTCAGTTTAGCCATTAATTGACAATGAAAAAATTGCATTTGTATAATAAAAGAATGAAAACATACCATTTTCGTACTAGAACTTGAACTCGTTAGAGGAGGAAATTCACAACATGGTTAAGCGTAACAGAATTGTTGCCTTTTTCTTAATTATTGCTGTATTAGCAGCAGTAATCGGAACAACTGTGTTTGGTACTGCGAAAAATATCAAGCTTGGTCTGGACTTACAGGGCGGCTTCGAAGTACTATACAAAGTTAAGCCAATTAAGAAGGGTGACAAAATTAACAAAAATGTTTTAGTAAGTACAGCAAAAGCCCTTGAGAAGCGTGTAAACGTATTAGGGGTAAGTGAACCAAACATCCAAATCGAAGGAAAGGATCGTATTCGTGTACAATTGGCTGGAGTAAAAAATCAAGCTAAAGCACGTGATATTCTTTCGACAGAAGCGAATTTAACAATTCGTGACGTAAATGATAAGGTTCTTATGACTGGAGCAGATTTAAAAGAAGGCGCTTCAAAGCAAACATTTGACCAAATGGGTAAACCTAGTGTATCGATAACATTTAAAGATGCAAGTAAGGTTAAAGATGTTACAAGTAAAGTGCTAAAAATGGGTGCTCCAAATAATATGATGGTTATTTGGTTAGATTTCAATGAAGGAAAAGACTCTTTCAAAAAGGAATCAGCAAAAGCAAAACCTAAGTTCTTATCTGCAGCAAGTGTAAATCAAGTATTTACAGATGATTCACTTTCTATTGTAGGATCAACTTTTACAGTTGAAAGTGCAAAAGAACTTTCAGATTTATTAAATGCTGGTGCTCTTCCAGTACATCTTGAAGAAATGTATTCAACATCAATCGGTGCAAAATTTGGAACTGATGCATTGCATGAAACAATTTTTGCTGGAATTATTGGTGTAGCCGTAATTTTCTTATTTATGCTATTCTTCTATCGCTTACCAGGCTTAATCGCAAGCATCATGTTAATGGCGTACACTTACGTAACATTACTTGTATTTGATGGCATGAATGCGGTATTAACACTCCCGGGTATTGCTGCATTAATACTTGGTGTTGGTATTGCGGTTGATAACAACATTATTACCTTTGAGAGATTGAAAGACGAGCTTAAACTAGGAAAATCAGTTGCATCAGCATATCGAGCTGGTAACCAGCGTTCATTTGGTACTATTTTTGATGCTAACATCACAACTCTACTTGCAGCTGTTGTATTATTCATTTTTGGTACAAGCTCAGTAAAAGGGTTTGCAACAAGTTTAATTGTCAGTATTTTAGTAAGTTTCTTAACAGCAGTATTCGGAACTCGCTTATTACTTTCTTTACTAGTTCAAAGTCGTTACTTAAATAATAAGAAAACTTGGTTTGGTATTAAACAAAGTGAAATTCTTGGTTTAAATCATAACTTGGCACATCCACCAACAAAATATGATAAAGTCGATTTTGTTAGTATCGGTCGTAAATTCGTTTATTTTTCAATTGTTACACTAATTGTCGGCGTAATTATCCTTTCTGTATTCCGATTAAATTTAGGAATTGATTTTGCAAGTGGTACACGAGTAACATTTGAAGCAAAATCAGCTGTTACAAAACAAGTTGTAAATGACGAATTATCAAAAATGAACTTAAAACCTGAAAATATTACAGTTTCTACAAATGATGCAAAAACTGGTTCAGTCGTATTTAAAGGCGTATTAACTAAAGAACAAATTAACGATTTGAAAAAAGATTTTACGACTAAATTTGGAATTGAACCAAACGTAAGTACAGTTGATCCAATCGTTGGGCGAGAATTAGCAGCTAATGCAATTAAAGCACTAATCATTGCTTCTGCAGGTATTATTCTTTATGTATCATTACGTTTCCAATTCTCTTATGCACTTGCATCAGTAATTGCCTTACTACATGATGCGTTCTTCATTGTAGTAATATTTAGCGTATTTAGATTAGAAGTAGATATAACTTTCATCGCTGCGGTACTGACAATTGTTGGTTATTCAATAAATGACTCAATTGTTACATTTGACCGAGTTCGTGAAAATATGAAGCTTAAGAAGAAAATTCGTACTAGAGAAGAATTGAAAGAAATTGTAAATGAATCAATTCGTCAAACTTTAGGCCGTTCACTAAAAACAGTTCTTACAGTAGTATTAGCTGTTCTTGCACTACTTTTATTCGGAAGTCATGCAATTCTTAACTTCTCAATTGCATTACTTGTAGGTTTAGTAGTAGGAACATATTCTTCAATCTTTATCGCATCACAAATTTGGCTAGGTATTAAAGGTCGTCAACTTGATAAAAATCAAGTCATTGATGTTGAAGAAGCTAAATAATTTCTAACTAGAGGGTGTCCCAAAAGTAAAATTTGGGACATCCCTTTTTATTTGTGTAAGGAAAGAGGAGTAGTATTAGGTGAACTTTGGTATCTGAAATAAGAGAGTGAAACGTGTGAATTAGAAATCAACGAATGAAGTAGATTTTTAACTAAGATAATAAAACAACAATAAAATCCCTCGAATAATAGCTTCTAGACTGAATCATAAATCGATTACATAAGCCTTCGGATATTTACAATAAAATCAGCCGTTTTTCAATTTGAATTTGTTAGTTAGTGATAGCTCTTTTTTTCATCCTAACAAAATAAAATGAAGTAAATATTGAAGTTATTTTTGTATTAGTTTCATTCCGTATTGAAGATACTAATAGAATGTGTGTAATAAAAAAATAAATTTGTTTGGCGAATGATCTACTAGATCTAGAACAAGGGAAGTAGGTAAAGTATATGGAACAAGATGAGCGTTATAAGGAAGCCAAGAAAGGAGCTTATATTGGAATATATGGAAATTTACTTCTGGCAATTGTTAAACTGATTATTGGGTATATCGGAAATAGTAAAGCATTATTGGCTGATGCAGTTCACTCTGCTTCCGATGTAGCAGGTTCAATAGCGGTTTTATTTGGATTAAGAGCTGCTAAGATGCCACCAGATGAGGACCATCCCTATGGACATGGAAAAGCTGAATCAATTGCTGCAATTATTGTAGCTGTTCTTTTATTTATCGTTGGAATCGAAATAACGAAATCCTCAATTACAGCTTTTTTTAAACCTGTCCATTCTCCTGAGCTAATCGCTTTAGTAGCTGCATTTATCTCGATATTCTTAAAAGAATGGATGTTTCGCTATAAATATGCTTTAGGAAAAAGATTGAATAGTGCTGCGATCATTGCGAATGCTTATGAACATCGTTCAGACGTATACTCATCAGCTGCTGCTATGGTTGGAATCGGAATTGCAATTCTTGGCACTAAAATTAATATGCCAATCCTTTTGTATGCAGATCCAGCGGCAGGGCTTGTTGTAGCAATTATGATCCTGAAAATGGCATGGGATATTGGGGCAGAGTCAATACATACTACTATGGATCATGTACTTCATGAGGAAGACATAGAACCATATAAAGAAATTGTGAGAAAGGTAGAAGGGGTTAGAGAAATAAATACTCTTTATGCAAGAGAGCACGGCTATTATGTCATTATTGATATAAAAGTATCTGTAGATCCATATATAACCGTTGAGGAAGGACATAGAATCGGCAAAAATGTTAAAGAAAAACTAATGGAAGACAAAGATGTTGAAAACGTATTTGTCCATATTAATCCATATAATGATAAAAATAACTCTTTCATCCAATAAGTTTACTTTAGTATAATAGTACAGTTAGGGGTGAGAGTATTGTTAAAGTCAAAAGCACGTTGGAAACCGAAATTATCGAATCAACAAGAAGAGCAAATATTATGTAAAGAATTACAGATTTCCCCTCTATTAGCTAAACTACTTGTTACTCGCGGGTTTAATACAGTTGAAACAGCAAGTAAGTTTTTATATGAAGATCAAATGAGCTTTCATGACCCGTTTTTATTAGAGGGTATGGATATTGCAATAGACAGAGTATTTCAAGCGATTGAAGAAAATGAAAAAATATTAATTTTTGGCGATTATGACGCAGATGGTGTTAGTAGTACATCAGTATTGTATTTAACATTAATTGAACTAGAAGCAAAAGTAGATTTCTATATACCAAATCGTTTTACTGAAGGGTATGGCCCTAATAAGAATGCATTTAAATGGGCGAAAGAACAAGGCTACTCATTAATTATTACCGTAGATACAGGTATATCTGCAGCTGAGGAAGTTAGTTTTGCAAATGAACTTGGAATAGATGTCATTATCACAGACCATCATGAACCACCAGAGGACCTTCCAAAGGCTATCGCAATCATTCATCCAAAACTTAGTCCAAGCTATCCTTTTAAAGAGTTAGCTGGTGTAGGAGTTGTATTTAAATTCGCTTCTGCATTATTAGGGAGAGAACCAGAAGAGTATTTAGAACTTGTTTCAATTGGTACAGTAGCCGATTTAGTGCCTTTAGTTGATGAAAATCGACTAATTGTAAAAAAAGGCGTAAGACAATTAAAGCAAACTAGACGTGAGGGCTTAAGAGCTCTGTTAGAAATAAGTGGTACTTCTAATGATTCAATTAATGAAGAAACAATTGGTTTCGCAATTGGACCAAGAATTAATGCAGTTGGCCGACTTGGTGATGCTAAGCCTGCGGTAGATCTAGTTCTAGAAACAAGTAGAGAACTTGCTAAATCAAGAGCAGAACAAATTGAAGTTTTAAATAAAGAACGTCAAGAGTTAGTTTCAAGTATGACTGAAGAGGCGATTAAACAAGTAAAAGGGCTTGATTCCTCGTGTTCAAATAAAGTGATTATTGTAGCAAAAGAAGGCTGGAATGCGGGTGTAGTTGGGATTGTTGCTTCAAAATTAGTAGATCGTTTTTACAAGCCGGTAATTGTTCTAAGCATAGATCGCGAAAAAGGAATTGCCAAAGGTTCAGCAAGAAGTATTGAAGGTTTTTCTCTCTTTGAAAATTTATCAAAGTGTAAAGATATTTTACCTCATTTTGGAGGTCATACTCTTGCTGCTGGGATGACACTAGCGATTGAGGATGTTGAACAACTAAGACATCGTTTAAATGAATTTGCTGACCTAACTATGACGGATGAAGATTTTATTCCATTAAAAGAAGTGGATTTAATCTGTCAAGCTAGCGAAGTTTCAATCTCATTTATTAATGAATTAAATATGTTAGCGCCTTTTGGTATGCATAACCCAAAACCTGTTTTAGAAATAAGCGAAGTAGATGCACTAAATATTAAACAAATCGGTAATGAAGGTGCACATCTTAAATTTCAATTAAAAGATGATGTAACGTCCCTCGACGCTGTAGGGTTTGGATTTGGGCATGTTGCAAATGAAATTGCTACTGGATCAAAAGTGTCTTGCTTAGGAATGGCTTCTATTAATGAATGGAATGGCAAACGTAAGCCACAACTAATGATTCAAGATATTAAAGTAAATCATTGGCAGTTATTTGACTTAAGAGGCCAAGAGCCACATCGATTAACACTACCTTCAAACGAAGAAAAATTAATATTTTTACATCAAGCATCAAGTGATTATGAAAACTTAAAGACGAAATATCCTGTTTCGACGTTTATTTCTTATGAAGATGTACTAAACTTAAATACTAATATACAAAATAATTATATTATCTTACTTGATTTGCCTAGTTCTGAAAATCATTTAAAAGAAGTTTTTCAAAATGGTTTGTCGGAGCGCATCTACTTAGTATTTAATCAAGAAGAACTACATTTCTTTTCTCCAATTCCTAGTAGAGAAAGCTTTAAAAAATTCTATTCAATCTTAGCAAACACCAATCCGTTTGACATGAACATGTTTGAAGTGGCATTATGTCGTAAGATGGGATGGAAAAAAGAACAAGTCGATTTTATGACAAAGGTGTTTTTTGATTTAGAATTTGTTACAATAGAGGATGGAAAAATTCGTTTGTTGCCACAAACTGAGAAGAAAGATCTATCTTTATCGAATACGTACGCAAAAAAATTAGTTAGTATTGAACTAGAACGTTTATTTCTGTACTCAAAATGTGATGAATTAACTACATTTTTTCAAAATATGAAAAGTCATTTTTCCGAAAATGGGGAGGCACTTATTTAATGAATTTAAAAGATTATATTACGATTGTACCGGACTGGCCAAAAGAAGGCGTTCAGTTTAAAGATATTTCATCATTAATGAATGATGGTAAAGCTTATAAAGAAGCAACTGATCAAATCGTAGCTTATGCGAAAGAAAAAGACGTAGATTTAGTAGTTGGACCAGAAGCTCGTGGATTTATTGTTGGTTGTCCAATTTCTTACGCTTTAGAAATCGGTTTTGCTCCTGTACGTAAACCAGGTAAATTACCTCGTGAAGTAATTAGCTATAACTACGATTTAGAATATGGTACAAACACGTTAACAATGCACAAAGATGCGATTAAACCAGGTCAACGTATACTAATCACTGATGACTTATTAGCTACTGGTGGTACGATTGAAGCGACAATTAATCTAGTTGAAGAACTAGGTGGAATTGTTGTCGGTATTGCTTTCTTAATTGAGCTTTCTTATTTAGACGGTCGTAAAAAATTAGATGGTTATGATATATTTACACTAATGACTTATTAATTTTTAACATATTATAATGTTAAGCTATAGGGTACTCTGAATCATCAGAGTGCTCTTTTTCTATAACGAATCTGCAAAAAAAAATGAAATTTGACGACTCCTGCTTTACAAAAAACGAAATTTTCATGATAATAAAAGAAATAATGATTTAAGGTGATTAAATGGCTACTGAGCAAGTTTTGACAGCAGAACAGGTTTTAGAGCAAGCGACCCATTATTTAAAAGAAGATGATGTGGCGTTTATTAAACGTGCTTATGAATATGCTCGTGACGCACATAGTGAGCAATTTCGTAAGTCTGGAGAACCCTATATCATCCACCCGGTTCAAGTAGCAGGTATCCTCGTTGGCTTGGAGATGGATGCTACAACCATTAGTGCTGGGTTTCTGCATGATGTAGTAGAGGATACAGAAGTATCCAAAGAAGACTTAGAGAACCAATTCGGCAAAGAAGTTTCTATGCTTGTAGATGGTGTTACAAAGTTAGGTAAAATTAAGTTTAAATCGAAGGAAGAACAGCAAGCTGAAAACCATCGTAAAATGTTTGTAGCGATGGCACAGGACTTGAGAGTAATATTAATCAAATTAGCCGATCGCCTTCATAATATGAGAACGTTAAAGCATTTACCTCAAGAAAAACGTATGCGAATTGCAAATGAAACATTAGAAATATTTGCACCTTTAGCACATCGATTAGGGATTAGTAAAGTAAAATGGGAGCTTGAAGATACAGCCCTACGTTATTTAAATCCACAACAATACTATCGAATTGTTAACTTGATGAAGCGTAAAAGAGCAGAGCGTGAGCAATATTTAGAAGAGGTAATTAACGAAATCACAACACAACTTGAAGATGTCGAAATTAAAACAGACATTTCTGGACGTCCAAAGCATATATATAGCATTTATCATAAAATGGCTAAGCAAAATAAACAATTTAACGAGATCTATGACTTATTAGCTGTACGTGTAATCGTTAATAGTATTAAAGATTGTTACGCTGTTTTAGGCGTTATTCATACATGTTGGAAACCAATGCCAGGTCGTTTTAAAGATTATATTGCAATGCCTAAAGCAAACTTATATCAATCGCTTCATACGACTGTTATTGGGCCAAAAGGTGAACCACTAGAAGTTCAAATTCGAACAACAGAAATGCACCAGATTGCTGAATACGGGGTTGCAGCTCACTGGGCATATAAAGATGATAATGCAAATTTTCCAACCCAAAAAACATTAGAAAATAAATTAAGTTGGTTCCGTGAAATTATCGAATGGCAAGATAATTCTACAAATGCAGAAGAATTCATGGAATCAGTTAAAATGGATTTATTCTCAGATATGGTTTTCGTATTTACGCCAAAAGGTGATGTTTATGAATTACCACTTGGATCTGTACCAATCGATTTTGCTTACCGAATTCACTCCGAAATCGGAAATAAAACAATTGGTTCAAAAGTAAATGGTAAAATGGTACCACTTGATTATAAGCTTAAAACAGGTGATATCGTTGAAATCATGACATCAAAACATTCATATGGGCCAAGCCAAGACTGGTTGAAGGTCGCTCAGTCTTCACACGCAAAAAATAAAATACGCCAATATTTTAAAAAGCAAAGAAGAGAAGAGAATGTTGAAAAAGGCAAAGAATTAGTTGAAAAAGAAATTAAAGCGTTAGAATGTGATTTAAAAGAAGTTTTAACGTCAGAAAATTTAAAACGTGTAGCTGAGAAATTCAACTTCTCAAATGCAGAAGATATGTATGCGGCAGTTGGATATAATGGAATTACTGCAACGCAGATTGCTCACCGTTTAACAGATAAATTCCGTAAGCGAACTGAAGTAGAATTGGAAGACCGTCTAAAAGAACTTTCTTCGGATCTTAAAAAAGCTCCTTCACGCCGTAAAGATGCCGGTATTTCTGTAAAAGGTGTAGACAATTTATTAATTCGTCTATCTAAATGCTGTAATCCTGTACCTGGGGATGATATTGTTGGTTATATCACAAAAGGTAGAGGGATTTCAGTTCACAGAAGTGACTGTGTAAATATGTTAAACGATAGCGAAGAAGACCGTTTTATTGAAGTAGACTGGGAAGAAAGTCCAACATTTGAACGTGATTATAATGTCGATATAGAAATATTCGGTTATGATCGTCGCGGACTATTAAATGAGGTTCTTTCTGTTGTCAACGAAACAAAAACGAATATCTCTTCAGTTACAGGAAAAAATGATCGAAATAAAATGGCAACCATTACAATGAGTCTGTCTATTCGCAATATAAACCACCTTCAAAAAGTAGTGGATAAGGTTAAACAAATTCCAGACATATACTCTGTGAGACGAATTTTCCACTAATAGGAGGTGCCATCTTGAAAGTATTATTACAACGTACAAAAGAAGCA
Source organism: Bacillus sp. AFS002410 (assembly GCF_002556365.1). Taxonomy (NCBI): domain Bacteria; kingdom Bacillati; phylum Bacillota; class Bacilli; order Caryophanales; family Bacillaceae; genus Bacillus; species Bacillus sp. AFS002410. The sequence goes on from NZ_NUEU01000090.1 coordinate 26,505, forward strand.
AAAGTAGTAGTTGATGGACGTGTGGTCGGGGAAATACCTAAAGGATTATTATTGCTTGTTGGTATTACACATGAAGATACAGTTGAAGACGTTAAATATTGTGCTGACAAAGCAGTTAACCTGAGAATCTTTGAAGATGAACTTGGAAAAATGAATTTATCATTAAAAGATGTTGGAGGCCAGATCCTATCAGTTTCTCAATTCACTTTATATGGTGATACGAGAAAAGGAAGACGTCCAAGCTTCACGGATGCAGCTAAGCCAGAAATTGCAAACGAACTATACGAATTTTTTAATTCATATTTACGCGAGCAAGGATACGTTGTACAGACTGGTATATTTGGTGCAGATATGGACGTAACATTTACAAACTGGGGACCAATTACAATAATGATTGAAAGTAAATAAAATTTATTACCTCCTTTTTCATTAAAAAGGGGGATTTTTTTTGTACAAATTAATTTTTAAAATAATAACTTCATATTGCGAATATACTTAAAGTACACGGGTTCTGACAAAGAATTCACAGGAGGGTACTATATGGACATAATTACAATCGTCTTGATCCTCATTGCTGGTGTAATTTTGTTTACAATCCTCAAAAGCTTCTTTAAAGCACTCTTATTTGTTATTTTAATCATTCTAGTATATTACGGATTAATGTACTTCATAGACGGCTCAGTTGAGAGCATACAATCTACTATAAGAGCTTTTTATTAGACCATGGTGTGTGCCATGGTTTTTTTTTGTTTGTGTGGGAAATTGGAACAAAAAGTAGAGAATCATAAATAAAAATGGGGAGCGTAATTAAAAGAATTAGCTGCAAATAAATTCAGTGAAACTGCAAATAAA
>NZ_NUEU01000091.1:0-20451 GCF_002556365.1 Bacillus sp. AFS002410
AACGCGGCATGGGAGTCTACCATGAAAAAACCTCACGGTATAGTGTGAAAAAAGGGCACATCTACCATGAAAAAACCTCACGGTATAGTGTGAAAAAAGGGCACATCTAAATAAGACGTCTTTATATTATTTTTAAAAATCGTTTCAAAGTAAATAAATTAGAGAAATAATTAATGATTGATGGATTAAGAGACTTCTTCTATCGATACAGAATACCCTAATTTTTCTAGTCTTCGAACTGAATGATAGACTATTGATACTTCTTTTTGTTTGTCTTAATAATCTTCTCCTAAGTCTCTGTACATTTCTTTTCTAGTCAGAGGATAATAGGCGATTCTTAACATGGCATGGGCTACTACTATTCCTGCTCTTTTCCTACCTTTTCGTGATGCTGTTCATCGATACATTGCTCCAAGGTAGTTTTTGGACGCACCCACTGAATGTGCGGCTTTAGTTAAGGTTGACTTTAAATACTTATTGCCTTTTTTGGATTTAGTTGATTTTCTTTTACCAGCACTTTCATTATGTCCAGGAACTATTGCTGCCCAGGAACATAATCGAGGTGCACTTCCATATTGGTTCTCCAAATCTGTTCCAATTCCATCTGCGACAGTCTGTGATGCACCGTGATTGTTGGAGTCAGACTAACTGTTGGGCTCTAATGGCACCATAGTTTATCGACCTTCCTCACCCAGCCATAGAAGAAGTATTGACGATTTTTATCTATTTTCATTTGCTGTGGTGCAGCGCTTGCGCTGAATGGGTGACTAACTGGCAGTATCATTTAAGTGTAATTATTCACAATTTGTATATTAAATGAATTCACTCCTATCAAAAGGCCTCCCTACTATTAGGAGAAACCACTAAAAAACCTGCGTTTTTCATGGGGCTTAGAGATATTGAAAGTTATTAAGATTTGTTTCAATTTTATGGCCCTTATTATTCAACAAAATAGAATACTAGTCTTATCGATTTATTTCAAATTCATTTCATAATTATGAATTACATGAGAAAACGAAACAATATTTATATATTTGTAACAGAATCTTAATTTGGATGTTATGAATATTACATAAATATTATAGAAACTTTAGTTTTTAGTAACAAGAAAGAGAATTAAGTAATATTACCTTTATAATTTAAAACGTGTAAACAGTTCATTTAAAAATGCATAAAGGAGTGGTAAAAAGTGCGAAGGACAAGAAATAAAATATTTTTAATATCATTAACCATTACATCGTTATTTATTATTTGGTGGATTGTACCTGCAAATTGGATACCAGGTTATGATTTAAAAAATGTTACGTCTAGTATGAACGAATATATATTACATAACTTTGGATGGTTTTATTCAATTCTTATGACAATTATATTATTATTGGCCATTTATTTGATTTTTTCAAAATATGGTTCAATTCGATTAGGTAAAGATAATGAAAGACCTGAATTCGGTTACTTCACTTGGCTAGCAATGTTATTTGGAGCTGGAATGGGAATTGGATTATTATTCTTTGGAATTGCTGAACCGATTTCACATTTAAGTTCACCTTTATCAACTCAATCAGGATCAGAAGAAAGTGCGCGTTTTGCAATGCGATATTCGTTTTTTCATTGGGGATTACATCCGTGGGCATTATACGCAATTGTCGCTTTAGCTATTGCATATTTTACATTTCGTAAGGAAAAACAAGGAACGATTAGCTCAACAATTATTCCGCTATTTAATTCAACTTCATCATCATGGATAGGTCTTACTGTAGATGTTTTGGCTGTGCTTGCGACTGTTTTCGGGATTGTGCCTTCAGTAGGTATTGGAGCTCAGCAAATTTCAGGAGGTTTAAGCTATCTATTCCCCTCATTTCAAAACACGCTTATAACGCAACTTATTTAATTAGGATAGCAAAAAGAAAAGTCAGTGGTAACTTTCAAATTACCACTGACTTTTTCTTGTACTGATTAGCACATATTTTCCTGACATTACTCAAATAATATGTGTGAATAATGTAAATGATGATAAGTTAATAACAACTATGTGATATATAACAACTATGCGATATATAAATACTATGATACTAACATATGTCTTACATTATATATTAACATATATATTGTTAATGAGGAAAGAGAAACAGAAAAACTCTAACCAATTTTCAGTAATTAGAGTTTTAATTTTCTTGCTTTTCCTTTTAGCCAATTTAACATCTTCTCGTCATTTTTCTTATTTTGTCGCTTATTTTCCTTTCGGATATACCGTGAAAGGGTAGTGTGAGCGATTCCCATTTCTTCTGCAGACTGGCGAATACTTAGACCTAAGGAATCAATCATCTCTTTCATATTTTCTGGTGTAAGAGTTACCTCTGTTGAAATAGTGAAATCGAATGATTGTTGCTCAGGTTCTATTGTGGGTTTGGGATCCATCTTTTTTGATAATTCCAAAATAGGTAATTGTTTTTCTAATTCATATTCAACAGATGCAGCTATTTCACTTCTAGCAATTTCTGATTGATTTGTGAGAAGTTCTTCATGACTTTGAGAAGCTATCTTTTCATAGCTGAATTCTTGCATACGTTCGATTATTTTTTCGTCAATTGTATAGTTCGAATTTACCAACAGCTTTTTTTGATTTTCTTTTACGACAATATCGGTTGGTAGAATGATCAAATTGAGTTTAGACCAATAGTTTTGAAACCAGCCTTTTTTACCGACTTGTTCTTCATCTACTGATTCCGTATAATACCAACTTTTAATTACAACATCTTTTTGTAATTCATCTAATACGTTTTCAAACTTGTCCCTCTTTTGTACTCCGTTGTAACGTGTAGAAATATCCATAACTTTTAACAGAGTTGATACTTTAAAAGGTTGCTGTAATGTACGTTTAATCGTTCGAATTTTCCATTGAAGGTTTAAGTACCGGGTTAATCGTTTGTGCTCACGTTGTGTGAAATGGCTATATTGAAAGACTTTTAGGTCTAACAAACCAAGTGATCGGCTAGGACCATCTAAATAAGGTGTTAAAATAGATGTTGGTTTTACTTGTACTGCATAGATTCCTTTTGGTTCTCCAGATTTTTTGTCATACGCCACACGTATTTTTCCAATTTCAAACATTCTCTGAAAATCTTTGAACTTATAGAGCTCATTGTCCTGAATTTCTTGAGTATTTACCACTTTTACTTTCTGATCACCAAGTGATATCCAAATACTTGAAAGTGCAGCAACCCGTTTCATGATATTGAATCGATCCTCTTCACGAAAATCGAGCACTTGTCCTTTAGCCGACCGTTTTTTTAGATTTCTAAGTCGCAGGGCATCATTACTATGAAATTCAATATACCCGTCATTGCTTTTGGGTGATACCATCCATAAATAGGTAATTAAATCAAAAAGATCCGCGGTCATTTCATCCAATGAATGGATGGTGGATTCAATCAACTCTAGCCACATTTCTTGTTGATCAGAGGTTAAATCGATATTTTGTGATTCAAAGGGTCTAAGCTCGGCCAATCCTCTTACTTTTCCACGATTGTCTATAATCTCAGTTGCCAAGTAGCCTTCTTCTCCTTCTTTAAAATCCTTTTTCTTTGTCACGATATCCCTCATCAGATGGTAGTCCATATCCATACTGGAATAAATATAATCACGTTTTAACACATCATCAATTTTTTCTTCGTTTACACTTCGTTTTACTTCATCATTGGGAAACTCGTGAACAAAGTGGCCTGCCAATATCACTTTGATGGTGTCCGCATATTTTTCAACTGCTTCATTAATCATTTGTTTTGTTATATATTTTTCAAAATATAAAGTTTGAGTGAATAAGAAAAATAATGCTCTAAAGCTTGGGCCCATTGCATTGCAGGGGGACTGGTACCTAACCTCATCTTCTGTCATACGATAGGCTTCCATTTTCCATCTCTCAAGGATATACTGGCGATCTTGAAATAGTCGTTTCGTTTCTTCAAATATACAAATTTTTAATATTTCGTAGTTTAAAATCTGATGATCTAGTACTCTTTCATATTTCACAGACAAGAACATCCTCTCAATTTGCACCAAGTAATGTGCAAAATATCATATCTCTTTACTTATTTTATCATAAAATGCACCACAAGATTGTAATAAACTCAAGGATTTGTCACAAAATGAACAGAAAATGCACCAAATACTACACAGGTTCCGCTGAAAAAGATAAAACGCACCAAATACTATACAGATTCCGCTGAAAAAGATAAAACGCACCAAATACTATACAGAATTCGCTGAAATAGATAAAACGCACCAAATGGTACACAGGTTCCGCTGAAATAGATAAAACGCACCAAATGGTACACAGGTTCCGCTGAAATAAATAAAACGCTCCAATATGTACAGTAAAACCTTTTTTTTTTCAATTCATAGTATAAAATGTACCATTCAGCAATTAATGATTATTGCTACTACTATTAATGGAATGCTACATTGGGTTATAGTTTTGCACCAAATGTTGAGGTTATGATTTTTTTCCGCATGCTACATAGGGCCAGTATTAGTATTACCAACGTGATCACTCTTGCTTGGACTACCGATTTTATACCTGTAAAAAAGATGGGTGAGGGTATAGGTTGTTTTGGAATCAGTCAAATTTTGTCTACAACGATTGGTCCAGCAATTGGGATAAGTTTATCAAGTCGAATTGGAACTTCAAAGGCATTCATATTAACAGCACCAATGTATCTATTAGCAGCATTATGCATTACTTTTGTATCGAATAAAAAACAGGAACTTCTAGATAATACGGTTGTTAAAAAAAGGAAATTTGGTCTAAAAGATATAATAGCATTTCAAATATTGCCTCTTTCTTTAATTGCTGCCTTGTTCCAAATAGCTGTGTAATAAAAGTTGTTACACAAGTAAAACCCCTTCAGATACAAATGATGGGGGGCGAATACTATTTTTCTCGAGGATAACGAATAAAACGCCTGTAAAAATTATGATAGAGCCAATCCAAAACGTTACGCTTACGTATTAAGTGGCATTTAAAGTGATTGACCTCGTGATCGAAGGATTCGATCAAGCACGTCATATGTGGATTTTTACGGAACGTTTCGAGAATGTAAGTGAGCAAATTAAAAATGAGCTCGGACGCGGAGCGCGACACTCTTTACTGGAAGAGGGCTGTACAAACGCGAAAAACAGCATGTCATTTTCTTGTTGTCACACGTCTCGAAGAATCGCGTGTAAAAGGAATCGTGCAAGAAGAATACGCAGGTGCCTTCTTAACAAGTAATCACAGCCATGATTTGTGAAAAAGCATATCTACAAAAAAAGGTTTCTCGGTTGTGAGAAACCTTTTTTAGCTATTTCTTACTCGCATTCAAAATATTCACTTCGAATTTTGGCTCAATTGATACGCGTTGGTAGTCTTTACGCCAATCTAGAGACTTCCAAATCTTCGGATGGAATGCTTTCAGTTCTTTCCCAATCCCAAGTGCATCACTATTCGCACGTTGCATCGTTTGAATCGTATCGACTGCTGTTTTTTCTAGCTCTCGACTCAGCGTTTTTTCCATCCGATTGACGTAACCGGATGTCAATTGTTCTGTGCCTTTTCCGAGTTCATAGACATTAATTTGCATGTGGACGTTCATTTTCACCTTTGGGAATCCCTTTGAATCAACCGAGACAGTAATGGTTGAATTCTTTTTTTTGATGGAATACCCATATGTATCTTGGTTCTTATTCGCTTTCGAAGAATGTTTCTGACCAACGTCATGTAACTGTCCGGTAAATTTTTGCTTTCTGATTTGTTCATTTAACAGGAGCATGAGCGTTCGCGTTTGATTTTGGTCTAGTTTCGTTTTTGTGCTTTTTCCTTGCTTGAATAAGAGCGAGCCATTTAATTCAACGCCTGTTTTGGTTTCTTTAAACACAGGTAATGCGAAATCGTCAAACGGCTCTGCTTGCGAGAGGATGAAATACATCATCGAAACGATTGGAACGGTATTATTTTGTTCGAGTGATTTCATATACTTGTTTAAATCATTTGGAAATTCTTTATTTGTTTTCATTTTTGTGTCTAAAAAAGTTGGTAGGTCTCCTTCAAACACCACAAGTGGCGTACTGATCGACGCATAGGGAGCATGTAGTAAAAAAGCCAGTTCGGAAATTGGATTGTCCGATGCGATTTCCTCACTCATAAAATAGACTCTTGTGCTAATTCCTAAGAAAGGTGTGCGTTCTTTAAAATCACCGCTACCAACCGCTTCTACTAAGGTTTTCCCTTTTAGATTGAGGACCGTGGTAATTGGGTCGCCTGTTCCTTGTCCGGCGCTTCTCAGTTTTGTCACTACCAGATAGAGGTCGGCGTCTCCGCTTTCTTTGTCCCGATCCAAACCAGCGATGTCCACTAAGTTTAAATTACGAAGCTGTAAACGATCCCAACAACCTGTCAAAAGTGGGACAAAACACATCATCATAAGCAAAACGGCAACCTTTTTCATTCTTTCGCCACCTTTCCTCGTACAAATGAAACAATTAGAAGGAATACCGGAAGCGCACTTGTGAATAGAAACGTCGTCTTGTTATGAAAATCGATAAAAGAAAACAGTGATTGTCTGTCCGCGAAGAAACTACCAATACCAAATACGACACTCGCGATGAGCCAGACGATCAACACGTGACGATGGTTTTCTTTCCGACCAACAAAGGCTAGATATCGGGCGGACAAAAATAGATAAACAAATGCTGTGATCGTCGTGACAGATAACCAAATGGTCATAAAGACAATATCTAAACTTTGAACAACAGGCCATCTGAACTTTCGAAGAATAAACACCATTGGTTCCGAAATAAGATTCAATTGGTTTTCACTGAAGTTGTACGTGACGATAACCGAGATTACGAAGTAAATCAAAGTGGTTATGCCATTAGCGACGGACATGGCAAGTAAGATCTGGGATTTTTTACGACACGCCACGAACGGAAACGCGTAGAGGAGAAGATCGTATCCAGCGTATGCCCATAAAGAAGGAACTGAATCCTTTAAAATCGCGACAATTCCATGTGTTCCGATCGGAAAAAAATGGCGCCAATCTCCTTTTCCATATCCACTAATACAAATGATGACCAAACAAACGAAAAACATCCCTGTGAATGACTGGGTAAGGGTTGCAATGGAACGAAGCGACGATGCAGCAACAAATGCGACGATGAAAACCGATAGACCGATGAGAACGAACCATGGTGTTTCAAATAACACCCACCTGTTCATGACATCAGCATACGATACAATGACCATTAGTGTCGATTCTGCACAATAAGCTGCAAATAAAATATTGACGAGGATGCCTAACGGTTTTCCAATGATCGACACAATGTACTGTTGTAAGCTCTGATTCGGATAGCGTTTGCCAAGTTGATAGATCATAATGATCACAAGTTGCGCGAATACCCCCCCAAGTAGAATACTCATCCATGAATCATAACCAGAACGGCGAGATTCACTGTAAGGAATCGATAACGCATGCACGCCGATTTGAGTTAGAATCACGAGGCAAACGAGTTGATTGAGGGAAATTTTTTTTAAATGAAACATCTAGTTCCCCCCTTTTTTTGACTTTAGTCTTGTTTCATCTTTCGCCATGCTTTCTTTCGGGCGCTTTTTCAAAAACCTGATTGGCAAGCGAAACAGTGTATCTTGAAAAGTATCTCCATTAAACCAGACGTAAAAGTATGGTATGCCCATGGTATTCAACTGAACTAAATGCGTCATCAACAGAATCGTTGCGATTTCTAACCCGATCAGTCCGAAAATCGACGACATGATGATGAACGGATAGGTGAGCAGACGTGCTGCACTACTCATTTCATAAGACGGCACAATAAAAGATGCGATGCCTGTTAGTGCGACGATGATGACCATCATATTGGAAATGAGATTGGACTGAACAACAACTGTCCCAATCACGATCCCGCCGACCACACCAATCGTCTGACCAATCGGATTTGGGAGACGAACGGTTGCCTCTCGTAAAACTTCGAGGACGAGTAGCATCGTGATGGCTTCTAAAATCGGTGGCATCGACACATATTGCATCGAGCTTTGAAACGTAAGCGCGATCTCAAATGGGAGAATACGGGGATCAAACGTCACAAGTGCCACGTAGAACCCAGGTAAAGCAATCGCGAAAACAAAACAAACAATGCGAAGAAAGCGTAACGTACTCCCAACCAACCAACCAATTTGATAATCATCTGGGCTTTGAAAAAATGACCAGAACGACACTGGAAGGATAAGTGAATCAGGCGAACCATCTGTCAAGATCGCGATTTTCCCGTCCATCAGGTAGGAACGTACCCGGTCTGGACGTTCGGTAATAAGTACTTTTGGGAACAGTGAGAATTGTTTGTCTTCGATGAGTTCTTGGACGAATCCAGGTGCCTCCACATAATCAATGTCGACTGTTTCAAGCCGACGTTCAAACTCATTTAACAACACGTCATTTGCGAGCGAACGCAAATAAATGATCGCGACTTTTGTATTGGAACGTCGACCCAGTTGATACGATTTCACCGCCAGATCTGGTGTTGCAATGAGCTTTCGAAGCAAATTCAAATTTGTGTTCAAGTTTTCATTCAGGGCTTCGTGTGAACCGCGTAGGACACGTTCATTCATTGGGAAATTGACCGCACGTTCTTTGATGATTTCGGTTCCAAGTAAATAGAGTGTGGCTTCACCTTCCAGTTGAACCACTGTTTTCCCTTCGACCAGTTCATTTGACGCAACGGAAAGAAGATCCGTTTCATTGTAATCGAGGATGGAAACGGCTTCTTTTACACTGCTGTTTTTAAGTTGAAGTAAAGGACGGATGATATGTTCTTGAATTTTGGCCGATTCAACCATTGTGTCCAAGTAAAATAATCGATAGTGTCGATCGCCTGTTTCGACATCGGTAGTTTTAAAGTCGGAACTATCACCTAACAGTTCTCGAAGTGATTTCTCGTTCTGTTCGAGCGATGTATCTGCTTTCATCGCGGTTTCATCCTTTCTCGGAAATTAGAAGTTTACTCTATTATTCCCTCATCACCTGTCACTATTCGGTTTAAAAGCAGCAGATGTTGACCAATCAATCACCAAAAAATGCATTAAAAAGCCCTTAGGGCTTTTTAATGCATTAGATGTCTTCGCTCGTTAGGCGCATGAGGTCGCGTTTTTCACGGAGACCATCGTGAATGACGCGGGTACTTTGGCTCGTAATGCTTTTTTGGAGTAGGTTTCGCATGGGTCGACTGTTTGAAAATTTCTCGTTTCGGTCGGCGTACAGTGCGGAATTAGAAAAATGTGGTAATTTAGGTTGTTTAAGATTTTAAGTTACTTGGAAAGTCGTTTTGCTTTTTAACAGGGCATAAATCCAATGTAATAGTTTGTTTACTCAAGCAATAACTGTTACTTGAATAAGAGGGGCCAAATAAGTAATCAAAAACATGTCAAAACAAACATCAAACAATATAATTTTAGGGAGCAAATAATACTTTAATAAATGAAAAAAAGATCTTCAATTAGGATCTTTTTGCATTTTGTTACCTATTTTTTATTCTTTATCATCATGGGTATTTGTGCGGACTGTTAATCAGCTTCTTTAAACCAGTATGATTGGTTTTATTAAAAATCTTAAACGAGATTTTGTTTAAAAGTATTTGTATTTTGTTTGCTATGTTCGGATAATTTCTTACATTTTAACCGAACAATGCCAAATGAAAAGCGAAGTGGGCTAGGAAACACAAACGGAATTGGTAATGATACTACCGTTTTGAATACCAGTTACTTTATTCAAAAATAAATTCATCGTAATAATTATACTCAAACCTTCTGATACTGCTTCAGTAATAACGTTCACGTTGTTTGTTGTAAATAATATATTCAAATTAGGGATATAGTTAATAAGTTCATTTGCGTACATAGTCATTATAGGGTCTTCCGTAAGAATCAAAGATTGATTAGCAAGGTCTTCAACTTGTATATCATCAAAAAAGGCAAGAGAAGAATTTTTGCTTGCATATAATACTGTGCCACCTTCGAACATTGTTTCAAATTCTAATTCGGGATTAGAATCAACCATTTCGTCAGTAAATATTGTAACACCGAAATCAGTCTTCTCCGTTTTTACATCTAACAAAATTGCATTAGGTTTTTCTTCAAAGACGTCTACTTGGCTGTAAGAATACTTTTTTTATAAGAAATTAACGCACTAGGTATAATTAACATAGCGTTCGGGCTGACAGATAATGATATATTTACTTTTTCTGGATATAGCTTTTGATGCGCAAAAATGGAGATATCCTCTATCTTTAGCTTAATTTCCTGCGCTTTCCTTACAATGAACTTTCCATCATCTGTAAGCTCAGCACCCAATCTAGAACGAATAAAAATCTTTCTAAGCTAGTGTCACTTTATAGATTAAAAACAAAATAATGGTTCCTATAAAGCTACGTAAGGCTAGCCTATGAATAGCTTTTAATCATGCATAATTTTTACCCCTTTCATTGGCTTAGGAGTGGGTGATTTTAGTAAACGGAGGGTGGTTAAGAATTTTAGTTCACGCACTCCAAGCACGTTGAGTGTGTGGCGCAACTTATTTTAAAGTAAGGCAGCAAGCCCATTTGGGCGCTGCTTTTTTACTTATAATAAAAGATTGAAAAAATTATATTGAATTGTAACTGTACCACTAATATTACAAGTGACGCGATTAACTAGTACTTTTAAAACTTTTGGAGTAATTTCGTTCATTTAAATAACGTCTTTTAATGAATTTTTTAGATTAAGTTTGTATTTTTCATCATTACAAGTATTCAGTTGACATTCTAATTGAACTAATTCTCCTTGCAATTTATTAATTTTCCCATTAGTTATTTCACGATAATCGTTTAGTTCAACGGCAGAAATAATACGATGTAGGTGAGATTTTTGCCTTTTCAAATACCTTTTTTACTGAAAAACGTTCGAAAATTTATAGATGTTTAGAATAACTACCCAGAAAAATAAATTCCTTTAAGTCAGACAAAAGAACATACCAAAAAAGATGCTACTCATTCGTTAAAAAATGAGAGCGTCCAAAATTATAGACGTTGACTTAAAGTTGGATTGGAGGGAATAATTACAAGTTTCGACAGTTTTATGCATTTTCATTCTCTATGGTGAAGCACTGATTTAGTTGGCTGACACATGCTGTAGTGGAATATCCGGAAGTTTATAAGAGGATTTGGATCAAAACTACTTTAAAGAAGCTTTCAATTTCGTTTATAGTTTTCTAGTTTCTTGTCGAAAAAACTATTTTATACTAAATCAACAGTATTTAATAGTTTTGTACAATATTTCCCCAAATTTAGACTCCCTTCATTCATAAAATTTTGACAAAATAATTAACAAAATATTGGTGAATAATGAAAGTTCTACATAAACTACATCTTAACGACAATTTTTTTAAAAAAATTGATGGAAAAAAGCGTATTTTGAATCATGTATTTATGCGTATTTCCCCAATTTACACAACTCCAAATCTCCTTAATAATTGTAAGTGCTTATGTAATTGTAATAAATCAACAAAATAGATGAATTCTAAATAAATACTTAAAACCGATTAGAATCATTGTTTCGTAATTCATTGCACTACATTTGTAATAAAAAGACAGAGACTTGGAGGAAGAAAATGGGGAAAAAAGCAAACAACAATAGTAAGGTCGTGAAAAGCCTAGCTGTAGTTGCACTATCATCTAGTTTTATTTTAGGTTCACTTGGACATTTAGATCTTACAAAAGCTGCAAGTAATTCAAAGGTTGAAGATATTCTAGCAAACTTAACTCCACAACAAAGAGCCGCACTGAAAGTCCTTTCAACTAATGAGGAAACGGGTCTTCAAATTTCATCTGATATTGATCAAACTTCAACCAAACAAACATCAGTAATCGTACAGTTTGCAAATCAACCTACAAAAGTTGCTCAAATCCAAGCGAGCCTTCAAGGGCAAACTTTAACTGAAACCGAAGCAACGAAATTGATTAATCAAGATCATGAAACGTTTAATCAAGATGTTGGACAAGTATTAGTTGATAATAATAAAAAGGTAGATTACAAGGTTAATCGTTCATATAAAAATGCGTTTAACGGTGTTTCAATGAGCTTACCTGCTAATCAAATAAAAAATCTATTAAAATCAAAAGCAGTTAAAACAGTTTGGAGCAATGAAACATTTTCAATTGAACCACCTACTGCAGAAGATAATAATGCATTAAAGGCTGATGAGGCAAAGGTAGGTAACTATACGCCTTATGATGGACTAAATCGTTTACATGCTGAAGGTTTCACTGGTAAAGGAATTAAGGTAGGGATTTTAGATACGGGTATTGATTATCACCACCCAGATTTAAAGGACGCTTTTAAAGGTGGATATGATTTCGTTGACAATGATAATGATCCAATGGAAACAACATATGCTGACTGGAAGAAGTCAGGAAAACCAGAAACAAGCAACTCGTCACCTTACTACACAGAACATGGTACACATGTTGCTGGTATTATTGGTGGTCGTGGTAAAGCAGATAGCGAGTATAAAATGTTAGGTGCGGCTCCTGAGGCCGATATTTACTCTTATCGTGTACTTGGACCATATGGTAGCGGGACAACTGATGCCATTCTTGCTGGATTGGATCGAGCAGTGGGTGATGGTATGGACGTTATTAATATGTCTTTAGGTAACACGCTAAATGATCCGTTATATGCGACTTCAGTAGCTGTAAATAATGCTGTTTTAAGTGGGGTTACGACTGTTGTTGCAGCAGGGAATAGTGGTAATCAAAGTTATACACTAGGTTCACCGGCTGCTTCTGCTTTAGCACTAACTGTTGGTGCATCATCAATCTCACTTGATGTATACCAATACGCAGGCGTGCAAAATGGTGTTAATTACAATCTATTACAATTAGCAAGAAATTATACAGACGACTTAACTCAACTAAAAGGAAAAACATTCCAACTTGTAGATGTTGGCCTTGCTGGAACAGCAGCTGACTTTAACGGGAAAGATTTAAATGGCAAAATTGCTTTCATCAAACGTGGAACATACGCATTAACTGACAAAATCAAAAATGCAAAAACAAGAGGTGCTGTCGGAGTACTTATGTATAATGACGAAACAAACGCAGCTGAAGGAGCAATTCAATCATTTTTAGGTGAATCAGTTGATGCAGTACCCGCATTCTCCGTTTCAAATAGTGAAGGTAAAAAAATCTTAGCAGCTATTCAAGCAGGAAATACAAGCTTCACATTTGGTGACTATTCAAAAATTAAAACAGCTAGTGATGAATTAGCAGGATTCAGTTCAATAGGTCCTTCTCGTGTGAACTTTGATATTAAACCAGAAGTAACTGCACCAGGTGTTGCAATTATGTCAACTGTTCCGTTTTATGTTAACAATAAAACGTTAGATGGAACTCATCCTGAAGATTACAAATATGCATATGAGCGCTTATCTGGAACGTCAATGGCTACACCTTATGTAGCGGGTGTATCTGCATTATTATTACAGTCGAACAAAAATTTACAACCAGCAGATATCAAATCAATTTTAATGAATACAGCAGACCCGTTATCAAAAAATTATAGCGTGTTTGAAATAGGAAGCGGACGAGTTGATGCTTATGAAGCAATTCATTCAAATGTTGAATTACAAGTAAATGATCAAACTCCGACAATTAATGAAAGAGGTAAACTAAAAACGATTAAAGAATTAACTGGTGGTATGAGCTTCGGTTCATACGGATTCGATGACCAAGATATTGCTGATGACCGTACGGTTACATTGAAAAATCGAAGTGAAAAAGCAAAAACATTTAATGTGAAGGTTAATTTCCAAACAGGATTAAGGGGTTCATTAGATGCTGCGAAAAATAATGTAACGCTATCTGGACCAACTTCAGTTAAAGTAAATGGAATTAGCTCTAAAAACATACAGTTTAATTTAAATATTCCAAAGACAGCTGAAAAAGGAACATATGAAGGATATATCGTCTTCACAAATAATGCAGATCCAACTGAAACGTATCAAATTCCATTTGGCGGACGTGTTATTAATGAAGGGATTGATACCTTTACAGTACGATATCCAATGTATTCTGGTGATACAACGTGGCCAGAAAAAGCCTTACCATACCAAGGTTTTCAATTCTCATTAAAGTCATTTATGAAGACTTTAGATGTAGTATTACAAGATTCAACGGGTCAAGATATTGGTTACTTAGGGTCTTATGATCCTCGAACATTGAATGAAAATCAAGTTTATGCTAATGCTGCTGGATTTATTGGGGGGTACTATCCGTTGACAGGTGATCCAAAAAATCCGATTAGCAGTGATTATGCTTATGCAAAAACAGGTAACTACAAATTAAAACTGATTGGAACAAATGATCAGGGGAAAGTATTTACGAAAGTAGCGGATTTCATCTATGAAAAAGGAAAACCAACAATGACTTCAAGTTTTGATTCGTTAGATCAAAAAGTTATTGAATATGATGATAGTCAATTCGATTCAAACGGAGAATATTTATATGATTTCAATATTAATGTAAGTGATCCTGAAGTGGCTGATGCTAATCGTCTTGGAATTCCAATTGATCAATCAAGCAATGCAGTGGTTTCATTTTACGATTCGCCATATTCATCTCCTGCAATTAACACTGATAAAAATGGAAATTACAACGATCAAATACTAGTGAAAAAAAGGTCTACACCTCTAAAAGTTCAGTTTTATGGTTATGATGCTGCAAGAAACTTTACTGCAGGTTCTTCTTCAATGCTTAGGGTAGCTTTTGTTTTTAATACGTACCCTTACTATTACTTAAAAGCAAATAAACAAGTCGCTTCAACCGGAGATACGATAAATTATTCGATTCGTTCGAATAATATTAAAAACCTAAAAACATCTAAGATTACAATTCCAGTATTAAATGACAATGGTGACTTAGCTACAATTAATAATGTGGTTGTAAGTGATGCAGTTAAGCAATATGGGGATGCACAAGTATCTGTAACATCAACATCCGATGATATTATTACGAAATATACAATTACTTTTAATTATTTAGGAAATAAAGCATTACCAGAAGATATACAATTAGTAAATTTCGATTTAAATACAGCAAAACATTATTCTCCAAAGTCAGCTTTCTCTGTCAACTGGTTTAATATGGAAATGACTGGAACTGCAATTGATCAATCAAATGTAGAATCAAATAATGTATATACTTATATGGATAGTGTTAATATGAAAAACACATATTCAAGGATAAATGGTAACTTGAATTTAGAAGGAACGATGGATCCTTTAACAGGCCAACAGAATTTCGCGTTTGATAATACCAAAGTTGGTGCAAAAGTAACTGTAACGTCATATGATGGTAAAACTGTTTTGGAGGCTTCTCCAGTAAAAAATGGAAACTACATTGTAGATGGAATGAAAGCTGACAAAAATGCCTATACATTAAAAGTAGATGCACCAGGTCATTTTACGATGTATAAATCGTATGTACTATCAGATGACGTACGTGGAGAATCAATCGGAAATTTAAGAACTTTTTCCACTCAACCAAAAGCTGGGGATTCAAATAAAGATAATGTAATTGATATAATGGATGCATTATTTCTACAAACATACTGGGGAACAAATAAATCAGGAGCCGATTTGAACTTCGATGGAGTTGTTGATAAAAAGGATATGGATCTTCTTATTCATAACTATGGATTACAAAATAGTACAGTTCCAAATCCACCTAAAGCGAAAACTTCATATAAAGGTGCTACATTGGATACTGTGTTAAGTCAGCTAGGATTAAAATGATCCTAAACTAGTTGCTATTTCAAACGAAGAATCATTTTATGGTTTATTTCAGTAAATAAACAGTAATTAAATAGGATTTTAGTAGCCTTAGCCCTGTATTTTAATGGGTTAAGGTTTTTTAATTACATTTGAATCAATCACTCTCGTGTTCAAAAAGCATCAGTATAGCATCTGGTCAGCGATTGATAGGTCGATGAATGACCAAATAAATGTTTCTACATTATTCTTCTTAAACCACTTTTAATGGTGATTGTCCATTTTCATAGAAAGTATATTCTGAATCGAGTGCGTTTATTAGGAAAGCGTATCTTTTTTCAGGCGTGCATTCGATTCCTATAGAAATTTGTGAAACATGAAAAGATTAATGTCTTTTTCGACTACCACATTATTTATAAGGTAAAGATTCATGTGAAATAAAGGATCCATCGAGCTACGATTGTACTTCTTCATCCATTTCGTCCTCCAGTCTATTTTAAATAGTTTGAGCATGCACATCTATGGGAGATACGAAGTAGATATTTCCAAATTCATGTTAACTTTCAATTCCTTTTTTAAAGTATAGAAAAAGTGGTCATTATTAATTTGAAAATTGAACAATTACCTCATTTAATAATGTGGAAAAGCATTCTAGAAAGTCCCATTAGATTTCCATCAATTCGGCCGCAAAAGGATTGTTGAAATTATAATTTACAAGAAAAAATTGGTTTCTTAAGTTAATTAAAGAATTTAAAGAAAATTTATATTGTCCATTTAATTTTGATCATTATTTAGATTAAAGAGATGATAATCTCACCAACATTTCATGTATTGCCAGTTGCATACTTTACTTGTTGAATGTGTGGAGCAACTCATTTTAAAGTTGGAGCCAACAAATAAGCTTCTAACAAACCGAATAAATCCTTGCGAAAATCAGAATTAACCTCTGATAAGGTAAGAGTAGAGAAAAGGAAAAAGGGACGCAGGTAGTCACCTCAAGACTTTTCCCTATTTTTTTATTAGGCATTTATTTTAATTGTTTTAATGGTGTTAAAAGCTGTGATAACGCAAGAGAATCCGGATAAATATAAGTGGGAAAAATAGAGTCCAAAATAATTAATAGTCCAATCTCCAATGAAAATGCTATATTCCCCCAAATTAAGTGTCAATATCATTCGAATTTCTACAAAAAATGTTTTAACTCATTTTTCTATTTTAAATTACAAAATACAACATCAAAATTTAAATTCATGTAGATTTATGTATAAAAAACTTAATGAAGATCATAGAGTATTTCCCTAATACACACGAGTAAAAACTTGTCCTATAATTTGTGTTAGATAATTAATATTGGGTGATTAATTTCGTACAACATAGAATCGGTGACCCTAGAATGATTAGTCTAATCAAAAGGTGGTTAAAAGCTGGTGTAATGGAAGGTAAGGATACATATGTCAGTGAAACAGGGACACCGCAAGGTGGCTCGATCAGTGTACTGTTAAGCAATATTTACCTACACTATGTTTTGGATTTATGGTTTGAAAGAGCGATAAAACCAAGACTCAAAGTTGAGGCATATCTAATAAGGTATATTGATGATTTTGTGGTGTGTTTCCAATTTCGATCAAATGCGATAAGGTTTGGAGAAGTTCTTAAGAAAAGACTAATGAAATTTTCGTTAGAACTTGAGCTTAATAAGACATTTGGACGATTTGACAGTAAACATGCCAAACAAAAAGGAAGAAAATTGGAAACCATTTACTTCTTAGGGTTTATACATTATTGTACTAGAAATCGTAAAGGAAATTTTAGGGTAGGTAGAAAAACTGAAAAGACTAGATTTAGACGAAGCGTTAATAAAATACAGGAAATTCATTGAACCATCAGGCATTGGTCAATAAAAGACCAGACTGAAAAACTAAATCAAATTCTTAGAGGTCATTATAACTACTATGGAATGGCTGGTATCCTTTGGACAATAACTAAAATCTATAAAATAACGGAACGTTACTGGAGAAAAATGTTAAGTAGTAGAAGTCAAAAGAGTTATATAACTTGGGAGGAATTTAACCAGATTAAATCGATTTTTCCTCTAGTGCAACCTAAACTTTTAATTCCATTTTCGGAATTGAAGATGTACGCAAAACTGTGAAGCAATTTCTGAAGTGCCCGGTGCGGGAAATCTGCACGCCGGGTTCTGTGGGGGGCTGGGTCGCTAATTGAGCGATCCCTCTACCCGGAGATGGAGGACAATTTACCACAAAGTAAAAAGATTCCCTTCTACTCGACTAGTTGGACAGATGAAATAAAGCTACCAGATTTAAGGTAACATAATGATGGCTATGGTAGTTTTCGATAATATAATTCTTACAATCCTTCCAAAATCCTTCACTACATATTAAGTAATTGTAAATGGTGACCCCCTAACATTTATGGTTTAATATGTCATGTAACATATCATAATTTATTTGAAGTTTTATTATTATGATTTTTATGGAAATTAATATTATTTAAGGTAGGGATTTTTAAAAAGGGCTATTAAGCAATAAATAATTAGAATATATTACTTAATCGAATTATTTGAAGAGAAGAAGTTAGCAAGAGTGAATCAATGATCAAATAATATCATGAGCACAATAGGAGGATTCATGAATATTTAACGATTAGTATATCTCTCAGAAGTTGCAAAAAGTGGTTCTTTTTTGATTGCATCGCTAATGAATTTTGTTAGTGAATCGGTCATTAGACAATCGATAAATAAGTTAGAGAATGGATTAGGATTTAAATTATTTAAGTCGTGCAAAAATTCTAAAGTAGTACTTACTTTAGAAGGACTACAGTTGATATCACTAGTTAATGAATTATTAATAGAATATCGGGAGTTAGAACAATTGGTTAAATGAATTAAAAATAATTCTTATAGTTATGTTAATGATATGTATGATGTGAGTGTATTATAGGGTTTGTTTAGAGCAACTACTTGGTCAGTAGTTGCTCTATTTAAAACGTGAGCAGTACTGTTAAACGTACGATCACTATTAAGTAAGAAAAAAAGCAATGGCTTAATCAACTCGTATTTGATTCTCGTGATTTTTAGTCATGAGAGGAAAATACGAGTTTTTTTGTTTTGTTGAAAGTTCTTAAAATTGAGAGTAAGAAAATGTAGTGAGATAGATGATGAGCAATCGGACAAAGTTTTTATTAGTATCCAGTACAACTAAGTTCTATATTGTAGCTCTTGATTGTTTGAACAAATGAGAAATCAATAAATTTAACTTGTCTACCAAGGAGATGATCTTCCGTTACTGAATCTTCTAAACTAACAAATTCTACTTCATGTTGGGATTGATTGGTTTTCGTTAAAAAGAGATTAAAATGTAGAATCATATCGGAATATGATATTAAATACTCATTAAAAAAGATGTAAAATATTGGATTTGAATAAATATTCAGATGATTTTTCATAAAAACAATCATATTACCCCAAATTTAACAAAGGAATTCGTGTTTATTTTTAGTAAAATACTACTCTATCTATTGGAATTTTCGGATTTAATTAAAAATTATGGGGTATTTTAACAATTTTGTCGAAAAAAGTCGGAATAAAAAGTGAAATATTAACCCAATACACGAAAGTTGTTGCAACATGTAAAATTAACTTACCGTTTAAACTATTTAGAAAATTCAAGAGATTCAAACGGTATATGTGAATGATTTAATTATTTGGGGGGGAAATCATGAAAGAGAGAAAAGTGTCTAGTAAGAGTAAGAGGCCAACTAAGAAGATTATGTCGATCTTTGCGTTGAGTTCAATGTTTTTAAACGTTGTGATACCTCATAGTTATGCAAGTGGAAACACTGCTGAAACAAAGCTTAATCAGCAAAATTTATCTAGTAATACCTTTAATGCAGATGAAGTAAACCGTATTCTTGACGGACTTACTGCTGAGCAAAAAGCAAACATTAATAAGCTTACTGGGGCAGATGATGCTGAAAAAATCCGTGTAGACAAAAAGGACTTAATTGGTTCAAAAAAAGTTAATGTAATTGTTCAATTTAAACAAGATCCAGCTAAAATTCAAATCATTAAGCAATCTTTAGCTAAAGGTGGGGCTACTGCAAATAGTCAAGCGTTTGAAAGCGAATATACAGATGCTAAAAATAAAGTTAATGATTCACATGCAAATTTTAAGAGCTTTTTAAATACACAACCAAAAACTACAATTGTTGGCGGGAAAACTGTAAATACGGGAATTAGTATTACGCGAGAATTTACAGATGCATTTAATGGAGTAGCACTAACTTTACCAGCGAATTTAGTTCAAAAGCTTGTAGAAAGTCCAGATGTTGCGTCTGTTTGGTCTGAAGTAGAATATTCTTTACCAGATGAAGGGAAATCCCAAACTACAGCAACAAGTAAATCTGTTGGCAAACCAACATCAGCGCTTACTTATTTAGGGATTGATAAACTTCAAGCTGATGGTAACACAGGTATCATTAAATCAGGTCCACGCGCTGGTCAAAAGGTTAAAGTTGGTGTATTAGATACAGGTATCGATTACAACCATCCTGATCTTTATAAAGCTACACATGATGAAAATGGACA
>NZ_NUEU01000092.1:0-36450 GCF_002556365.1 Bacillus sp. AFS002410
AATTCACGAAAATTATTTGAGTTCATTATTATTCCCCCTACTATGTGTATTGACAATGTATGAGATTTTTTGACGTTATATACTATGAGATTAAATTAATAATCCTACAAAAAAATTTGTAATTTAATTGAATTTACAGGACAAAACCTCTTTTGTGTCGAATTAATCTAATTTAGAAGGGGGATGGGAAAATGAGTAAAAAGAATCTATTAAAGAACCTTCGACTTGCAACAAGAGGAAACTTCTTTTTAATCACCATTAAAAATTCATTGGAATATGATACAAAAATGATTGAAAAACTGGCTAAGGAACTAGAACTAGATGGATTAATCAAACTAAAAGAGTGCACACAGCTAGAAGATTCACTCTTTTTAAGCGGAATACTTAAATATGCATCCAATTAAATTGGATGCTTTTTCGTCGTTGAACAAATTGAATATTAAATAGATACAAATGATTCAAAAAAAAGACCTCTTTCTTTTTATAAACGTAAAGTCCTTTTTAAAATGTCGATCTAAGTAGTCTTCAGTTATTCGATAAAAATATTGGCCCACATTAAAAGCAGCTCTTCAATTAAAAATTTATTTTCATGGGTACCTTACTGTATAATGAAATTTCTGCTAATTACGGAAGAACTCAATACAATATATTTGGTGTATTATTTCATCATTTGATTAATTATATTTAATGTAAGATTAAATGATAATTTTTTACCCGAACAATAGTTCTTTGGCTTGAATTTCTGTAATCCCTTTAACTAATCCAAGTTCCCTTATAAATATTTTACTTGCGTTACCTAACAACTGTTTTTCACTTGAATTAAGAGATTTTTCTTTATCTATACTCATTAAATCACGAACTACTTCTGCGCATTTTTCAATATTACCTGTTTTCATTTTCTCAGTATTTAGCTTAAATCTTTGTTTGTATGAAAGTGAACGATCAGATTCTCCATTGTGGAAATTTTTTAATATGTTGTCAAGAGTATATGAATCAATGACCCTTCGAATTCTTGAATTATCCATTTTCGAAATTGGAATCATTACTTCCATCTTTTTAATTAGTAATCTTATAACAAAATACTGCAGTATTTCGCCTTGAACTTCTTTCAAAGAAGACGTATTCTATCCTAAATAAAATGAAGAAACAAATATCTATTAAATTTCATCTGAAGAAGACAGATTGGATTAAGTTACTTAACTATTATGATAGATCAAAATATACCTTATCCAACTAACGCATTGCATTAGTTGTTTAAGTTCAAGAGTCGCAGGGATATATAGGTTAAAAATCATTTGAAAGGATATTAATTTAAAATGAAAGGAAATGCACCTTTTTTTATTCTAATGTTCCTAATTGCGATATAGTTTATATTCGTGAGAACTTGACAGGGGTAAGACCACATAGAAGTTCCTTTTTTTATTGCCGATAATCGTGTATATGTAAACTAGATATTCATATACAAAAACAACGATAACGACATGAAAGTTAAAACATATGTTAACAATAACAATGTTGTTAATGTTAAATTTTCTTTCTTGAAAAAAGACTTCGAAGAAAATAGTAAAAAAGGTTTCTATTTCTTTCTAAATGAAATCAGACTTAACTACTGAAATAGTTAAAAATCTAGTACATTAGGAAAAAGTGGAGAAATCTAAACTGATTAATTTAGCAATTATAAAATTATTAGAATTCTTCGGGGTTATTGAAAAAACAATCATCACTTAACAGTTTTATACTCCAAAACTATTAATCTTCAAGTTTATCCATGTTCTCCAAGTTTTTATGCTGTTTATCCTTTCCAACATGTGTATAACTTGAGGTGATTTCACTTGATGTATGTCCTAGTTGCGTTTGTAGACCAATTAAATCTTTATTTGCAGTCCAATGCTTGGTAGCGAACGTATGACGTAATTTATGTGGAGTTAATCGTTTATTTACATTAAATGCTTTCGAATATTTTTCTACTAAATCTTGAATAGAACGTATAGAAAGAGGAGAGTAACTTCCTTTATATCTAGTGAAAAATACATGTTTTTCATCGGTAGCACATCCATAATTTTCTGTTCTTGTATGTAAGTATTCTTTTAATTCATCCATGGCTCTTGGACTTACAGTAACATAAACTTTTCCTGATTGCCCCTTACGATAAACCCCTAACAAATTTTCCTCAAAATTTATATCTTCTAATTGTAAAAATGTTAATTCAGACAAGCGTAAACCACTGCCTAAAAAGAGGGATAGGATCGCTAAATCTCTATTTTTATCTCTTAAGAAAAATCTTAATTGAACAGGGGAGAGGGACTTTTCATATTCAGCAGCAACAAAATCCAAAAATCGTAAATCCTCATTACCTTTATAAATTTTCTGTTCAAATGAATCCGCACGTTTTGCAGGATCTGAACTTACTTTAGTTGTTTCAATTTTGGCAAAAACATTACGATAAAAATAAGGTTCTTTAGTAACGGGATCTTCTGATTTTTGGGTTAAATAATTAAATAAACTCTTTAAAGCACTGATTCTACGATTTACAGTTCTTTTTTCATATTTACCATCTAAGTAACCTTGAAACTCTTCAGCTTCTTCTAATGGTAAATCTGAAAGAACTGAAATTGGGATATCAATAGGAGATATGCTATCTATATTAAGATGTTCTAATACCCAATTATTATCGGCTAAAAACTTAAAAAACAGTTTATAATCATTTGCATAATTAAATAGAGTAGTAGCTGAACGTTTACGGTTCTTCTGAAAATACTTAAACACATACGGTGGAAGGGAAGGGAGCAATACCTTTAGTTGATGTAGATGTTTTTCTTGTTGTAAATTCTTCGTTTTAATTTCAAATTGCTCTATATCCTTAAGTGTTTTCGTTGTATGGCTCATAATATCATTCCTCATTACGTATTTCGACAAAGTTCGCATATAATCCAATTTATACGCAGACTAGTTAACATAACTAAATTATTAAAAAGTATCAGCAATTTTTATAATATGCCGTGTAAATTTTTTAAAATCTCCAAGATGATTCTCAATAATTTTTTCTACGATATCAAGGTTTACACTTTGATAATCATGCACAGCAATATTTCGAAAACCTACCATGGCTTTTAATTTCATAGATAGTTCAGAGTCGAGAAGGGAATTTGCTACTAATAAATCAAACGCATCTCGGCTTGTTTGCGGAATTCCTAACTTTCTAATCGCGACTAAGTGCATAGCTAAATCGATACACGCTTCACAAGCTCTTTGTATGTTTAGAATAATTGAATCTTGTTTAGTATAATCATGAAGATTAGACGAATTGTTATCAAATACTTCATTGATTCTTGAGATACAACGTTCTATTGTGGAAATTTTATTTAATATTACTTGATTATTCATAAATAGAACCTCTTTTTTTAATATGATCTAGTATTTCTTTCCGTTCTTCATTTAATTTTGCATACATTTTTAGTATTTTTATTTCAAAATTTAGTCTCCGTTCATCGTCTGAACAATGTATTACTTTGCCATTGTGTATAATTTCGGCCTGGAATACGGTTGAAGCAATGTTTAAATCAATTAAATCGACGTTATTATTTAAAAGATTTGCAAGTTCTTGTGATAATAAAAATCGTTCATAATTACCTAAACTGATATCACTAAGATATGCTAAATCAAGGTCGCTATCTGATCGCAACCGATCCTGAGCTGCTGAACCAAACAAGATTATGACATACGGATCAATTTTTTTTATTAACACGTTTATTATTTCTTGTAGTTTTTCTTGAGGAATCATCCAGATTTACCTCCTAAAATATGTAAATTATATAAATCATTATACCACATTTCAAATACTTTAAAATACTTCGCATTTAACTTGAATTATATGCGAAGTTCATAATCAGAGTACTTTCTATCATGTATATATATTAAGAAAGCCAACCTTTTTAAGGATGGCTTAATAGTTTTATTAATCTTGTAGGATTACTTCAACAAAGATTTTTACCCATTCATCCGGATTTGAATTATTAATGTCAAGTTTCTTTATCTTTGCAACATAATCTTGACCAGAATTAATCATCTTGAAAATTTCACGAGAATAATACTTTGGAACAAATCCTAAGCACAAATTCATATCAAACATAACTTTAATTGCAAATTCATCGACTTCGTTTTCTAAATGATGAATTAAAGATACTATATCATTTTCACTTAAATTGTTTTTAATTTCTGGAAAATCGTATCTTCTAGCTGCTGCTAAATCAAAAGTAACTTGAAAACTCGTACCAGTTTTAAATTCAATCGCTTGGACAAATTCAAATGTATCAGTGCCTAATCGCCCACGAGTAGCTGCCAATTTCTCCATATCAGTAGAAGTACCATCTAAATTGTACTTCATTAATATTTCAGGATAATTAGGTCGTTTCTGATTAGGTAAACGTTGACGAATTCCTGGGAACAGTCCACCTACACTCTTATACGTTCCTTTTATATCTGGAAAACTTGGATAGTTTTGAAATCCATGCTTAAGTGCTTCATCTAAATCTGGATTTAAATAAGCAAATTCATATGCATCTTCTTCTATAAAATAGTTTAAGGTTCCTACGACAAAGCGCTTTCGTGTATCAGGATCCTTCCATATTAATAAAAGTTTATTAATATCGTTATTCATATTCTCACCTATATTGATTATTATGTTTCTTCTAAGCTTAATAAAATTTATCACAACTGTCTTATGCTTATCTGTTAATAAAGTTTCAGGTAACTGATTAACTATATATTCTATATCACGATCAGTTAAACCTTTAATTTTATGTATTAATTCTTGCATTTTCTGAGGGTATTTGTCTAGTAAATATTTGATTAAAGTGAAATGATTAGCGTTCTTTACAACAGACATTCCAACTTTTGCTTTTCCTTTATAAATGTACCTTAAAAGTTCTGCTTCAGAGTTGTAAAATTTCTCTACATCATCTGGTTCTAAATCTCTACAAAGACAGGCACTATTATCATACATTGAAGAAATTGATCGAGATCCATTCGTTTCATGACGTGTAATCCCCCAGTTATCTTGATGTCTATCTCCATTTGCAACTAAGGCATCAAACATTATTATCGAAAGAAAGTCCTCAACTAAATTGATTCCATTTAAAAATTTTTCAATATCTTCAATTTTATATATAATCTTTCCTTTATCATTATAAGAGTATGGAAGAAAATGACCACTATCATAATGAGAATAACCATTTTCTTTATCTACAAAAAAATAGCTTAAACATCCTAATTTCCCATCTCTAACTGCTAATTCAATCTCAGCATTAGGTAAATTTAGTTTACAAGCTAACTCATAACATATCTTTTCTGCCCAATGCTCACCTCTATCTTCCCTAGGGATTTTGAACATCACCCATCGACCATTCTCTGGATGTTTTATCCACGCTTTATCTCGTTCTCCTATGTACGCTGGAGCTTCATCTCCTAGTAATTCCCAAGAACTTACATCAATAATCGGATAAGCCATTTTATCACCTTCATTGTTATTGATTTTATTATATTTTTTTAATCTTAGTATATACTAAATAAATTTAGTCATCTATTAATATTGTTTTCTTCAACACTTATATAATCAAAAAAGAGAGCAATTAATTAGTGCTCCCTACTTCATTTATTTCCAGTTAATACTTCTTTGTAGTTAATTTAAATTATATGCGAAGTTGTTTTTATTTGATTTAGTATAGTTTTCCAATTTATACGTGGATGGTATCCCTTTGTCAAGGAATGCTAAAAAATTATATTTCTGTTTATAAATAGAATTAAATTGCTCTTTATAATACCACCACCTAAAGAATAATAGATTAGGTGGTAGTATAGGTGTAGTTATTTTATAATTAATCATCTTCTTTTATTTTTATTAATAGTAGAAATCGTCCATTGATCCAGCTACTTCTTGCAAACCTTCTTCATAAACGATCTCTAATCCCTCTGGAATTGTATCAAATCGCAATTCATTGTTTTGATCATAAATCTCAATATCTTCTATTTTATTCTGCTCTGAAAAAAATTGTTTATGATTCATTCTCCACGCATTTAATAACAATTCTCTACCTGCAGCACTATTACTGGTCGCCTGAGTGATATACTCATGGATCTCCTTATCTTCTTTGTTCGAAATAAACAATGTAATCTGAACTCTTGCCGTTTCCTGTTTTTTTCTCCCACGTTTGCCCATTATACTTGCACCAAATCACTAAATTTCTTCATTGCCAAATTGTACATTCCGACGACATTGCTAAAAATTGGCAGTGCAAACTTAATGCCATCAGGTGTCCATATCTGTGGTGTAATGATCTCTGTGTTTGTATAGTGATTTTTAATAAAAGGTGCAATTATTTCAGCTGGACCTCCAACTACTTTTACATTATCATCTTTTTTCCATTTTTTTGAAGTATCACCAATAATACCTCTTGCTATTGCAAACGGGCTCGCTTCACCATACTTACTGGTCAACATTCCATAGTCTGTTGTAAAACTTTCTATATCGATAATTCTCCCTCTAAGAATACTGATTAAATTCACTGTTCCGCTTCCGACATCAATGATTCGAACTAATTCAGTCGTGTAAGGTACTGAATGAAATGCTGCAGCGCCTTCAGCCGCAACAATCACATCTTTAATGACGAACTTCTTCAATTGACCATTCACTTTTATTTCATGCGTTCTGATTAAAGAGCTTTTTATATCCAGTGCTACTTCTTTCGTTAATGAATCATATGGATTTCCCACAGCAAGATACACGTCTTTTTCGTTCGTATTACGGTGTAACGCTAAAAGTATCCTCATTGTTGCTTCAAAATGATTTTTAGAAGCTCCGTACATTCCACTCCCAAACTCAGACTCTATTTTTGCTAATGTTCCACCAAACCCTTTCATCCCTTGGTATTCCCACTCCATGTCATCCGGTCCGTGTTGTTCTTGTTGTGGTCTTTTATGCCAGTCGGCTATTGCTGAACAAAATTTATCTAGTTTACTTCCAATACAAACCTTCACTTCATTATTACCAGCATCAATCGCAATAATTTGATTTAAAGTGTTATTAGGTGTCGTCATTTTAACACTCCTCCTGTGGATCTAACTTATAAATCAATTCTTTCAATACTTTACCCAATCCAGATTGTTGAATATCAATCACAAATGCAGATATTAAGTAGCCTATTAGTTTCTCTACTGTATATTCATGTTCATGTATTGTCTCTAAGTCAGACAATGTAACTTCTAAACGATAAATATCATCATATTTAAACACGATTCTAGTAGTCTGTAAGTTAGAAAAGTAGGAATCTGGTAAACTATGAATCTTTGAAACTTCATTTTCATTAATCCCAGAAATTTCAACTGAATGATCCATATTTAAAATTCTTCGATAGATTTCTTTTTTGTTTGCTGTTGTCGTGATTTCTTCAATAAAATCTTGAACTAGAAATTCGATTAGTTTATTGATAAACAGTATTGCCCCAGTTTTCTGCCTGAAGTCTCTACAGATTGATGTTAAACGAGTAATGTGGACAGATGGTATTTCAATGTTAAGGGGAACACCGAGTAATTTATTCATGCCTCTGAAAAATGATTTTCCTTTTCGGTTACAATGGTCATAATATAATAAATCAGCTTCGCTATAAGACTTTGATAACATTTAAACACCCCTTATATGCAAAATATTATTAAAAATATTGGTAGCTGCCTTTCGTTTGTTCATCATCCACTCTCCGGCATATCTACCTAATGTCTTATTATCTTGTTTGCTTAGTTTCACATGAACCATGTAATCAGTTACTGAGTATCTAAATTGCTGATAATCATACCCTCTTCTAAACATGACATAAAATGCATTTGAGACAAGCTCAGTCATACTGATATCTAATGCACTTGCTTTTTTAAATAAGTAATTGTAAGTTGTTTCTGAAACATAAATTTTTACATCCGTTTTTTTATCAGAACGAGTTTTCTTATTGGATCTTCTTTTCTTATAGTTTTCATGATTGAAAATCGGATTAAGATTCATCCCCTCTCTCCTTCCTACTAATCTTTTAAAAATTTGCTCATATCCTTAGGTCGGTCGGTTTATTTCTCTAAGTGCACCTCTCCCCTACTAAATTCTGAGTAATTTTAAGTAATAGTAAGTAATTGTGAGTAAATATAAGTAATTCTTACTCTTTGCTAAAATGTATTAGCTGTGGGACTTGTCTTATTCAGATTTTTAAACTTTTTATTAAAAAAAGTTCAGAAAGATAAATTTATGCAATAAAAAAACACTTACTTGACCTTAACATCAAGTAAGTGCTGTATAGGTGGTTGCCCTAGTGCTATCCATAACCGAATGAAATTTTCAAGACTAGGTACGCTACCTCCATTTAATAATACAGAAAGCGTACTTTTGGGAATTCCAGAGTGAACCGATATTTCTTTCTGACTTTTCTCTTGTTTTTTTATTATGTTAATGTATTTTGACTCTATTACTAAATCATCCGTTTTAATTAATGGAGACGTCTCAACTGCTGTCCATTGTAGGTACATTTTTAATGCTCCAATTATCACATCATCAATTGTTGCTTCATATTTTTCACCAATTAAATCATTTTTCAAATTATAATATCCTAAATGTTTGTTAAACTCTTTTACCATATCGTCAGGAATATTAATTGTAATCTCCATGAATATTAGACTCCTTTCTTGTGAAGAATGATATTAAAAAGAGGATGATACATAATGAAAGAAAAGGACATAGAAAAACGTATAAGAGAAACAATTGAACAGGGCAGAAAAAAGTAAATATTATAAAATGTACCGAATGAATTGATATACTTTAATATCTATTCACTCAGTACGTTTTTTATTTTACCTTCAGGAGAAACATTCTTATAGTTATCGTTCATTATGTTATTTCGAATGCTTATTTCATTTTCATTTTATTGATTTTATTTTACTTAAAAACAAGCTAATTGCAAAGAACGCGATTGCTCTCCATTTAGTAAAACCATTATTACTTTTTATGTGAATTATATCATTTTATCCCTCTAGTAATCCCTTATTTTCATGCAATAAATCCCAACTAAGATTACATCTGTTGTCAAAAGCAGGTTTTCGAACAAGTATGAAAACATCGGATTAATCAAGTTCTTTTCCAGAATCTCCAGCTTTTAATCCAACGTTTGTTTAATAATGCCTTCACTCTACTTCAGAACCACTTCTTATGCTAATATGAAAAAAATTCGCCTCATTTAGCAGCATTTATAATAGCTCTCGTTTAATTACCATTTGGCTAAGTAACATACAGTCGTATAACTAAGGACTTTTACATACTTAAGGTAATTTACTCATGTTTTCCGTGTGGAACATCTTTTTATACATTTTTTCATGCTCGACAGTCGCATAAGCTCTATATTCCCAATAGATGAGAAGGCATTGTTTGAATCGGTCTGAAATTCCGATTTTATTTGCAGCATACGCTACATCCAACACCTCATGAAGTCCTTCTGAAAATTGCTTACTTACGATAAGATACTTAGCATAAGCATAGCGAAAACGCAGGTACATCTCCTGCTGATACGGATGTTTACTTGCAGCCCAAACTTGGATATTTTGCTGAAATTTTTCCAGCAATCGCTCAACATCCTCTAGTCGATTGCAACTCCACATAAGCCTCCAACATTCGTGGAAAGCCGGCAAACATATTAGCCCTGCCTTCTAACAAACTTAAATACTCATCGACATATTCGTAATGACCAAAATCTAAAAAAGCACAAAATCGATTTCCAATAGCTATTTCCGCGTAAGTTTTACATATCGTGTTCAACTTGTTCTTAACACATCACGTGGATTTTACTTGTAGCTTTACTTGCGGTGTTGAAGTTACATTGTCTGATCTAGAGCTCATACATGAACATGATTATACAGTGGAGAAACTTATAGGTTATCTGGTATTTATCATTAAAACACTGAGCCAGTTTTTTCAATGTTCACTTTAACCATTATGTCAAATTGAACATTTCTATATTCTTTTTCCCAATCAATTTTTTTCCAAATTTCCGGATAATAAATTGATAGTTTTCTTCCAATTCCTAATGAATCGCAATTAGCTTTCAAAAGGGAGTTAATTACAAATTCTAATTGTTTAGCTAGTACGGTAGAAAGTTCATTACTAGCCATCTGACTCATTTTTTCTAATCGATTCATTAAGAGTAATAATAAACTACTCTTTTCTTCTGATAAACTAATTCCGGTATACTTATCACCATTAAATAATTTTACTCCACCAATAATTAATTTATTTTTATTATCAGTAGCGACGTAAGGTGTAGTCATACTAACCATCTTAGAAAAAGTAATGAACTTTTCAATAAATAATAATGATTTTGAAATATTCTTAGAGCTATTTTTGGGTGTTATTTTCATATTATTTGTTTCTAAAGGTTTTGGGAAAAATTTTATAAAAATTGATTTTAGTAGATCATGTAACTTACTTCTTTTTGGTCTGATAACTAAAAAAGACTCCAGACGAATCCGAAGCCATTACATTTTAATTCTAATTAACTTAGAATCCAAATATATTTTTCTTCTAATTCTTCACTTATATAATTTTGATACTGCCAGATTGCTAATAGGCATTTGTAAAACCGTTCGCGATTATCAGATTTTTTAGCTTTTAATGCCACGTTTAATAATTCATCTAATCCATCATTTATTTTGTCTGTTTCACATTTTAATAAGCCAAGCGCATAACTATAATCTAAATATAGTTGCTCTTTGAATAAATCGGTAGAGGTGCTCATTTCAACGATTTGATTATTGTACTTTACAATAAAGTTCACAGCATCTTCTAATCTACCTAATTTCACATAACTTTCTATGATTCTTGGAATACCAACATAAAATTCATCCTGATTACATAACCAATTGAAATATGAATCAACAACATATAAATTTCCAAAATCAATGTGAGCTACATAGCGATTGCCAATAGCAATATTTGCATAATAAGCATCTATTTTTTCATATTTTTCAATTAGATTTAAAATGTCTTCCAATTTACCACCTAATCTTGTTAATGCAAATGCTTGATACATTAATGCACGTCCTACATGGTCCTTATTTTCCGTCATTTTTTCTAATCGTTTCGCATAACGTAAAACTTCATCCCATTGTTTTAACATATAATAAGTTGCCGTAATCCATAAAATAGTTAGTTCTTGAAATTCAGTCGGCATATAGGATAAATACTCAATAATTCGAACTAAAACTAAACTTCCTTCACTCGTTAAACGAGTCATATAAAACTTTCGAAAATAACTAATTGCAACTTCTTCTGTTGCTGAATTGGGCATATGTTCAATAATTAGTTCGTATAAAGGTAATGCTTCTTTTTCATTCCCTTCTAAAAAAAGCTGCTCAGATATATAAAATAAATTTTTAAAATAGTTAGAACGAATTGCATTAGACTTCTCTTCAATCATGACAGATAAGATAAAAGATACCTCAGAATTAAAACCATTTTTGATGCATTCGTAAATAAATGCTTTACTCCTTCTTTTATCTAAACGATTTCTCTCATTAAAACATAATCTCACATAGTCTTTATAAAATGCTCCTTTAGGTAGTTGAAATGCCTTCGTTACGGCATCCAAAGTATATATAGATATTGTTTTTTTATTATTAAATATTCTACTCAAATCGCTATAATGGATTTTTGATTTCATTGCTAGATCTTTAAGAGTCCATTTATTTTTCTTCATCAGCTTGTAAAACTCACAAAGTAAAAAATCATTCATTTTGCACTCCACCACCAAATTGATTAATCTCTTATGTTAATTCCAAAAAGAATACATTTGTGTATGAAAGAAAAACTATCTATGTTTCCAATTAAGCTATTCCTTTTTGTTAGTTTCATTATATGGAATATTGATGTAATTGAGATTTTAACAAAAACTATCATTCCAACTTTTTTATTTAATTAAAGTGCTATTTAATAGTGAAATCATAATATTTCATTATGCTATATAGAATTTAATTATTGGAAATTACGAAGCTTTGAAACTTTTCAAAAATCAAATATTTTTTAAGATACAAATTTTCCTTGTTTGTTAGTACTATTAACAACAGTTTCTATCGTAAAGTTTCATTTAAGTTGATTCTGTCTCCCCTGTTTTTTCAATACTCGTATGTTGTTTCCATCGAATCACTGTTGTTATCGACATAATCCTAACCGAAAAAAAAAGACCCCGGTTAATCCCGGAGCCCTTAAACTCTAAACATTTAATATGTTATTATTTAACACCTAATGAACTCTTAACACTTTCTAATGTTTGTGATTTGTATTTCTTTTTTGGTGCTGGAGCATAGTTAATCGTTGGATTTTGCATTAAGTAGTTTTTCTCTACAAATGCCAAATCTTTTTCATCAACTACACCATCAAAATTAATATCTGCATCACGTTTATTTGTATCCCAATAAGTTTGTAAATATATTGCATCCATTACGTCAATGACATCATCTTTGTTTACATCTCCAGCAATCGCAGTATTTAAATTCAACTTATAATGTTGATACGTCACTTTTCCATCTTCACTATGGAATCCGATTGTAAAGTCTTTGTGTTCTGTGAAATATCCAGGAATATTTACTTCAAGTTTAAATGAATCATCTGTTAATGGTAAATTTGGTACATTATATGTACCACTAGAAGCAATAACCCCTTCGTAAACTTTACCGTTTGCAGCTGTCGCTTTAACTTTTGCTCCTATTTTAGAGTAGTCAATTGAACCCCTTAAACCTCCATCAGGAGCTAAGAATGATTCTGACAACAGAGAGCCATCAAGTAAAGAATTCGTTGGTTCCAAATAATATATCGATGGATTTCCGCTAGGAACGGTATTTGTCGTATTATTACTATCTGTAACTGTGGTATCCATATACGCTTGCCAGATTGTAGCAGCCGCAGAATATTCATTCCCCATTTTAAATTCCACATCCGCAAGGTTTAAATCACCAGATAAAGGAGTAACTCCATCTTTTGTTGTTACTGTTACTGTCGCTTTATAAGTAGTACCAGAAACTTTTGTTTCATTCACACTTACATCAACTTTGTCAGCTACACTTGGATCTGGTTTTACATTCATAGTTGCCATACCTTGATTGTAATAAAACGCATAAACAACTTGTTTTATTCTATTTGCATGATTTAACATTAAAGTAGCATTCGCTGTTTCTCCCATTTTTGCCGTACGTTTTTCAGGGTTCATATAGCCATACGTCACGTCATCACGCGTAACAAAAATATCTCTACCTTCTTTAAATGTTTTGTTTGATGCCGCATCCATTGCATAGAACACTAATTCCATCGGTCTTGTTGAAACTGTTGGAATGGTTGCAGTAAATGACCCATCTGGATTTACAGGTACCGCTACGGCTCTTCCTCCTAAGTAATCTTGGTAATACACTGTTGTACTACCTTGATTAAAGTTCATACCAAGTTTTTTCATTTCTTCCGTTTCTTTATCGTAAACTGAACCAGTTATTGTCACACTTGTTTGACCATTTTTATATTCAACAACATCCGGACTGTTAATGGTCATTTTTGGTGCGTAATTATCAAAGTAGAACGGTGCTTCTTGAGTAAATGTTTTACCAGCGTCATTTTTGCCAACTAGCTTAATTTTATAATAACCTGGTTTTGCTAAATCAGAATCATACGCAAATGGGTGCTCATCATCACCAGTCGGTTTATAATAGTATCCATTAAAAACTCTCGCTGATAAATCAACATTTTCCTTCATTAGCAGGCCATCTAAAGTCCCCACGTATCCTAATTCTTCTCCAGTTTCCCCATCTTCTAAGATGACATCAATTGTGCTTAGATTTGATTTAAGACTAAATTTCGCGTTTGTATAAACTAATTGCCCTGGATACGCTGAATCAAAAACTTGCGTAAATGCTTGTGGACTCATCGTAACTGGGTTTATTCCATCTTCCACCGTTTTAATCCCAAACGGCACTTGGAATGTTTCTTCTGGATTAGCATGATTTGTATAAGTCACAAATCCTTCGTAAATGCCTAATTTTGCTGATTTTGGAACTGTAATTGCCACAGTTGATTTCTTTTTCGAATTTGCACCAACTTTAATTGACTTGTCCGTCACAACCATTACACCATTATCATCAGCATCTAATGAACCACGACGGTCTGCTTGAAAAGATACAGTCACATCATATGTTTTTGCTTGATTGCTATTGTTATAGATGTTCAGTGTACGTTGATCGCTAATATTTTTTCCTTCTGGAGCGTGTGAACCAAATGAAAGTGCACCAGTTAAATCTTTTACTGTTGATAAATTACCTTTTTTATCGTACGTACCTTTTGTCTCATCCACTACTTCAATTCTTGTTTTTGAATGGATTGCTTCATAAGGATCAACTTGTCCTGCACCAGATTCAAATACACTATAGTCTCCATTTAGTGGATCTGCAGTATTCATTAATGTTTCTTTAATTTGTGCTGGTGTTAAATTAGGATTTGCTTGTTTTAATAATGCTGCAACACCCGCTACGTTCGGTGATGCCATTGACGTACCTGATAAATTTTCATAAGCGTAGTCATATTTTCCAATTTGATCTGCACCATGCATATAAGACGGTACAGTTGAGAATACGGCAACACCTGGTGCTGTTACTTCAGGTTTAATATCATAATTTATACGAGAAGGTCCACGTGAGCTAAATGCCGCTAGCTTACTACCTTCATCCGTTACTTGTCCTATTTCATCAAATGAGAATGTTGAACTGCCCGTACCAAGTTTTGCTACTAACGCTGCTCCTTGTTCATATGACATAGAGAATGCAGGAATAAATCCGTAACCAGTTCCTAGGTATGATGGAACAAAACCTTCACCAGGTACATTATCAATCATAATAACTGCTACTGCACCATGTTTTGCTGCATTTTTTATTTTTTCATCAAGTGAAACTGATCCTCTATTTACTAATGCAATCTTTCCATTCACATCAATATTTTTGTAATCAGAATCTGCACCTACACTCGGAACTAAAACGATTGGCAGGTTTTTACCTTTTAAGCTTGCTACATTATCTTCTAAACCCTTACCAAATAATTTTAAATCAGCAGCTACACCTTCTGTTCCATGTAGAGTACCTTTTGATGTTTCAATCACAGTCTTTGTATCATTGGCACCAACTGTAATCGCCAACGCTGATGCTCCTGGAGATCCTAAAGTATCCATCCCACTACCTGAGTTACCTGCCGATACAACAGCCGTTACACCCGAAAGGACTGCATTATTTAACGCAAGACTCTCTACATTTTCTGGATCATTAACATTCGATCCAAGTGATAAATTGATAACATCCATTCCATCAGAGATCGCTTTATCAACACCACCTAAAACAGCTTCTGTTGAACCTGAACCAAATTTTCCTAATACACGATAAACATATAAATCTGCATCCGGTGCAACACCCGTTACTGCGTAATCTGTATTATTTTTTCCACGACCAGCGATAATTCCTGATACATGAGTTCCATGTTCTGTATAGAAAGTTGAACCTGTCAATGAGTCCTTTTCAGCTAAGCCAGATTTTTTCCAATCATCATATGTTGTTTCCATCGGATCTGCATCATTGTCGACAAAGTCCCAACCTTTTACTGAACTCGGACTGATCGTCTTTGGATCAACACCTGTTTGAGCACGATACCCTTTATATGCATCTGTTAAGTCCGGGTGATTATAATCAATTCCTGTATCAATAACCCCAACTTTAACGCCTTTTCCTGTAAATCCTTCAGCATGTAATTTACTAACGCCAGGGAATACTTCTGATTCCATCTTCTGAGTTGAATCTCCAGTACTTTGAGCTACTTTTTCTGGTTCTACTTGAATCACATTGTTCGGCCATACTGCTTTAACAGCTTTTGAATTCAATAATGCCTTCACTTTGTTCGCAGGTAGATCAATCGCAACACCATTTAACGTATTTTTGTATGTTCGTTTAATTTTATAAAGATTCTTATTTGTCTTTAGATCATCGCTAAAAATGGTTTGTAAATCTGATTTAAATGTTTCTTGCGCATCATCTGCTTTTTGTTTTGCATCACCAAGCGATAAACTTTTACCATTGGCAGCTTCTTCCAAAACGGCTACTTTTGCAGGCTGGTCTCTTAATTCAACAATAACTGATAGATTTTTAGAGCTTCCTAAATCGACTGATGAAGGTAACTGTAAACCTTCTTGACTAGTAACCTCTAATTTCTTTAAAGCTTGTCTTTGTTCAGGTGTAAGCTTTGATAATACTTCTTCAATTGATGATTGTGCTGCAGCCTTAACGAGTGGCTGATGGTGTGTTATTGGAAATGCATTGAATAATACACCAGTACTTAGTGTTAAAACTGCAGTACTTTTGATAAGTCGCTTCATGCTTGTATTCTCCCCCATTTATTATCTTTTCTTTCTATTCCGATTATACGGAAAGTTTATATTTTTTACGTTTTGATAAAAACTATCAACTTCATTATTTTTGTAGACAAATTACGACAAAAAACGACTTTTGTATTCTCTTTTAATTTTGATTTTAATCTATTTTTCCTTCTAACGCTTTACGGTTCATGGGACTTAAAAGCTTCCTTTTTATTATTCACTACCTTACAAGTGCTCCTTAAATAGTTAGCCACCAACTTCAGTTTACAGAAAAATATAAATTTTACGTTTTTTTTAAAATGTCAATTTGCATAAAAAGATTCCAATTTGGTACGTGAGCCCGTTGAAATATATGAAAATTTGTTTAAATCATATAGTATTCCTATTTAACTTAGCGTTAAAATATATTTTTCTTCTAATTCATCATTTAAAAAGTTTCGATAATCCCAGATAGCTAGTAGACATTTTTGAAAATCCCCATAACTCTTATCGTTTTTCATTTCTAAAGCAACATTTAATAATGCATCTAATCCTTCATACAATTTATTTGTTTTACATTTTAACAATCCAAGTGCATAGCGATATTCTAAATATAGATGCTTCATATGTACGTTAGAAGTGTCACTCAATTCAGCGATTTGTTTACGATACTTTTCAATAAACATGTCTGCATCTTCGAATCTCCCTAATTTCACATAGCATTCTATGATCCTTGGAATTCCTACATGAACATCATCACGGTTACGAAT
This sequence comes from Bacillus sp. AFS002410, assembly GCF_002556365.1. Lineage (NCBI taxonomy): Bacteria > Bacillati > Bacillota > Bacilli > Caryophanales > Bacillaceae > Bacillus > Bacillus sp. AFS002410. The sequence continues at coordinate 17,213 of NZ_NUEU01000092.1, forward strand.
CCAACTATAGTAGGAATCCACCACATGAATATTGCCAAAATCAATGAGTGCTACATATCGATTTCCGACAGCTAAATCTGCATAATAATCATTTATTTTTTCATATTTATCTATTAAAATTAAAACCTCTTCTAAACTCCCGCCTACTCTAGTTAATGCAAATGCTTGATACATCAGTGCACGACCTACATGATCTTTTATTTTTGCCATTTTTTCTAATCGCTTCGCGTATCCTAAAACCTCACCCCATTGTTTTAAGGTATAATATGTTGCCGTAATCCATAAGAAAGTTAGCTCTTGAAACTTCGCTGGCATATACGAAATATATTCTAATACACGTTCTAACGCTACATTCCCTTCACTTGTTAAACGAGCCAAATAAAATTTCCGAAAATTACTGATTGCAACTTCTTCAGTAATTGAATTAGTCATATGCTCAATAATGCACTCATATAAGGGTAATGCTTCTTTTTCCTTTCCTTCTAAAAAAAGCTTTTCTGCAATGAGAAATAAACCTTGAAAGTATTTTGTACGAATTACTACTGATTTTTCTTCAATTATAACTGACAAAATATAAGTTAACTCCGATTTAAAACCATTTTTAGCACATTCATAAATAAAAGCATCACTTCTTCTTTTATCTAAAATATTTCTTTGATTAAAGCATAGCTTTAAATAATCTTTATAAAAAAATCCTTTAGGTAGATAAAAAGCCTTTGTTATGGCATCCAAATAATGTAAAGATAGTACCTTTTTATTGTTAAATATCTTACTTAGATCGGTATAATTTATTTCTGATTTTATTGCTAGATCTTTTAGATTCCAATTCTTATCTTTCATCAACTTTGTAATTTTATAAAGCATAATCTCATTCATGTTGCACCTCATCACCAAGTTGGTTCCTATATTTTTTATTACCAAATAGGATAACTATCTTTCTTACCAAATATTATGTAGTTCCCTTTTTGATAGTTTTATTATATGGAATGTTGATGTAATTGGAATTTTGACAAAAAATATCATTCAAACTTTTTTATTTAATTGATGAATTATATTATAGTGAAATAATCATATTTTTCATTGTTATTAAGGGATTATAACCTTTGAAAAATAACTATTTATGGATTATGTAGGATAACTCCTTATTTTTTTATGCTAAAAAAAGGGATGCCCCAAATTTTTGGGGCACCCACATTAAAAATCTAAATATCATTTTTTTTCTTTTTTTATTTTACTCCTAAAGCGCTCTTAACGCTTTCTAAAGTTTGTGATTTATATTTCTTTTTAGGTGTTGGTGCATAGTTAATTGTTGGATTTTGCATTAGGTAGTTTTTCTCCACAAATGCCATATCTTTTTCATCAACTACACCATCAAAGTTAATATCTGCATCACGTTTATTTGTTCCCCAATAAGTTTGTAAGTAAAGTGCATCCATTACGTCAATGACATCATCTTTATTTACATCACCCGCATAAGCTGGTTTTAAATCATATAGATACAGGTTTTGATTTGTCACTTTTCCATCTTCATGGAATCCGATTGTAAAGTCTTTGTGAACTGTAAAATGGCCAGGAATGTTTAATTCAAGCTCATACTCATCATCTGTTAATGGTAAATTTGGTACTTGGAATGTACTTGAAGAATTGTTTAATCCTTCGTACACTGTACCGTTTGAACTTGTTGCTTTTATTTTAATTCCCATTTTCGAATAATCAATCGATCCAAGTGCCTCACCTGCTGGATTTAAGAATGCTTCTGCGTATTTAGAACCACGAAGTAATGAATAAGTTGGTTCCATTGAAAAAATAACCGGATTTCCACTTACAACATTTTGTGTTGTATTATTACTATCTGTTACTGCAACACTGTTCATTGACGCCGCGTTCATAACAGGATAAGCAGTATAGACATTACTCATTTTAAAAGCTAAATCTGCAAGTTTTAAATCTCCTGAGAGTGGCGTAATCCCATCTTTTGTCTTGATCGTAACAGTCGTCAGATAAGTCGTTACACCTGGAATAGCTGGATTATCTGTCACATTTATCTCTACTTTGTCTGCTACACTTGGATCTGGTGTAATATTCATTGATGCAACATCTGCAAAGTGAGAAAACTTATAAACTACTTGTTTGACATTACTTGCTTTCTTTAACATTAAAGTGGCATGCGCTGTTTCACCCATTTTTGCTGAATGTTTTTCGGGTTGCATATAACCATATGTAACATCATCACGTGTAACAAAAATGTCTCTACCACCTTTAAACGATCTATTTGTTGCTACATCAATCGCGTAGAAATTTAATTCCATTGCTCTTGATGCATTCGTTGGAATCGTCGCTGAAAATGACCCATCAGGATTTACAGGTACTGCCGTTGCTTTTCCTCCCAACATATCTTGGTAATACACTTTTGTACTTCCTTGGTTATAGTTCATGCCAAGCTTCTGCATTTCTTCTGTTTCTTTATCATAAACGGAACCTGTGATCGTTACGCTAGTTTGACCATTTTTATATTCAACAATTTCATTGCTGTTCACTGTTATTTTAGGATCCGAATTATCGAAATAAAATGGTGCTTCTTGTGAGAATGTTTTACCAGCATCATTTGTGCCAATAATTTTCACCTTATAGTATCCTGGTTTTGCTAAATCTGGGTTATACGCAAATGGTTCGTCATCATTACCCGTAGCTTTGTAATATCGGCCATTAAATATACTTTTAACAGTATATAGTTTGTTTTCATCCATTCCTAGTCCATCAAGCGTACCGACATAACCTAGCTCTTTACCTGTTTTTCCATCTTCTAGTATCACATCAAACGTACGCATGTGTGATTTAATACTAAAAGTTGCGTTAGTATACACCAATTGCCCTGCATAAGCATAATCAAATACTTGTGTAAATGCTTGTGGTGACAACGTAATTGGATTCATTCCTTCTTCTACAGTTTTAATCGCAAAAGGAACTTGGAATGTTTCCTCTGGATTAGCATGGTTTGTATACGTTACAAACCCTTCATATATGCCTAATTTTGCTGATTTTGGAACGGTAATTGCGACAGTTGATTTCTTTTTCGAATTCGCACCAACTTTAATCGACTTATCTGTCACAACCATTACGCCATTGTCGTCTGCATCTAATGATCCTCGACGATCTGCTTGATAAGTTACTTTTACATCATATGTTTTTGCTTGATTACTATTGTTAGAGATAGTTAGAGAACGTTGATCACTAATATTCTTTCCAGCAGGAGCGAATACACCAAATGCAAGTGCACCTGTTAAATCTTTTACCGATTTAAGATTGCCTTTTTTATCTAATGCTGCTTTTGTTTCATCCACTACTTCAATTCTTGTTTTTGAATGAATTGCTTTGTAAGGATCGACTTGTCCAGCACCTGTTTCAAATACACTATAATCTCCGTTTAATGCATCGGCTGTGTTCATTAGCGTTTCTTTTACTTGAGCAGGTGTTAAAGTTGGATTTGCTTGTAATAATAAGGCTGCAACACCAGCTACGTTCGGTGATGCCATCGATGTACCAGATAAATTATCGTATGCATAGTCATATTTACCAATTTGATCTGCACCATGCATATAGGGCGGAACAGTAGAGAATACTGCAACACCTGGTGCCGTTACTTCAGGTTTAATATCATATGTGATACGCGCTGGTCCTCGTGAACTGAATGACGCTAATTTATTTCCTTCATCCGTTACTTGCCCTACTTCATCAAACGAGAAGGTTGGCGTTGTCCCAAGTTTAGCTACAAGCGCAGCTCCTTGCTCATAAGACATTGAGAACGCAGGAATTAATCCATAGCTTGAGCCTAAGTACGATGGGATAAACCCTTCGCCTGGTACATTGTCCATCATAATGACTGCCGCTGCACCATGTTTTTTCGCAATTGTAATTTTATCTAAAAGTGCCACTGTTCCTCTATTAACTAATGCAATCTTTCCATTTACATCAATCTTAGCATAGTCAGCATCTGCTCCTACATTTGGTACTAAAACAATTGGTAGATTTTTACCTTTTAAACTATCTATATTATCATTAAAGTCTTTTCCTAATAATTTTAAGTCAGCTGCTACTTCTGAAGTTCCGTGTAATGTTCCTTTTGATGTTGCAATCACGGTTTTCGTATCATTAGCCCCAACTGTAATGGCTAATGCTGCGGCACCAGGAGCACCTAGACTATACATTCCGTCACCGGAATTCCCCGCCGATACAACGGCAGTCACACCAGAAAGGACTGCATTATTTACCGCAAGACTTTCAACATTTTCTGGATCATTCATATTAGCACCAAGCGATAGATTGATAACATCCATTCCATCAGATACCGCCTTATCAATTCCACCTAATACATTTTCTGTTGATCCAGAACCAAATTTTCCTAACACACGATAGACATACAAATCAGCATCCGGTGCAACACCAGTCACAGCATAGTCTGTATTATTTTTCCCACGGCCAGCGATAATTCCTGATACATGTGTTCCATGCTCCGTGTAGAAAGTTGAACCTGTTAGCGGATCCTTTTCAGCTAAACCTGATTTTTTCCAATCGTCATAAGTTGTTTCCATTGGATCTGCATCATTATCAACAAAATCCCACCCTTTTACAGAACTAGGACTAATGGATTTTGGATCGACACCAGGTTGCGCACGATATCCCTTATAAGCATCTGTTAAATCTGGATGATTATAATCGATCCCTGTATCAATGACTCCTACTTTAACCCCTTTTCCAGTAAATCCTTCTGCATGTAATTTACTAACACCAGGGAATACTTCTGTTTCCATTTTCTTAGTCGAATCTTGCACACCTTCTGTGGCTTTTGGTGGCTCAATTTTTATGACATTATTTGGCCATACAGCTTTAACAACCTTCGAATTTAATAGTGACTTAACTTTATTAGCTGGTAAGTCGACCGCAACACCATTTAACGTATTTTTGTATGTTCGTTTAATTTTATAAAGATTCTTATTTGTCTTTAGATCATCTTTAAAAATTGTTTGTAAGTCAGTTTTAAATGTTTCTTGAGCTGTATCTGCTTTTTGTTTTGCAGCTTCAAGAGATAAACTCTTACCATTGGCAGCTTCTTCTAAAACAGCTACTTTTGCAGGTCGGTCTTTAAATTCAACGATGACGGATAGATTTTTCGAACTCTGTAAATCGACTGAAGAAGGTAACTGTAACCCTTCCTGACTAGTAACCTCTAATTTTTTTAAAGCTTGACGCTGTTCAGGCGTAAGCTTTGAAAGCACATCTTCAATTGAAGATTGTGCTGCAGCCTTTACAATCGGCTGATGGTGCGTTACTGGAAATGCATTAAATAAAACACCAGTACTTAATGCCAAAACTGCAGTACTTTTAATTAACCGTTTCATTCTTTTCTCTCCCATTCAAATTTGGTTTCTGTCACTTATTTGATTATACCGAAAGTTTACAATATTTAGATTTTGACATTTTTAATCAATTTTTCTTTTTTCACTGATAATTTTCGACAAATCCAAAGTTATTTCTATTTTTCTTACATAAAGTTTATATTCTATATAATTAATTTCTTACTATTTCATATTTTTACATGAATCGGTCATCCAAGGTGTATTAACCTAACAAAGTTAATTAATTGTCGTTTTTAAGTAAATAGGAAGCGATCTAGTAATACTCTGTGTTACTTAGAGCCTATAGTTTTCTTTTCAATAAAAAAAGACTCCGGTTTAATTACTACCGGAGTCTTTTAAATTTAAAGAATTATTTAGTTTTTTATTAATTAATTCCTAATGCATTCTTAACAGTTTCTAACGTTTGTGATTTATATTTCTTCTTAGGTGTTGGTGCATAATTAATTGTAGGATTTTGAATTAAGTAGTTTTCCTCTACATATGCCATATCTTTTTCGTCAACTACCCCATCATAGTTTATATCTGCAGCACGTTTATTTGTACCCCAATAAGTTTGTAAGTACATTGCATCCATCACGTCGATCACATCATCTTTATTTACATCACCTGCGTAAGCTGGGTTTAATGAAATAAAACGGTTTTGTGGCGTTACATTTCCGTTTTCATCATGGAATCCCATTGTAAAGTCTTTGTGTACTGTAAAATGTCCAGGAACATCTAATTTAAGCTCGAACGTGTCATCAGTTAGTGGTAAGTTTGGAATTTTAAACGTAGTTGAACTAGTTGAATTGATTACGCCATCATATACTTTACCGTCTGAACCTGTTGCTGTGACCTTATATCCTAATTTCGAATAATCTAGTCCTCCAAGTGGACCACCATCTGGAGCTAAAAATGCTTCTGCTTCATTACCACCACGAAGTTGTGAATATGTCGACTCCTGGAAGAAAATATTTGGATTTCCACTTATCACCGTATTTGTCGTGTTATTACTATCTGTTACTGTCGTATTTAATTTCGCAGAATAAACGACAGGAGCCGCAGTATACTCATTACTCATTTTAAACGCTACATCCGCAAGTTTTAAATCTCCTGAAAGTGGAAGAACCCCATCTTTTGCTGTGATTGTTACTGTCGCTTCATTTAAATAAGCAGGTCCATACACAACGTTATCCTCAACTTTAATATCTACTTTATCTGCTAAGCTCGGATTTAGTGTAATATTCATTGATGCATTATTTGTATAATGCTCGAACTTATAAACAACTTGTTTTACATCACTTGCTTTATTTAACATTAAAGTAGCATTCGCTGTTTCACCCATTTTTACTGTACGTTTTTCAGGTTGCATATAGCCATACATTACATCATCACGTGTAATAAAGATTTCTTTTCCTTCTTTATACGTTCTATTTGTTGCCACATCCATCGCATAAAAATTTAGTTCCATCGGTCTTGTTTCATTTGTTGGAATCGTCGCTGTAAATGACCCATCAGCGTTTACTGGGACTGATACTGCTCTTCCACCTAAATAATCTTGATAATACACTTTTGTACTTGCTTGACTAACGTTCATACCAAGGTTTTTCATTTCCTCGGTTTCTTTATCATAAACCGATCCAGTAATTGTTACACTAGTTTGTCCATTTTTATATTCAACCACTTCTGGACTGTTCACTTTTATTTTAGGATCCGCATTATCGAAATAAATTGGTGCTTCTTGAGCGAATGTTTTTCCCGCATCATTCGTACCAATTATTTTTAGTTTATAGTATCCTGGCTTCGCTAAATCAGGATCGTAAGCAAATGGTTTTTCCTCATCACCCGTAGATTTGTAATATAAGCCATTAAAAATTCGACTAACTGTATATACCGTATTTTCGTCCATAGCTAGACCATCAAATGAACCGACAAAGCCTAATTCTTTACCTGTTTTTCCGTCTTCAAGAACCACATCAAATGAACGCATATGTGATTTAATACTCATAGTCGCATTTGTATAGACTAACTGACCTCCAAATGCATAATCAAACACTTGTGTAAATGCTTGTGGCGTAAATGAAATTGGATTCATTCCTTCTTCCACTGTTTTAATTGCGAAAGGAACTTGGAATGTTTCATCTGGATTAGTATGATTTGTATATGTTACAAATCCTTCGTAAATACCTAATTTTGCTAATTTTGGCACTGTAATTGCGACAGTTGATTTCTTTTTCGAATTTGCCCCAACTTTGATTGACTTATCTGTCACAACCATTACGCCGTTATCGTCTGCATCTAATGAACCTCTACGGTCCTTTTGGTATGAAACAGTTACATCATATGTTTTTGCTTGATTGCTATTGTTATAGATGTTTAGTGAGCGTTGATCACTAATATTTTTTCCTGCTGGAGCTGCTACACCAAATGAAAGAGCACCTGTTAAATCTTTAACTGTTTTAAGGTTTCCTTTTTTATCCAATGCACCCTGTGTTTCATCAACTACTTCAATTCTAGTCTTAGAATGAATTGCTTCATATGGATCTACTTGTCCAGCACCCGTTTCGAATACACTATAGTCTCCATTTAATGGATCAGCTGTATTCATTAAGGTTTCTTTAATTTGAGCTGGCGTTAAGTTAGGATTTGCTTGTAATAATAATGCTGCTACACCAGCTACGTTTGGAGTAGCCATTGATGTGCCTGATAAATTATCGTATGCATACTCATATTTACCACTTTGATCTGCACCGTGCATGTAAGATGGAACAGTAGAGAATACCGCAACACCTGGAGCCGTTACTTCAGGTTTAATATCATATGTGATACGCGCTGGTCCACGTGAACTGAATGACGCTAATTTATTTCCTCCATCCGTTACTTGTCCTACTTCATCAAAAGAGAAGGTTGGATTGGCTGTATCAAGTTTTGCTACAAGATCAGCTCCTTGTTCATACGACATTGAGAATGCAGGAATGAAGCCATAACTTGAGCCTAAATACGTTGGAATAAACCCTTCACCAGGTACATTATCAATCATAATGATTCCCACTGCACCATGTTGTTTCGCGATTGTGATTTTATCAATAAGCGGGATATCTCCTCGGTTTACAATCGCAACCTTACCATTTACATCGATATTATTATATGCAGAATCTTCACCCACACTTGGGACTAAAACGACTGGTAAATTATTACCTTTTAAACTCTCTATATTGTCAGCAAAGCCTTTACCTAATAATTTTAAATCAGCCGCTACATCAGACGTTCCATGTAATGTCCCTTTTGCTGTGTCAATTACCGTCTTCGTATCGTTCGCACCAACTGTAATAGGTAATGCCGCTGCGCCAGGTGCACCTAAAGAATACATTCCGTCACCTGCATTACCAGCTGCTACAACAGCAGTTACACCAGAAAGGACTGCATTATTTAACGCAAGACTTTCAACCTCTTCTGGATCATTTGTGTTACTACCAAGTGATAAGTTGATCACATCCATTCCGTCAGATATAGACTTATCAATCCCTGCTAATACATTTTCAGTAGAACCAGATCCATATGCTCCTAGAACTTTATAGACATACAAATCAGCTTCTGGTGCAACACCTGTTACTGCATAATCGGTGTTATTTTCACCGCGACCAGCGATAATACCTGATACATGTGTTCCGTGTTCTGTATAGTATTCAGAACCTGAATTTGGATCAACTTCAGCATATCCTGATTTTTTCCAATCAGCATACGTTGTTTCCATTGGATCTGCATCGTTATTAACAAAGTCCCAACCTTTTACTGAATTAGGATCAATTGTTTTTGGATCTACTCCAGATTGTGCACGATACCCTTTATAAGCATCTGTTAAGTCTGGGTGGTTATAATCGATACCTGTATCAATTACACCTACTTTAATGCCTTTTCCAGTATAACCTTCTGCGTGCAATTTGCTTACGCCAGGGAATACTTCTGTTTCCATTTTCTTCGTTGTGCCTGCTGCACTTTCAGTTGCTTTTGGTGGCTCCACTTTTAAAACACTATTTGGCCAAACTGCTTTAACAACCTTTGAGTCTAATAATGACTTAACTTTGTTTGCTGGTAGGTCAATCGCAACACCATTTAATGTATTTTTATACGTTCGTTTAATTTTATACAGATTTTTATTTGCTTTTAATTCATCTTTATAAATTGTTTGTAAATCATTTTTAAATGTTGCCTGCGCTTTATCTGCTTTTTGTTTTGCATCATTAAGTGATAAACTGTTTCCTTTAGATGCTTCTTCTAAAACAGCTACCTTCGCAGGTTGGTCTCTTAATTCAACAATCACTGATAGATTTTTAGAGCTTCCTAAATCTACTGATGCTGGTAACTGTAATCCTTCTTGACTAGTAACCTCTAATTTCTTTAAAGCTTGACGTTGTTCTGCCGTAAGCTTTGAAAGCACTTCTTCAATTGATGATTGTGCCGCAGCCTTTACAATAGGCTGATGATGGTTTACTGGAATTGTATTGAATAAAACTCCAGTACTTAATGCCAAAACTGCTGTACTTTTAACAAAACGATTCATGCTGCTTTTCTCCCCCATCTATCTCTATTTTCTTTCTATTTCGATTATACGGAAAGTTTACAGTTTCGACATTTTGACAAAATCTATCAATCCCTATTTTTTTTTTGATAAATTATGACAAAATACGACATTTTCACATTGTTTTTATCTAATTTTAATCTGAATCTAATTCCCTTCCAATTCTTTATATATCAAGAAGTCGACAATTTAATTCAAATTGCCTTACATCATTAATCGTATAATTAGTTGTCGTTCAAAGATTGAACTTGTCGTTTTTACAAGAAAAATTTTCTTTATTATCAGAAATTTTTCCTATTAAATTGTTAGTTTCAATCATAATAGGAGTTGGTGTAATTTGAATATTGTAAAAAATTGTCATTTTTTTATAAATTGTAATTCAATATGATTCCGACCAACTTATTTATGATATCGGTGCGTTACCTGTATGTGGCTAAGTACAGCAAACTCTCTAGTATCTTTTCCGTATCCAACAGGGTCATTATCAATAGAAAAGACTCCGGTTTAATACCGGAGTCCATTGAAATCTATAAGGATAAATTCAAATTATTTATTAATTAACTCTATATGAGCTATTAATACTTTCTATAGATTATAATTTGTGCTCTTTTAAGATATGGGTGCAATAGTTGACTTCTTCATTAATGATTCATTAATTTATTCAACTTAGAATCTGAATATATTTTTCTTCTAATTCTTTACTAAAAAAATTTCGATAATGCCAGATTGTTAATAGACATTTTTGGAATCTCTCATGAATCTCAGAATTTTTCACCTTTAAAGCCACATTTAATATTTCATCTAATCCCTCGTTTATTTTATTTGTCTCACATTTCAACAAACCTAGTGCAAAACAATAATCTATATATAGATGTTGTTTATATAAATCAGAAGAGTTGCTCATTTCAGCGATTTGATCATCATACTTTTCAATAAAGTTTTCAGCATCTTCTAACCTACCTAATTTTACATAACTTTCTATAATCCTTGGAATTCCAACATAAAAATCATCACGGTTACGAAGCCAATTATAATATGAATCAACAACATGTAGATTGCCAAAATCAATGTGTGTGACAAATCGATTTCCAACGGCAATTTCTGCAAAATAATCATTTATTTTTTCATATTTCTCGATTAAATTTAAAACATCTTCCAATTTGCTACCTAGCCTTGTTAATGCAAATGCTTGATACAAAAGTGCATGGCCCACATGTTCCTTAGTTTTTGCTATTTTTTTTAATCGCTTAGCATAATGTAAAACCTCGTCCCATTGTTTTAACATATAATAAGTAGCTGTCATCCATAAAATGGTCAGTTCTTGAAATTTTGGTGGCATAAATGAAATATACTCAATTATACGTACTAACACTGAACTGCCTTCGCTCGTAAGACGAGTCATATAAAATTTTCGAAAATAACTGATTGCCACTTCTTCAGTTGCTGAATTGGGCATATGCTCAATAATTAGTTCGTATAAAGGTAATGCTTCTTTTTCTTTACCTTCTGAAAAAAGCTGTTCAGCAATAAAGAATAAATTTTGAAAATATTTAAAACGAATTGATTTTGATTTTTCTTCAATCATTACTGATAAAATAAAAGATAATTCGGATTTAAAACCATTTTTAGCACATTCATAAATAAAAGCACCACTTCTTCTTTTATCTAATAGATTTCTTTCATTAAAGCATAGGTTTATATAACCTTTATAAAATGATCCTTTAGACAGTTGGAAGGCCTCAGTTATGGCATCCAAATAATGTAAAGATAGTGCTTTTTTATTATTAAATATTCTACTCATATCGCTATAATGGATATCTGATTTTTTTGCTAACTCTTTAAGATTCCAGTTGTTTTTCTTCATCAGCTTGTTAAACTCATAAAGTAGAAAATCATTCAAGTTGCATCCCACCCAATATTAAGAATTTTTAATCTCTAAATGATAAAAGTAAAAATGCCATAAGCCATTTTTCTTTACGGCTTATAGCATCTAAATAATTGTTTATCGGAATTAAATATGTTGAATTACAAAGATGCTGACTAACCCTACACAGTAAAAATCTCAATTTATCTCTATTTTTTTTATTGGAACCGAGGCAACGACTATCTTTCTTTGCCTATGCTTGACGAATAGCCATTTTGAATTAGAACAAATTCTTCAACTAGATAAAAAACATAACAACTTTAACTTTTTAATTTTTATTCTAAAATTTTAGAAAAATAAAAAAATAACCCTTATATTATACTCTATATTTTAATTACTTAGATTTATCATGTAAAACGAATTTTAGTTTACAATCTATTAAGTATTTCTTAACACTAGACTCTCTAGTAATTATTCTTAAATAACAATTAACAAATTTTTACACATAGTTTTTGGTCAATAATTCCAACATCGAAATATTGTTTAACAATTTTATTTAATAAAATTATACAGTATAATCAATTCATACTTCGATACCGCTTAAAGGAGGTACAAAATGAATATTTAACATTTAAAATATATTGTTGAAGTATCGAAAGAGGAATCCATTACAAAGGCAGCTAAAAACTTAAATATATCTGCTTCAGCTGTAAGTCAATCTCTGAAGAAATTGGAAAAGAAAATAAATTTGAAGTTATTTATCCGTTTAAAAATGAAAACAGTACCTACTGAAGCTGGAAAAGAAGTTATTAAACAGGCAAAAAAAGTTTTAAATGAAATTGAAATTATGGAGGATAAGATCGCAATTCAGAACGACACTTATCAGTCCCAATTAAAAATTGCAACTGTTCCAGGTTTGGTTTATTTGATTAATGAATCAATTATTAATTTCAAAAAAGATTTCCCAAATATTGATGTTCAAGTTTATGAATATGCTCCGGACCAGATCCTAGATTATATTCCATTTGATCAACCTGATATTGCGTTCCTTTTTTCAAACGAAAGGAAACTAAAAGAAGATAAAGATATACAATATGAACTTTTAACTATGACCAACTATTGCGTACTCGTTGGTAAACAATCTCCATTATATAATTTAGATGAAATTACACCTGAAGATTTACTCCACGAAAAGTTTGTTCTATATAACAATCATTCATTTGTAGAACACAGTCGTCAAGTAGTTAAAAATATGAATATTCATTTCATTTCAAATAATACAGAAAGTATTAGAGAAGCAGTGAAAAATGGTTTAGGAGTTACTTTTGTCCGTAATATTACAATTAAAAATCATCCAGATACTTTGTCTGGTACCATAAAGTCGATTCCTTTAAAGTTCTCACCTTATATTAGCGACGAACTCTGGACAGTCAACCTTAAAAGCAAACCACTAACCAGTAATTCTAAAAATTTTATTCGTTATATTCAAGATTGTATAGAATATTAAAATTCAAACTTATGTTTTTTCAAAAAAACTTTAAAGACCAAATCTTTTAGCGATTTGGTCTTTAAAAATTATATTCCAATTTTATTTTCCTTCTGAAACAATTGCACAACTTATCCATTTTTCAAATCTATTTCAACATCTTAAGTGAATATTTTTATATAAAAATATTTATAAAAATACAGGTCGTCTATAGTAGAGAAGACCTCATCACAAAGTTGAAATTAAAGTAGTAATACTTGTACTTATGTCTCATTTTTAGGTTATGTTATAATATCCCCACTTCATACATCATATTACTTTTCACAAAAGAACTGTTTGATAAGAATTTAACTACTTCTTCAAACTCCTGATAATTTATCAGGATATCATTTACTAATGGAAAAATTTCTAACGCTTCAAATGAAGGGACTACTTTAGAGTCGTCATGACACTCAACTAGTTTAATACCTAATTCATTCTCTAAACTAAATAACGACTTCTTAATGATCGCTTCACTAACAAGAAATTTTTGCGCTGCAATCTTATAGGAACCACTTTTTGTAAATTCACTAAGATAGCTTAATTGTTTAATATTCATATAGTCCCTCCTAAATTGACTTTGTAAGATCAGCCATCAGAAAAAAAGAAATCTTATTTAAGGGTGAGAAACCTCCTAAAAAATCTACTCTCATCCTCTTCTTTTGAATACATTCATTATATTAACTGTTGATGTGATTTTAATTTTGAAAAAATTTATCAATTTTAAATTTTTTTCGATTTATTGTAATACTTGGCAACAATATGGTTCTTATCTTGTATATTACACAGGAACCAATTTACTCCCGATTTAATATAGTTAATTTAAAGGAGTGATAATAATGCCTTGGAATCAAAAAATAAGATATTTAATAGGTCAACCTGTTGGCGTTTCTTTAACAAATGGTCAAGGTACATCGGGAGTATTGTGTGGAGTATCTGATTCAAAAGTCCTAATTATAGAATATATGTATCAAGCACAGTTTGCTCTAAAACAATATGATTTCTATATGATTCAAGATATTAATGGATTTCCACCTTGTCAGAGCCAACATCCACTTTATTAATGAATTTGATCGTTTTTGTAGGGATTTATTTTTCCTTTCATCCTTAAATCAAAATGTGAACATCAAATAGACCAATAAAGACCTGCAAACTGTATGTAGGTCTTTTAATTTTTTTTGTAATATAGTAAAAACGACACTTTGCTGCCGTTTCCCACTAGTACATGAACTTTGAACTTGATATCACTAAAAACACTCTGAACGAGTATATAATCCCCCATTAAGATGTTCGGGCTATTTTGGTCTAATATTTCTTCATAAAAAAATCTCCTCCATAATAATCAGTTCATTAAACTTTCCACTGTCTACTATAGGGAGATAAAATACAATTCATAATCCTCTTCTTAGAAGTTTATTTTAAATCATTACAGATGGGGTGTCTTCTATATGAAAGAACGTTTTTTATTGTATTCCAAGTTCACTCTTAATCGATTCTAACGTACTTCCTTTATACTTTTTGACTGGCTTTGGTGCTACTGTAACAAAAGGATTTTGCATTAAATAGTTTTTCTCTATAAATGCTAAGTCTTTTGCATCAACAATTCCATCAAAATTAATATCAGCACTTCGCTTGTTTGTTCCCCAATATGTTTGTATATAGATCGCATCCATCACATCAATGACATTATCCTTATTGATATCACCTGGTTTAGCACCTACTGTTGGATAAGAAGGTTCCGCTTCCCCAATATTAACTCCCCTCTCAGTACGTCCAATTTCCAATGGTGTATATGTCGTAAAATGTCCAGGAATATCCATAATCACTGTATATTTTTGTACTGATGCTGGAAGTCCTTTAAATGTTACATTTCCATTTTTTTCAATTACGCCATCATAGAAGACACCATTAGTCCCTTTTAGATTCATAGTTGCTCCAGCTTTCGTATAATCAATACTGTAGTTGGGTGTGCCTGCTGCAGTATATAAGCCTACACCATTTAGCTTAGCTGTTGCTGTAGAGTACATAGGATACATTGGCACTGTTCCCATAATAATCTGCAGTCTATTCGTACTTTCGCTATTTACTTGAACAGTAGAAAAATTAAGGATTTGAGCAAATGGATTAAGGAATTCATTTGCATTTGTATCAACTTCTAAATCAAATAATGCAACATCTCCTTCAATTCCTGCTCCTGGTACATTGATATTCACTATTGTCCCTTTACTAGTTGTACCCGTAATAGTTGTTGTCAGTTCTGTTCCTTCTGGTAAACTTTGTGCTTTTTTAAATTCAACACTATCAAAATATTTCGCTACATAGTCTAATCTGAAATTAAGCTTATTGGCTTTTCGTAAATTATGCGCGTAGAACGTATAAGTAATTTTTTCACCATATTCCATTGCAACTTTATTTGGTTTTGCATAAATATAAGATGCGCCTTTCTTCGTATAATAAACCATTTTAGGTAATGTCCCATTTCCTGCAAAATCAGCACCTACATATTGCACTGGATTAATCATTCCACTTACTCTAACTTCTGTACTAAATTTCCCATTCTCGTCTACACTCAAGGAATATGCATTTGATGAACCCGGGCCATAAAACACTTTATTATTCGCTTGAGTAAGAGGCATGCCTGCTTCTTGCGTTTTACCGATCTCAGGGTCCAATAACGTTCCGGAAAGCGTAACTTTATCTTGCCCTTCCGCTAATTCTACTATTTGAGTATCACCTTTAGGCATCGCATTTGTATCATCGAACTTTATTGTTGGTTCACTGTTATCAATACTTACTTTCGATGTTTTCACAAATTGTTTACCGTCTTTGTTTGTTCCAATCATTTTTATGTCGTAAATTCCATCTGGTGCTTTTTCAGAAACATACCCTATTGGATTTTTATCATCACCTGTGAATGGGAAATATCTGCCGTAAAATGCACTGTCCATCGTGTAATCTGTGTCAACCGCTGCACCTGAACCGCTAACCGAAGTAATAAGTCCGAGATCCTTATTCGTTTTCGGATCGACTAATACCCAGTCTAACGTTTGCATCGACGTGTTTAATCTAAAATCTAAATCGGTATCTTTTCGGCTGAATAAATTAATGACTCGGTTTGTTGAAATGCTCTTTGTGTATACATCAAAGTAAGCTAAACCTTCATCAGTAGCCTTTACTCCAAATGGAATACGATAGCTTTCTTCCGGATTGTTTTTCTCTTTAATATTAATATAGCCCTCATAAATACCTTTTTCTGCCGTCTTTGGAATTTCTAATGTCGCCGAAAGTTGTTTTGAACTGTTTTTCTTAACAGTAATTGTATTTGGCACTTTTACCGTAACGCCATTTTTATCCGCATCTAATGATCCTTTTGCACTAACATTGTATTCAACGGATAACTCATACTTTTTATCTTTAACACTACTATTCTCAAATGATAGTTTCGTAGTCTTCGAGTAATCCTTATCTGACGAAACTGGAACGAAGCCGTAACTTAGACCTCCGGTTTGTTCTGAAATGATTTTTTCTTCTCCACTTTCAATGTAAGGGGTCTTATCTAGAACGCTTATCATCGCATCGGAATGAATCGCTTGCATTGGATCGATTCTGCCTGCTCCAACTTCAAATACACTATATGAATTTTTTAGCGGATCGGCTGTATTCATCAGTACAGTCTTTACATCTCCAGGCGTATAATCTGGGTGAGCTTGCAGTAATAGCGCTGCAACTCCTGCAACATGTGGAGATGCCATAGATGTGCCGGACATACGTAAATATGCAGAGGAATAGTCGGATGTATCCTCTTTATTTGCAATATATGAAGGTACCGTTGATAATACATCTACGCCTGGTGCCGTTACCTCTGGTTTAATATCATATAAAGTTCCAGATGGTCCTCTTGAGCTAAAGCTTGCCAATTCATCTCCAGCTAGTTCTTTTTCACTTTTTGCACCAAAAGTAACGTTTGGTACACCACTTGAAAACAGATCATTTACAGCTAGGCCATCTTTATTTGTCATCGAAAACGTTGGGATATTATCATTGCTTTCACCTAAGAAAATTGGAATTTGACCTTCATCTGGATTCGAATTATAGATGATTACGCCGGCTGCCCCATGATCTCTTGCATATTCCATTTTCTCAATTAATGCATATGTACCTCGCTGAATAAACGCGATTTTACCATTCACATCTTTTCCTGTGTAATCGTTTGGACCACCTAAACCTACATTTACAATTTCAAATGATTTACCAGTCATACTGCTGAAGTCATCTGTCCATTTCTTCGTCATTAACTGCATCGTCACACCAGTATTATTACTACCAGAGGCGATTTGACTCTCGAAGCTCGTAACCTCACTAGGAACAGAACTCGCTCCTACTGTTAGCGCTAGTGCCGCAGCACCTGGAGAACCTAACGTATTCAGGGCGTCTCCCGAATTACCAGCTGCAACAACTGCAGTCACTCCACTTAATACGGCATTATCAATTGCAATGCTTGTTGCATATAACGGATCATTGATAGAAGCACCTAATGATAAATTAATTACATCCATACCATCTTGAACAGCTTTATCAATCCCTGCAAGGATCGCAGCCGTTGTTCCGCTTCCGTATGGCCCTAATACACGATAAACATATAAATCAGATTCCGGAGCCACTCCTATTACTTTATAATCTGAATTGTTTTCTGCCCGACCTGCAATCGTTCCAGACACATGTGTTCCATGATCTGTATAATAGGAACTTCCATTCGAATACTCTGCTTTTTTAGACTTTTCCCAGTCATCATAAGTAGTTTCCATCGGATTATTGTCATTATCTACAAAGTCATATCCACCTTTATACGCATGCTTTAAATCTGGGTGATTATAGTCGACACCTGTATCAATAACACCAACCTTTACCCCTTTACCTGTGTACCCTTCGTCATGAAGTTTATCCAGATTTAAAAATGGAATACTATCAACCTTTGTTTGGTTGTTTACTTCCCCTGTTTGTGTTTGAGCTGGTGGTTCGACCTGCACTGTGTAATCACTATAAATAGCTTTTACTACTTTAGAATCTAACAATGATTTTACTTGATTTGCTGGCAATGTTAATGCGACACCATTCAAGGAATTTTTATAAATATGTTTCACCCGATAGACATCTTTACCTGATTTGGTCTTTTTTAGTCTTGTTTGCAAATCTTTTTTAAATTGTACTTGAGATTTTTCTACATTCTCATTTGCTTGTGTAAGAGAAATTTTTTCTCCTTTAATTGCTTTAGCAATTTGTGCTGTTTTCGCTGGAAGTTCATTTAATTCTACGATCACAGTCACATCTTTCTCACTCGACAAATCAACATCAGGTGATAGTTGTAATCCCGTTTTTAATTTATGATTATCCAACTTTTGCAATGCTTCACGCTGCTCTTTTGTTAAATTCGCTAAAATACTTTCAGCCTTTGTATTAGTTTGTGCATGTGCAACAGAAGTGTAATTTAAGTTAGCGACAAGTCCTAGCAAAAGACCCGTACTCAACACAACAGCCGCAGCTCGTTTCGCTTTAGCAATTGGCTGTGTCTTTTTAGACTTTTTCAATCTTATCAATCCCTTCCTATTAATTTTTTAGAATTTTCTTGAATTCTAATTTTATTATAATGACAATTGATAAAATTCTTATTTTGACAAATTCATTCAATCTATTAAATATAAATCGATAAATTCTTACAATAAATTACAACGTTTCCAGTTAAGTATGTATTTTTCGGAGATGAATACTATAGTAGTAAAACTAAATGGGTAGAAATTTTTATATATTTTTTTATGTACTTTTTAAATATTTGATAGTTCAAGTGAATTTAATTTTCATAGTAGACTCCCATGCCGCGTT
>NZ_NUEU01000093.1:0-2351 GCF_002556365.1 Bacillus sp. AFS002410
AATTCACGAAAATTATTTGAATTCATTATTATTCCCCCTACTATGTGTATTGACAATGTATGAGAATTTTTGACGTTATATACTATGGAGATTAGATTAATAACTCCTACAAAAAATTTGTAATTAAATTGTATTTACAGGATAAAACATCCATTGTGTCGAATTATCTAATTTAGAAGGGAGTTTGGAAAATGAATAAAAAGAATTTATTAATGAGCCTTCGACTTGCAACAAGAGGAAATTTCTTTTTAATCAACATTAAAAATTCCTTGGAAAATGATACAATTATGATCGAAAAACTAGCTAAGGAACTAGAACTAGATGGATTAATCAAACTAAAAGAGTGCACACAGCTTGAAGATTCACTCTTTTCAAGTGGAATACTTAAATATGCATCCAATTAAATTGGATGCTTTTTCGTCGTTGAACAAATCGAATATAGATACAAATGATTCAAAAAAACGGACCTCCTTTTTTATAAAAGTAAAGTCCGTTTTAAAATGCCGATTTTAGTTCAACTATCGCATGCTTTAGTTGATTAATATTTTCTTAAAGAAGATTGTTTTTTTAGACAGTCTTTTTTTAGTTAAATATCAGTAAATTCTTATTAAAAAGGCAATAAAAAAAGAACCCTATTTTGAGTGTCAAGTCAATAGGGTTAAACGGGAAATTATAGATGTATAGATTTTTAAAAGGGACTGAAAGATTTCAAAGTTTTTTAAAGGGGAAAAGATTTGTAATCAAATTCTTTTCTATTTGATAATATCATTATTTTTAAAGAAAGTTTGTGAATATCGTTACAAACTAATGACAATTAAGAGGTTATTTTTACAAACAAAAAAAGAGAAGGTAGGGGGGAGACCTTCTCAACAGGAATAACTTTATATATCTATGTTCGGTTGAATGTGAGAGGACCTAAAAAATAATTTGAATACGTACGAATACGAATTTTAAAGAAACAAAAAGGCTCTAGTGAAAACTGGAGCCTTTTTGTTTTAAGCTTTTATTCCCTTTAAGTTTCCCTTGTAATAAGAGAATCAGTAATAAACTAAGCGGAATAAGGATTTGAAGTGGAATGTGTAGTAAAAAAGGTGCTTTACTAACAGCTTCATTATGTTGGTCTATAAAACTAGAAGCCAACCATAATGAACTAGTGATAATAATAATTGAAATTGGATAGACTAGCTGTTCACTTTTCTTTACATTAAATAATTCTGCAGTTCCAGATACCGCGCAATAAAAATAAACAACAATTTTTACATAATAACCAGTTACTGAAATCAGTACAATAAATGAATCCATTCTTTGGATAAAATCAGCAACATTGATATAACTAACTGATGTTAGAAGTGGAAAGACTGTTCTTGTTACTTCTGAAACACCTAAGATTGCTATATTTAATACTGCGAATAAACTTAATGCAGCCCCTGAAATTAATAATGCGGGTATACCTACCTTTATTGCTGACTTTTGTTTATTTAAATATGGCATGATCATAGTAAATACAAATATTTCACCAAATGGAATTGTGACTGTGATAGGAAAAGCTCCTTTTATTACAGGCTTCAATCCATTTTCTAAAACCGGTCTTAAATTTTTAAATTCAATTAAATTAGAAACGATTTCAAGTGTTATAAATAGGACAACAATAGCTACTGTCATCAGAAATATTAATTCGTTCGCTCGGGCGAATGTTTCAAATCCTTTATAAAGTGTATAAAGGACTAAGAACATTGTTATTATTACGAGTGCAATTAGGGATGAAGCATTATAAAGAGTAATTCTTAGTAAAGCTGCAAGTTCACGTAAATCTCGTGCTGCCATATAAATAAAATACACAATATAAACTAATGCCATTAGTTTCCCTACAAATTTACCTAAAATAACTTGAATGTATTGTGTAAATTGTAAATCAGGGAATAACGTATATAACTTAATATACAGAGCAAATAATAAACAAGCTGTAAAATCTGCTATTAATACACACATCCATGCATCTTGATTGGCAATAGTGTAAATTAGACCTGGTGGTGGAATACCGACAATAAACGAAAAAATAATACAAAAAAATTGAAAGCCACTTATTTTTATTTTGCGATTCATATAATTCCTACTTTTGACTTCAAATTTTACTTCCGGATTTATTATTATTTCCAAAAAATCCTATAATAAAAGTGTTAATTAGAGCTTTAATGACTTACAAAATATAATTTGAATAATCCATTCCTTCATCCACCCAGTTTTTTAAATCTAGGCTCTGTTAAGCTAAAATGTTGATTTTTGCGGACTAAAAAAGACTGTTTTGACCAAACAGTCTTTTTAATGCTTATCCAACTAGTCGAGTAGAATGG
>NZ_NUEU01000094.1:0-4735 GCF_002556365.1 Bacillus sp. AFS002410
TCAAAACTAGATAATGTCATTATCAAACTTGTTAGTTAAGTCCTCGACCGATTAGTATCAGTCAGCTCCACGTGTCACCACGCTTCCACCTCTGACCTATCAACCTGATCGTCTCTCAGGGGTCTTACTAGCTTAACGCTATGGGAAATCTCATCTTGAGGGGGGCTTCATGCTTAGATGCTTTCAGCACTTATCCCTTCCACACATAGCTACCCAGCCATGCTCTTGGCAGAACAACTGGTACACCAGCGGTGTGTCCATCCCGGTCCTCTCGTACTAAGGACAGCTCCTCTCAAATTTCCTGCGCCCACGACGGATAGGGACCGAACTGTCTCACGACGTTCTGAACCCAGCTCGCGTACCGCTTTAATGGGCGAACAGCCCAACCCTTGGGACCGACTACAGCCCCAGGATGCGATGAGCCGACATCGAGGTGCCAAACCTCCCCGTCGATGTGGACTCTTGGGGGAGATAAGCCTGTTATCCCCGGGGTAGCTTTTATCCGTTGAGCGATGGCCCTTCCATGCGGAACCACCGGATCACTAAGCCCGACTTTCGTCCCTGCTCGACTTGTAGGTCTCGCAGTCAAGCTCCCTTATGCCTTTACACTCTTCGAATGATTTCCAACCATTCTGAGGGAACCTTTGGGCGCCTCCGTTACTCTTTAGGAGGCGACCGCCCCAGTCAAACTGCCCACCTGACACTGTCTCCGAGCCGGATAACGGCTCTAGGTTAGAATTTCAATACAGCCAGGGTAGTATCCCACCGACGCCTCCACCGAAGCTAGCGCTCCGGCTTCACAGGCTCCTACCTATCCTGTACAAGCTGTACCAAAATTCAATATCAAGCTGCAGTAAAGCTCCACGGGGTCTTTCCGTCCTGTCGCGGGTAACCTGCATCTTCACAGGTACTATAATTTCACCGAGTCTATGGTTGAGACAGTGCCCAAATCGTTACGCCTTTCGTGCGGGTCGGAACTTACCCGACAAGGAATTTCGCTACCTTAGGACCGTTATAGTTACGGCCGCCGTTTACTGGGGCTTCAATTCAGAGCTTCTCCCGTAAGGGATAACCCCTCCTCTTAACCTTCCAGCACCGGGCAGGCGTCAGCCCCTATACTTCGCCTTGCGGCTTCGCAGAGACCTGTGTTTTTGCTAAACAGTCGCTTGGGCCTTTTCACTGCGGCTCTCCCGGGCATACACCCAAAAGAGCACCCCTTCTCCCGAAGTTACGGGGTCATTTTGCCGAGTTCCTTAACCATAGTTCTCTCGCTCACCTTAGGATTCTCTCCTCGCCTACCTGTGTCGGTTTGCGGTACAGGCACCTATTTCCTCGCTAGAAGCTTTTCTTGGCAGCGTAGAATCAGGAACTTCGGTACTATATTTCCCTCGCCATCACAACTCAGCCTTATGATGTGCGGATTTGCCTACACATCAGCCTAATTGCTTGGACGCGCATATCCAGCAGCGCGCTTACCCTATCTTTCTGCGTCCCTCCATCGCTCAAACGGAAATGAGGTGGTACAGGAATATCAACCTGTTGTCCATCGCCTACGCCTTTCGGCCTCGGCTTAGGTCCTGACTAACCCTGGGAGGACGAGCCTTCCCCAGGAAACCTTAGGCATACGGTGGACGGGATTCTCACCCGTCTTTCGCTACTCATACCGGCATTCTCACTTCTAAGCGCTCCACCAGTCCTTACGATCTAGCTTCAACGCCCTTAGAACGCTCCCCTACCACTGATACCATACGGTATCAATCCGCAGCTTCGGTGATACGTTTAGCCCCGTTACATTTTCGGCGCAGAGTCACTCGACCAGTGAGCTATTACGCACTCTTTAAATGGTGGCTGCTTCTAAGCCAACATCCTGGTTGTCTAAGCAACTCCACATCCTTTTCCACTTAACGTATACTTTGGGACCTTAGCTGGCGGTCTGGGCTGTTTCCCTCTTGACCACGGATCTTATCACTCGTAGTCTGACTCCTATGGATAAGTCATTGGCATTCGGAGTTTGACTGAATTCGGTAACCCGTTGGGGGCCCCTAGTCCAATCAGTGCTCTACCTCCAAGACTCTAACACATAAGGCTAGCCCTAAAGCTATTTCGGGGAGAACCAGCTATCTCCGAGTTCGATTGGAATTTCTCCGCTACCCACACCTCATCCCCGCACTTTTCAACGTGCGTGGGTTCGGACCTCCATTCAGTGTTACCTGAACTTCATCCTGGACATGGGTAGATCACTCGGTTTCGGGTCTACGACCACGTACTATATCGCCCTATTCAGACTCGCTTTCGCTGCGGCTCCGTCTCTTCAACTTAACCTTGCACGGGATCGTAACTCGCCGGTTCATTCTACAAAAGGCACGCCATCACTCATTAACGAGCTCTGACTATTTGTAAGCACACGGTTTCAGGTTCTCTTTCACTCCCCTTCCGGGGTGCTTTTCACCTTTCCCTCACGGTACTGGTTCACTATCGGTCACTAGGTAGTATTTAGCCTTGGGAGATGGTCCTCCCAGATTCCGACGGAATTTCACGTGTTCCGCCGTACTCAGGATCCACTCAAGAGGGAACGAGATTTCAACTACAGGGTTTTTACCTTCTTTGACGGACCTTTCCAGGTCGCTTCATTTACCCCGTTCCTTTGTAACTCCGTATAGAGTGTCCTACAACCCCAAGAGGCAAGCCTCTTGGTTTGGGCTATCTTCCGTTTCGCTCGCCGCTACTCAGGAAATCGCATTTTGCTTTCTATTCCTCCAGGTACTTAGATGTTTCAGTTCCCTGGGTCTGTCCTCAGTACCCTATGTATTCAGGTAAAGATACTACTCCATTACGAGTAGTGGGTTTCCCCATTCGGAAATCTCCGGATCAAAGCTTACTTACAGCTCCCCGAAGCATATCGGTGTTAGTCCCGTCCTTCATCGACTCCTAGTGCCAAGGCATCCACCGTGCGCCCTTTCTAACTTAACTAATTTTAAAACTAATTGAATTAAACTTACGCAGTTTAATGAATGACATTATCTAGTTTTCAAGGTACAAANNTCAAAACTAAACAAAACAATGAAGAAACATTTTCATACATGAACCAACGGTTCATGATGTCTCCATAGAAAGGAGGTGATCCAGCCGCACCTTCCGATACGGCTACCTTGTTACGACTTCACCCCAATCATCTGTCCCACCTTAGGCGGCTGGCCCCTAAAAGGTTACCCCACCGACTTCGGGTGTTACAAACTCTCGTGGTGTGACGGGCGGTGTGTACAAGGCCCGGGAACGTATTCACCGCGGCATGCTGATCCGCGATTACTAGTGATTCCGGCTTCATGTAGGCGAGTTGCAGCCTACAATCCGAACTGAGAATAGTTTTATGGGATTAGCTCCACCTCGCGGTCTTGCAACCCTTTGTACTATCCATTGTAGCACGTGTGTAGCCCAGGTCATAAGGGGCATGATGATTTGACGTCATCCCCACCTTCCTCCGGTTTGTCACCGGCAGTCACCTTAGAGTGCCCAACTAAATGCTGGCAACTAAGATCAAGGGTTGCGCTCGTTGCGGGACTTAACCCAACATCTCACGACACGAGCTGACGACAACCATGCACCACCTGTCACTCTGTCCCCGAAGGGAACGCCCTATCTCTAGGGTTGTCAGAGGATGTCAAGACCTGGTAAGGTTCTTCGCGTTGCTTCGAATTAAACCACATGCTCCACCACTTGTGCGGGCCCCCGTCAATTCCTTTGAGTTTCAGTCTTGCGACCGTACTCCCCAGGCGGAGTGCTTAATGCGTTAACTTCAGCACTAAAGGGCGGAAACCCTCTAACACTTAGCACTCATCGTTTACAGCGTGGACTACCAGGGTATCTAATCCTGTTTGCTCCCCACGCTTTCGCGCCTCAGCGTCAGTTACAGACCAGAAAGTCGCCTTCGCCACTGGTGTTCCTCCAAATCTCTACGCATTTCACCGCTACACTTGGAATTCCACTTTCCTCTTCTGCACTCAAGTTTCCCAGTTTCCAATGACCCTCCCCGGTTGAGCCGGGGGCTTTCACATCAGACTTAAGAAACCGCCTGCGCGCGCTTTACGCCCAATAATTCCGGACAACGCTTGCCACCTACGTATTACCGCGGCTGCTGGCACGTAGTTAGCCGTGGCTTTCTGGTTAGGTACCGTCAAGGTGCCAGCTTATTTAACTAGCACTTGTTCTTCCCTAACAACAGAGCTTTACGACCCGAAGGCCTTCATCGCTCACGCGGCGTTGCTCCGTCAGACTTTCGTCCATTGCGGAAGATTCCCTACTGCTGCCTCCCGTAGGAGTCTGGGCCGTGTCTCAGTCCCAGTGTGGCCGATCACCCTCTCAGGTCGGCTACGCATCGTCGCCTTGGTGAGCCGTTACCTCACCAACTAGCTAATGCGCCGCGGGCCCATCTGTAAGTGATAGCCGAAGCCATCTTTCAACTAAGGAACAGGAGTTCCTCAGTGTCATCCGGTATTAGCTCCGGTTTCCCGAAGTTATCCCAGTCTTATAGGTAGGTTGCCCACGTGTTACTCACCCGTCCGCCGCTAATTAACGGGAGCAAGCTCCCATTAATCCGCTCGACTTGCATGTATTAGGCACGCCGCCAGCGTTCGTCCTGAGCCAGGATCAAACTCTCCATAAAAGTTAAGTTTAAATCTTGTATTGCTCAAAAAACTAATAATTGACGTTTACTTCATGTTTTGTTTAGTTTTCAAAG
>NZ_NUEU01000004.1:0-52813 GCF_002556365.1 Bacillus sp. AFS002410
TTAGGCTGATGTTTTTTTGTATGTAATTATGTATCCTTAATTTCGATTCAATTGTAGAGTTTAATAGTTTTCCTTTAATAAGACTTATCAAATTCTGTTTGCCGGATAACAAAGACATAAATCAAGATGAGTAAAAGGAAAGTAAATCATATTATAATGGATGTTTAAATTTGGCAGGTCACGCTACCAAGAGAACACACCATACTAAATGTATTTGAAATAGTTTAAGCAAGTAAAGGAGTGGCTGATGAATTATGAATGATAACACCTTTTATAGTTTCGACTTTTTCACGAGTTACTTATGTACTAAAATGACTGCATTTATTCGAAATTCAAGAATGCTCGCTAAAGGATCGCTTTTTTTTTAGCTTTGCCCATTACTGTTCAGAGTAATATTTCTTCTAATAAGGCTTTACGACTCAAATACAAGCGCCAGCGCCGAAAAATCAAGCTTTATGGACTTTGTCTATACACTGAGACTACATTTACTTGTAGTCCTTTTTTAGTGGTTTAAAGAGAAAACCTTAAAATCTAGGGAAAAAATCTTTTTTAGTAAAGCACAAAATTAGAACTATTTTCATATATTACAAAAAAATAGGCCCTAAATTGTATAAAAAGCTTTTAATTTGCAAAACTAAATAATAAATGAAATTGTTTAATCAATATGAAAATTAAGTCGTAACTATATTTAGAGGAGGAAATACAATGAAATCTTCAAAGTGTATAGTTTGTGAAGAGAAAAAAGAGCAAGGAATTCATATTATCGAGGCATTTGTATGTGAAGAATGTGAAAAGAAAATCGTAACAACAGAAACAGATGCACCTCTATACAATTCCTTTGTAGAGAAGTTAAGAAGTATTATTACGGTGAAAGAAGAAATTGCAAATTAAAGATTAACATAAACATAGTAGACTAATAGTAGTTTTATAAGTTGTTGTAAGATAAAATAAAGTATAAAATGAAGGACCGATTACTGTATACAAGGACCTCTGCCATAATAAATTACTGTTTGGTTACTCTTAAGTGACTAGACTTTTTAAGTAATGGAGAGAGCTTGTAAATGTAATCGGTTTTTATATTGCGTATTTATTAAAACTTAGTGATTAAGTGCTGTTAAGAAGTGGTTTGGAATCAATTGATTGTCTTTAAATGTTGGACAGCATTTTGATTATTTTTATTTTAAATTATCACTAAAAAAATATATTAATATAACGATATATAAATATCTTGTGTAATCAAAGGAAGCGTTAATCATGAATAAAATGCCATTACTAAATGCATTGAAAGAGTTTGTTACTAAAGAAACAATATCTCTACATGTACCAGGACATAAAAATGGAAAGCATACATACATAAAGGATTTAGAATTACCAAATATATTAAGTTATGATGTGACAGAATTAAACGGACTGGATGACTTACATTATCCTTCAGAGGCAATTAGTGAGGCTCAAAACATTTTAGCCGAAGTTTATAATGCAGAAGAGAGTTTCTTTTTAGTGAATGGATCAACTGTAGGTAACTTAGCCGCTATTTTAGCTTTATGTAGTGAAAATGAGGAAGTATTTGTTCAACGTAATTGTCATAAGTCGATTTTTCATGGTCTATTACTTGCTGGAGCAAAGCCTATATTCTTGCCTTTAGATATTGATGAAGAGTTAGGACAACCGCTTGGGATTAACATTGAACAATCACTGGAAGTAATAAAAGACTATCCTAATGCAAAGGCAATGATTTTAACGAATCCTAACTACTATGGAATGTCTCAGTCTTTAGGAAATATAATTGAATTCGCCCATAGTATGGGAATCCCTACGATAGTTGATGAAGCCCATGGAGCACATTTTATCATTGGAGCACCATTTCCAGAAGACGCGCTTTCTATGGGTGCGGATATCGTCATACAGTCAGCGCATAAAACCTTACCTGCAATGACAATGGGCTCATATCTACACATAAAATCAAATCTTGTTTGTAAAGAAAAGATTAAAGAAATGCTGAGAATGCTACAAAGCAGTAGCCCTTCTTATCCGATCATGGCTTCTTTAGACTACGCAAGGAACTTTGTCGAAACATTTTCTTCTAGTAAAGTGATAAAGCTTCAGAAGAAAATTGAACAGTTTATTGAAGATGTAAATGAGTTAGCTAGTTTAAAAATTGTTACTACAGATCATTTAAACTATAAGCAGGATTTATTAAAATTAATCGTAAAAAGCGAAAAAGGACATAACGGTAAGCAATTACAGGATCTATTTGAAACTGAGGGGATCTATACGGAGCTTTCTGATTGGGGACATGTTCTATTTATTTTACCTCTAGACGAAAAATATGATTTTAGTGACCTGATTTATCGTATAAAAAAAGTAACTGATGACATGGATTTTATTGAAAATAAAGTGCCTAAGCTTACCGTACCTAATTTTTCTAGTACAGTTTCTTATAGTTATTCCGGTTTAAAGAAAAAAAGAAAGATGGTAAAAGATTTAGCAGATTCTGTTGGAGATATTTCGGCAGAAAATATTGTTCCATATCCACCAGGAGTACCAATTTTATTGAAAGGTGAACTGATCACGACTAAGCATGTTGATTATATTTACGATATACACCAATATGGAATGACAATTCATAACTTAATTGAAAATAAAAATTTACAAATTGAAGTATTGATTTAGGAGGAAATAGGTTGAAATCTTTATTTATTACATTTGAGGGACCAGAGGGTGCTGGTAAAACAACGATTATTAATATGGTATCAGAAGAACTTCGAAATAAGGGCGTAAATTTTATATCTACTCGTGAACCTGGTGGTATCCGAATAGCTGAAAGTATAAGAAATATTATTTTAAACACTGAAAATGTAGAAATGGATAAGCGTACGGAGGCGTTGTTATACGCAGCGGCGAGGAGACAGCATTTGGCGGAAAAGGTAATTCCGGCATTAGAAGAAGGAAAAATTGTATTATGTGATCGATTCGTAGATAGCTCACTTGCATATCAAGGAGTCGGTAGAGGGATCGGTATAGATGAAATTTATAATATAAATCAGTTTGCAATCGATGGGTTAATGCCGGATTTAACAATTTATTTTGATTTAGATCCTAAAGTTGGGCTGAATAGAGTTCACCAAGCGGATGAGAGAGAAGTTAATAGACTCGATTTAGAAGAGCTAGATTTTCATTTAAAGGTTCAAAGCGGATATGCTGAAATAATGAAAAGGGAACCAGGACGTTTCAAAAAAATTGATGCATCGAACTCAATCGATCAAGTATTTAAAGACACATTAGAAGTCGTTTTAGAAAAGATTGAAAAAATTTAATTATTAACAAGAGTTGATTCCATGACCAATAAATTTACTGAACTGGTATAATAGAATGAGAATAAGTTTTGTAAATTTACTGGAACTTGCATATGAACTTAATAAATTGTATTTATAAGATTATGGTTAAGTAATTTAGAACACGAAACATTCGGAAACAAAGAAGCGTTTTTATTCAATTTATAGATATGAGAAGGTGTAAACATGAGCACATCTTGGGAGGAATTAACCGAGCGTCAGCCAGTTGCTACAAAAATGTTAAAAAATGCCGTTATTAAGAACAGGGTGGCTCATGCTTACTTATTTGAGGGCCCAAGAGGAACCGGTAAACGAGAACTTGCATTATATTACACAAAAGTATTACTATGTGAGAATGTAAGTGACGCTACACCTTGTGGAACTTGTCGTAATTGTAAGCGTGTCGATTCCGGTAATCACCCAAATGTTTACTTAATCGAACCTGAGGAAACCTCTATAAAAAAGCAACAAATTCAACAACTACAAGAGGAATTCTCTAAAACGGCTGTTGAATCGAATCGGAAAATTTATATAATAGACCACGCTGATCGAATGACTACGAATGCAGCAAATTCATTATTAAAATTTTTGGAGGAGCCTGTTTCAATTACAACCGCGTTTTTATTAACTGAGCAAGTACAACAAATTTTGCCAACAATACAATCTAGATGCCAATCAATTCATTTTAATCCATTGCCAACAAAGTATTTTGAGGAACATTTAACAAAAATTGAACTACAATCAAATTTAATCCCTTTATTGGCAAGAATCACAAATAGTGAAACTGAGGCAGTTCAAATTGTTGAAGAAGAATGGTTTGCACAAGCTAGAGATTTAGTGATAGAATTATATGAAGCATTATTAACGACGAAAAAAGATAGTCTTTTGATTATACAGCAAAATGTTACTCGTCATTTCAATACGAAGGAACAGTTACAAATGATGCTTGATATGCTTGTATTAGCCTTTAAAGATATGCTATATATATATGCTGAACAAGATCAAAACGTTGTTTTTAAAAATGAAGAAACATTAATGAGACAAGCAATAAACCGCATTTCATTAGAGAAAATAACTACTTGTTTAGAGATCATCCTTGATGCTAAAAAACGACTAACATCAAACGCAAATATGTTAATGGTTTTAGAGCAAATGACTATAGAGCTACAGGAGGGATTGTAGATTGTGTACGAAGTAGTCGGAGTACGTTTTAAAAAAGCTGGTAAAATTTATTATTTCGACCCAAATGGATTAGCAATCCCTAAAGATACATTTGTCATCGTTGAAACGGTGAGAGGGATTGAATTTGGAAAGGTAGTTGTTCCAAATAAAAAGGTCGGAGAAAATGACGTAGTCCTTCCATTAAAGAAAGTTATGCGATTAGCTGATGAGCATGATCGTACGATTGTTGAAGAGAATAAGCATTCAGCTAAAGAAGCTTATGAGGTTTGTTCTAGTAAAGTTATGCAACATGAACTAGATATGAAATTAGTTGATGTCGAATATACGTTTGACCGAAATAAAGTCATCTTTTATTTTACTGCAGATGGTAGAATAGACTTTAGAGAATTAGTTAAGGATTTAGCTGCAGTATTTCGTACTCGAATTGAATTAAGACAAATAGGTGTACGAGATGAGGCAAAAATGCTCGGTGGAATAGGCCCTTGTGGTAGAATGTTGTGTTGTTCTACATTTTTAGGAGATTTTGAACCTGTATCTATAAAAATGGCTAAAGATCAAAATCTTTCCCTTAACCCAGCAAAAATTTCAGGACTTTGTGGCCGTCTAATGTGCTGCTTAAAATATGAGAATGATGAATATGAGGCTGCAAAGGAACAACTTCCAGACTTAGAGGATATCATTCAAACAACAGAAGGTCCTGGAAAAGTAGTAGGATTGAACATCCTAGAACGAGTTATTCAAGTAGAATTGATCAAAAAAGAACGCGTTGTGGAGTATACCCTGGATGATTTAATTCATGAGGGAGTTGTGTCAATACAAACCACAGATTAAGAGGTGGTAAGATTGGACAAGAAGAATATATTCTTATCTCTTTCCAATATGGAAGAACAAATTCAAGATTTATCAACACAGCTTAGTGACTTAAAACAATATATTGCTGAGCTTCTAGAAGAAAACCACTATACGAAAATTGAAAATGACCACTTACGTGAACGATTAGGTCTAGAAAAGCGTGTAGAAGAAAAAGAACAAATAAAAGATTCAAAGAAGAAAAAGGTACAAAAGGATAAGGATCTTGGTGAAGGCTACGATAACCTAGCGAGACTTTACCAAGAAGGTTTCCATATTTGTAATCTACATTATGGAAGCGTGCGTCATGGTGAAGACTGTCTGTTTTGTTTATCCTTCTTTGATAAAAAGTAACGGTAGGCTATTCCCTAAGAAGCGAACGATTACCTTAGAAACAGCTATTATGTGAGCTGGTTTGAAAGGTAATATGACGTGATTTCAATGGGAATAGCTTCTTTTTATGCATTCATAGTTAATTAAAAGGCAATTAGGCAATGATAAGAGATACATATTGCCTAAGATATTTGAAAGGAAAAAAATATGCTTAAAGGTGACGAACGTTTAGATTACTTATTAACTGATGATATGAGGATTATTCAAAGTCCTTCAGTTTTTTCATTTTCATTAGATGCGGTTCTTTTATCAAACTTTACATATGTTCCAATTCAAAAAGGCACGATTGTTGACTTGTGCTCTGGAAATGGCGTTATTCCTTTGATGCTACATCGAAGATCAAAGGCAAATATTATTGGGGTAGAAATACAAGAGCGATTGTACGATATGGCTAAAAGAAGTATTGAATACAACAAGCTAGAAGAAAAAATATCAATGATTCATGACGATTTAAAAAATGCACCAGACAAAATCGGGAGAGAATTCGTGGATGTTGTTACATGTAATCCACCATATTTTCAAGATGTTCCTACATCTGAACAGAATATTAATGAGCATTATGCAATCGCGAGACATGAAATCAAAACGAATTTAGAAGAAGTAATCATTGCAAGCAAACTGCTTTTGAAGCATGGAGGAAAATTAGCGATGGTTCATCGTCCGGGTCGAATGCTGGATATTGTTACTTTGATGCGAAAGCACGGCATTGAACCGAAGAGAATTCAATTCGTCTTTCCGAAAGTAGGGAAGGAAGCAAATACACTTCTAATAGAAGGAATAAAAGGAGGCAAAGCAGACCTAAAGATTTTGCCACCGATTTATGTATATGAGGAAAATAATGAGTACACGCCGGCACTAAAGGAAATTCTATATGGAAAATAAGCATTATTTATATGTGTTAGAATGCGCTGATGCGACCTTTTATGCAGGCTATACAACTAATATTGAGCGTAGAATTAAGCAACATAATGATGGAAAAGGCGCAAAATATACTAGAGGCAGAGTACCTGTAAAATGCATATTCTTTAAGGAGTATTCAACTAAGCGAGAAGCAATGCAAGCTGAGTATGCATTTAAGCAATTATCAAGAGAAAATAAAGTACGATATATGAGAGAAGGAACGTGCAATGATAAAAAGCCAAAAGAGCTTTTTAAATGAAGAATTAGGCTGTCTTTATTTAATACCAACGCCTATTGGTAATTTAGAAGATATGACCTTTAGGGCAGTACGAATACTAAAAGAAGTAGATTATATTGCAGCGGAAGATACTCGGAACTCCAAAAAGCTCTGTAATCACTTTGAAATTTCTACACCATTAGTAAGCTATCATGAACATAACAAAGAAAAAGCGGGACTAAAAATCATTGAAGATCTAAAACAAGGGTTGAAAGTTGGGTTAGTTAGTGACGCGGGTATGCCATGTATTAACGATCCAGGTTATGAGCTTGTACAGCTTTGTTTAGACGCAGGAATATCCGTTATACCTTTACCAGGTGCAAACGCTGCTTTAACTTCCTTAATTTCATCTGGACTCCCTACAGACTCATTTTTATATATAGGATTCTTATCGCGTCAAAAAAAAGATAAGAAAAAACAACTTGAACCGCTAAAAGGTCAACGAAGTACAGTTATTCTATATGAGTCACCACATCGTTTAAAAGAAACATTACAAGTCATTCTCGAAATACTAGGCGACAGAAAAATTGTACTTTGCAGAGAGCTTACAAAGAAATTTGAAGAATTTTTGCGTGGAACTGTTAGTGATGCAATTGAGTGGTCAACTAATGAAGAAGTACGTGGAGAGTTTGTTGTTATTTTAGAAGGTGCCTCCGAGGAAGACGTGAAAAATAGTGAGGACTGTTGGTGGGAAGAACTGACTATAAACCAACATGTTGATTGGTACATAAATGAGAAAAAGGAAAAAAGTAAAGATGCAATAAAACTTGTTGCAAAAGATCGCTCATTAAATAAAAGAGATGTTTATGCAGAATATCACGAAATTTAATAAATATAAAGTTAGGCTGCCGTATTTAAATGTGAAATTCTCTAATCATGATTTTAATTAATTGATTAGTTAAAGAATGCAATTTAAATGGGCAGCCTCTTCTATTTAATTATGATCAGTTATAAATTGTTCAATTTCGAATTTTAAAAGCTCTGCGCCTTTTTTACTTAATACAATTTTGCCATCAGCAACCTCGAGATTATTTTTAGATATTTCTCCAGTCATCATACAAGTCATATTAGGCTCATATTTTTTTAGGATAATTCGATCATCTTGAACAAATATTTCAAGTGTGTCTCTTTCAGTGATGTTTAGTGTTCTTCTAAGTTCGATTGGGATTACTACGCGACCAAGCTCGTCTACCTTACGGACAATTCCTGTTGATTTCATCATTAATCCTCCTATTAATTGTTTATAAAAATAAAATGGTTAGATTGTTTTGGATCTACTCTAACTAAATGAGCTAATAAACGAGAAAATATATGTATATTTAAGAGAAATAATAGAAATAGATGTTACTATTGTGTAAAATTTAACTTGTAAAATAAGTGTGAAGTTGTAATAGTAGATGGAATATGCAGATAACTCATTTTTCATTTTATAATGAAATGCAAAATCATGCGAATAATTTAGTGTCAATATTTAGAAATTTTTGAAGGAGGAGTATTGGTAAATGAGTAATAAAACTTTTTATATTACAACCCCAATTTATTATCCGAGCGGAAAACTACATATAGGTCATGCGTATACAACTGTTGCTGGGGATGCAATGGCTAGATATAAAAGACTTCAAGGCTTCGATGTTTTTTATTTAACGGGTACAGATGAACATGGTCAAAAAATTCAACGTAAAGCTGAGGAGTTAAATGTATCGCCTCAAGAATACTTGGATAATATCGTTGTTGGTATTAAAGACCTTTGGACTAAATTAGATATCTCATACGATGATTTTATTCGTACAACAGAAAACAGACATAAAGAAATTGTTGAAAAGATTTTCAAACAATTATTAGATCAAGGTGATATTTATTTGGACGAGTACGAAGGATGGTATTCAGTTCCAGATGAGACATTCTATACTGAGACACAAATAGTTGATCCTATTCATAATGAAGAAGGAAAAATTGTTGGTGGAAAGAGTCCTGATAGTGGCCATCCTGTAGAGTTAGTTAAGGAAGAGTCATACTTCTTTAAAATGAGTAAATATGCCGACCGATTATTGAAGTATTATGAAGAGAACCCAGAATTTATTCAACCTGAATCAAGAAAAAATGAAATGATCAATAATTTCATTAAACCAGGTTTAGAGGATTTAGCTGTTTCTCGTACGTCATTTGACTGGGGTGTAAAAGTACCTGGTAATGCTAAACATGTTATTTATGTTTGGATTGATGCGTTATCTAACTATATTACAGCACTAGGATATGGATCAGACCAAGAAGAAAACTATAAAAAGTATTGGCCAGCGAATGTACACTTAGTTGGTAAGGAGATTGTTCGTTTCCATACGATTTATTGGCCAATTATGCTAATGGCATTAGATTTACCATTACCTAAAAAGGTATTTGCTCATGGATGGTTATTAATGAAAGACGGTAAGATGAGTAAGTCAAAAGGGAATGTTGTAGACCCAGTAGTACTAATCGACCGATATGGATTAGATGCTTTAAGATATTACTTATTACGCGAAGTTCCTTTTGGATCAGATGGAATATTTACGCCGGAAGGTTTCGTTGACAGAATTAACTTTGACTTAGCGAATGACTTAGGTAACTTATTAAATAGAACAATTGCAATGATTGAAAAGTATTTTAATGGAAAGATTCCTTCATTAAATGGAACAGTTACGGAATTTGATGAGAGTCTTCAACAAATGGCGAAGAGCACAAGAGAATCTGTGGAAGCAGCAATGGATAACATGGAATTCTCAGTTGCGTTAACAAATATTTGGCAGTTTGTTAGCCGTACGAATAAATATATTGATGAGACGCAACCATGGGTGCTAGCAAAGGATGAAAGCCGTGTACAAGAGCTAGCTTCTGTAATGGCGCATTTAGCTGAATCTTTACGTCATGTTGGAATTTTATTAAAGCCTTTCTTAACTCAGACACCTACAAAAATATTCACTCAGTTAGGACTAACTGAAGAAGGAATATTATCATGGGATAGTCTAAATGAGTTTGGAGCAATTAGTGAAGGTACAAAAGTCCAAAAGGGTGACCCAATTTTCCCTCGTTTAGAAACAGAAGTTGAAGTTGCATATATTAAAGAGCAAATGCAAGGCACTGTTAAACCTGTGGAAGAAGAGAAAGTTGAAGAAGAAGCTATTCCTGAGATCACAATTGATGAATTCTTCAAAGTTCAACTAAAGGTTGCTGAAGTGAAAGAAGCTGGTTCAGTAAAAGGGGCAAAAAAACTTCTTAAACTTCAGTTAGATTTAGGAAATGAATCAAGACAAGTTGTTTCAGGTATAGCTGAACACTATAAACCAGAAGACTTAATTGGTAGAAAAGTGATTTGTGTAACGAATTTAAAACCTGTAAAGCTAAGAGGCGAACTTTCTGAAGGAATGATTCTTGCGGGAAGTATTGAAGGTAAACTATCACTTGCAACAATTGATCAATCATTACCGAACGGTACGATTATTAAATAATGTTACTAAGAAAAGTACTTCGTGTAAAAACTAGCATGAAGTACTTTTCTTTTTTTGTTTTATTTTACTGAAATAATTGTTGGATGATGCTGAAAATTGTAAAAATATCATAGAAATCACAAATATGATAATATTTTGTTGGATTATGGCATGTATTAACAAGACATTGTTAAAAAATGTCATTATATGAAGAAAATATTACAGATAGATTACAACGGTAAACTTAAAAAATTATCTGATTTTAATTTTAAAGTGACAGAAAGTCCTGTTATTGCATGGGATTTATTTAAAAGACCTTTAAAAATTTATTAGAAATCACTTAAATTTGCCTGTTTCTTTTTGTAACGGAATTGTTAACTGCGCGTTAGGTAAGAAATTTTACGGTATGCTAGACTAAATCTCAGATGAGCAAAGGGGAAGTAAAAATGCTTTTTGATACACATGTACATTTAAATGCAGATCAATACAAAGAAGACCTTGAAGAAGTAATTAGTAGAGCTCTAGAAGCAGGAGTTGTTCATCAAGTAGTTGTTGGTTTTGATCGACCGACAATTACGAAGGCTATGGAATTAATTGAGAAATATGACTTTCTTTATGCGGCAATTGGTTGGCATCCAGTCGATGCGATTGATGCAACTGAAGAAGATTTTAATTGGATTAAAGAACTATCAAAGCATCCTAAAGTAGTAGCGATTGGTGAAACAGGATTAGATTATTACTGGGATAAGTCTCCAAAAGAAATTCAAAAAGAAGTATTTCGTAAACAAATTCAATTAGCAAAAGAATGCGGACTACCGATTGTTATTCACAATCGTGACGCAACAGAAGACATTGTAACTATTTTAAAAGAAGAAAATGCATCTGAAGTAGGCGGAATAATGCACTGCTTCGGCGGAAGTGTGGAAACAGCAAGAGAATGTATTAATATGAACTTCTATATTTCATTAGGAGGACCAGTTACATTTAAAAATGCAAAAAAACCTAAAGAAGTTGCGACAGAAATTCCGTTAGAAAATCTATTAATCGAAACGGATTGTCCATACTTAACACCACATCCGTATAGAGGAAAAAGAAACGAACCTAGCTATGTATCACTTGTTGCTGAGGAAATTGCACGTTTAAAGAATATATCAGTTGAGGAAGTTCAAAAAAGAACTTTTGAAAATGCGTGTAATATTTTTCAGATTAACAAATGATTTCATGAACTAGTACGAATACATATTATTCGTCACAGTTCGCGTATGAAGAGTTGAAGAATTTGTCGAAAGAAAACTCTTCTACTTCTAAATCTAGTAAACATACATTCAGTAGAGTAGAAGCACTAGTTAATAGGTTTGGAGCTAGTCAATCTTTTTTCTCAGGCAAAAAGGAGGAGTAAAATCGTGATAGACGCGAATAGGTTACTTTCTAGACTTGGGAGTAGTAAAAAACTAGCAGTACAACTTGCAGGAGCTTTAGTTTTCACTGGATCAGTAGGTACAGGAGCATATGAGGGACTTAAAGAACAAGTAACTCTTGAGGTAGACGGGAATAAACAGGTTATTCAAACACATGCAAGTACTGTGGCTGAATTATTGAAAGAACAAAATTTTAAAATTACAAATGAAGATGAAGTATATCCGTCAGCCAAAACGAAAATATCAGATGATATGGATATTACAGTACATCTAGCAAAACCTGTTAAACTTACGATCGACGGGCAGGAACAAGTCATTATGACAACTGCTCAAACGGTAAAAGAATTATTAAAAGAACAAAATATTAATATTAAGCCTGATGATGTAATAATGCCTGCACTTTCGACACCGTTAGAGGAAAATGGTAAGGTATCTTACGAGAAAGCATTCCCTATGGTTTTAAATGACGGAGGAGTTTCTAAAAAAGTTTTTGCAACTTCGACTACTGTCGCTGACTTTTTAGAAAAGCAGAACATTACTTTAAACGAATTTGACCGAGTTGAACCAGGTGCTGGAGTAATGATCAAACAAAACGATACAGTTCGAGTTATCCGTGTCGAAAAAGTCAACGATGTGGTGGAAGAGCCTGTAGATTTTAAAGAAAAACAAAAAGAGGATTCTTCTATGAATAAAGGTGAATCTTCGGTCATTTCAGAAGGTGTAAAAGGTCTTGTTAAACGTAACTTCGAATTAATTAAGGAAAATGGTAAAGTAGTTTCTAAAACACTTGTTGACGAAACTCTATTAAAGGATCCAGTTGATCGTGTAGTTGCAGTTGGAACAAAGACTGTACCGTCATCTAGTGCATTAGTAAAATCTAGTGCTCCAAAATCAAATAGTAAGGTAAAAGAAATGTATGTTGAAGCAACTGCATATTCGCCTTATGATGCTGGTATGTCAGGTACAACAGCTTTAGGTATTAATGTTCGCAAAAATCCTAATACGAAGCTAATTGCTGTCGATCCAAACGTTATTCCATTAGGATCTAAAGTTTGGGTTGAAGGATATGGAGTTGCGATTGCTGGTGATACTGGTGGTGCAATTAAAGGGAAAAGAATTGATATTTTAATGCCTACAAAAAATGAGTGTTTTAATTTTGGTCGACGTACTGTAAAGATTCGTATCATTCATTAATCATTTTAAAAATAATATAGAAGATAAAAGAAAAGTGGAAGGATAAATCCTTCTGCTTTTTTTCATATTAAGAAAATATAGATTGGGAATGGTGAAGTTGTGGTAGATTCCAAATTTAGGTGCAGCTACAACTCTGTCTTCTCCAATGGGGAGTTTACTTTAAAACTATTTTTAACAGAGTATGAAGTTTTTTTATCCATATGGTATGATTACATATACTTGTAATGGTTGGAGGAACAAATGAAAATTAAAGAAATCATTGTTGTTGAAGGTAAAGATGATACAGCGGCTATTAAAAGAGCTGTGGATGCAGATACAATTGAAACAAGTGGTTCTGCTATAAATAAGGATACTTTAAAATTAATAAAGCATGCTCAGGAGACTAGAGGAGTAATCGTATTTACAGATCCCGATTATCCTGGCCAGCGTATACGTTCGATTATAAAAGAACATGTACCAGGATGTAAGCATGCATTTTTACCAAAGGAAGAAGCTGTTCGTTCAGGTAAAAAGGGATTAGGAATCGAGCACGCTACTAGAGAATCTATTCGAAATGCCTTAATTCATGTTAAGCAAGAATTTATCGAAGTTGAGTCTGAAATTACGAAAGAAGATTTAATCGATGCAGGATTAATTGGACATCCCTCATCAAGCATAAGACGAGATAAACTTGGTAAAATTCTTAATATAGGCTATACAAACGGAAAACAGCTAGAGAAAAGACTGCAAATGTTTCAAATTTCAAAAGACGAATTTGGACAAGCAGTAAAAAAAGTTTTAATGGAGGAAAAGTAATGAAGGATATCGCAACTCCTAGTCGTACGAAAGAGATATTAGCAAAGTACGATTTCTTCTTTAAGAAGAGTTTTGGACAAAATTTCCTAATTGATACAAATATACTTGAGAACATTGTAAGTTATGCAGATTTAACAGAAGAAAGTTGTGCAATTGAAATTGGACCGGGAATTGGAGCATTAACTGAGCAGATTGCTAAACGTGCTAAAAAAGTATTAGCCTTTGAAATAGATAATAGATTAATTCCGATCTTAGAAGATACCCTTTCACCGTACGATAATATACAAATCATTAACGAAGATGTATTGAAGGCGGATGTTGAAAAGGCAATCAATGAATATTTACCAAATGAGAATGATATTATGGTAGTCGCAAACTTGCCATATTATGTAACAACGCCAATTATCATGAAGCTATTAACAGAAGGTTTACCAATTAGAGGGATTGTATGTATGCTACAAAAAGAAGTAGCAGATCGTATCGCTGCAAAACCAGGAACAAAAGATTATGGCTCATTATCAATTGCGATTCAGTTCTATACACAAGCCTCAACAGTTATGACTGTACCTAGAACGGTATTCATGCCACAGCCAAACGTTGATTCCGCTGTTATTAAGCTAATAAAACGTGACAAACCAGCAGCAGAGGTAGTAGATGAATCATTCTTTTTTGAGGTAGTCAGAGCGAGCTTTGCCCAAAGAAGAAAAACATTAAATAATAATTTATTAAATAATTTCTCTAAACTGAAGAAGGATAAATCAATTCTTGAAGCTTGCCTTTTAGAAGCCGGTATCGAAGGAACTAGAAGAGGGGAAACATTATCAATTCAAGAATTTGGTACTTTAAGTAATATTCTATACAAACATATAAAATAAAAAGATGAGGATTATGAACAATTATTTTTATTGTTTATAATCCTATTTTTTATGTAATGGTTTAAATTCGTTTCGTTCGATAAAGCTTCTTTTCACCCTTTTTTTTGTCCATACATAATCTAAAAAAAGAAAGCTAACTCGTGGTGTGTATTTAAGCAATTTTGGAGGGGAAGGCATGTGAATATTAATATAGGAGATATTGTAGAACGAACATCTTATAAATATGACTTAGTTTTTCGAGTAGTAGAGGTAAAACAAATCGGAGATGAAGTCATTGCTGTTTTATATGGTGACGATTTTCGTTTAATAGCTGATGCGCCTTTAACCGACCTGCGAGTAATTATTGAATCAGAATATCGAGAAAAAGGCAAAAGATCATCTGTTCAAATTGAAGAAAACTATAAATTGTTTAAGAGAGAAAACCAAGAACAAAACGAGAAAAGACGGTTTCAAGCAACTAATGGATTTCGAACAGATGTAAATCTTTTTCAAATTCCAGGTCGGGTTCTTCACATTGATGGAGATCCAGTTTACTTAAAAAAATGTCTTGAAATGTATAATAAGATGGGCGTTCCAGTTGAAGGGATCTATTGTAAGGAAACAGAATTACCGACGAAAATCGGTCATTATATAGATCATTATCGTCCTGATATTTTAGTTATTACTGGTCATGACGCATATACAAAGGCAAAAGGTGTTGTGACTGATTTAGAAGCATACCGACATTCAAGATATTTTGTTGATGCTGTAAAAGAAGCAAGAAGAAAAGTACCTTCCTTAGATCACCTCGTTATTTTTGCTGGTGCATGCCAATCGCATTTTGAAGCGATTATACGTGCTGGAGCAAACTTTGCAAGCTCACCAACTAGGGTCAATATACATGCTTTAGATCCAGTTTATGTAGTCGGAAAAATAAGCTTTACATCCTTTATGGATAGGGTAAATGTTTACGAAGTGGTACGTAATACAATTACGGGTGAAAAAGGTCTAGGAGGAGTAGAAACAAAAGGAATACTAAGAACTGGGCTTCCGTTTCAATCAATGGATGAGGAATAGAAAAGAGATTTTCTACATGAACGAAATGAATTGTTTCGTTTGTAGAAAATCTTTTTTTATTATGATACATAAATTTCGATTTTCTACAAATAATAGACGGGTATTGCAAAAAAACGTTGACAGGTATCCTATATCGTTGGTATAATTTTATCTTTTTTGACTTAGTTTACATAAGATGGTATACTTGTCATAGTGAGGTGGTATGAAATGGCAAAAAAATTATCTGAAATAAAGGATACTTTAGATAGTCATGTTGGACAACGACTTACATTGAAGGCAAACAGCGGGCGCAGAAAGACTGTAGAACGTTCCGGTGTATTAGCAGAAACATATCCATCCATATTCGTAGTACAATTAGATCAAGAAGAGAACGCATTTGAACGCTTATCTTTTAGTTATGCAGATATTTTAACAGAAACAGTTGAATTGTTTTTCTGTGATGACCATACAAGTGGACTGATGGCGAATGGACAGTAGAATTATCTACTGTCCCTTTTCTTTATATTAGTATTCATGAAATTAAAAAATTTACACATACTAAAAATGTCGAAGTAGTAAAAGGGGGTTGCTTTATTTGGGTAGAAGAAGAAGTATGATGTCACAGAGCTTTAAAGAGGAACTTGCAAAAGATCTAGGTTTCTATGACGTTGTTCAAAAAGAAGGCTGGGGAGGCATTCGAGCGAAGGATGCCGGCAACATGGTTAAAAGAGCAATCGAATTAGCTGAGTTACAATTATCTAATAAGCAACAATAACAATCTTCACTTCGACAAATAAATTTATCTTCACAAAAACCGAAGCAAAATGCTTCGGTTTTTGTGAATTATCATAAAGAAATTCTAATATATTGGTCACTTTCAATGGGGTACATTTTTCTTATGAGGTAATTATGATACAATAGCAAAAAAGTAAGTGTTCATAAGAAGGTGAGAATATGAAATTAATGGTGAAGGCTCCTGCGAAAATTAATCTTTCATTAGACGTTGTAGGAAAGAGAGGCGACGGTTATCATGATGTAAAAATGATCATGACAACAATTGATTTAGCCGATCGAATTGAGTTAGAGCTTATTCAAGAAGATAAGATTGTTGTTACATCACATAATCGTTATGTGCCAGATGATCAACGCAATTTAGCCTATCAAGCTGCAATGCTTTTGAAGGAAATGTTCGGAGTTAAATTAGGAGCGCATATTTTTATTACAAAAAATATACCTGTTGCTGCCGGTTTAGCAGGTGGTAGTTCAGATGCGGCTGCAGTGTTGAGAGGGCTAAATAAGCTTTGGAATTTAAATTGTACTTTAGATGAATTAGCGGTGATAGGTTCTAAAATTGGATCAGACGTATCATTTTGCGTATACGGCGGAACAGCTATTGCGACAGGTCGTGGAGAAAAAATCGAACATATCGATACACCACCGCCTTGTTGGGTAATTTTAGCGAAACCAACGCAAGGAGTGTCAACTGCAACTGTTTACCAAAAACTTAAATTAGATAATGTTCAACATCCTGATGTAGACAGTATGGTCAGTGCCATTTCAAATAAAAATTATGATGATATATGCATGTCCTTAGGGAATGTATTAGAAACGGTTACGCTGCATTTACATCCAGAAGTTGCAATGCTTAAGGATCAAATGAAACGTTTTGGTGCTGATGCTGTTTTAATGAGCGGAAGTGGTCCTACAGTATTTGGATTAGTTCGTCATGATTCTAGAATGAATCGTGTTTATAACGGATTAAAAGGTTTCTGCGATCAAGTATACGCTGTTCGGATGTTAGGTGAAAGGGAAAAACTTGATTAAAAACGAATATTATTATAAAATTTTTATAAAACATTCGTGATTTGAGGTGCTGCATGAAAATTAGAAGAAGCTCTCGTCTTGTAGGTATGACACACTATTTGTTGCATCATCCACAACAGTTAGTATCATTAACATTTTTTGCTGAATTATATACTTCTGCTAAATCATCAGTTAGTGAGGATTTAGGAATCATTAAACAGACATTTGAACAGCAAGGAATTGGAACTCTGATGACTGTACCAGGAGCGGCTGGTGGTGTAAAGTATATTCCTAGTATTAGTAACCAAGAAGTAAACACATTGATTGAAGAGCTTTGTGATTTACTTCAAAAGCCAGATCGAGTATTACCTGGTGGATATTTATATATGACAGATATTTTAAGTAATCCTAACTATGTTAATAGTGTAGGTCGTATGTTTGCATCAATATTCGGTAATCAAAAAGTTGATATCGTA
The DNA here is from genome assembly GCF_002556365.1 of Bacillus sp. AFS002410. Taxonomy (NCBI): domain Bacteria; kingdom Bacillati; phylum Bacillota; class Bacilli; order Caryophanales; family Bacillaceae; genus Bacillus; species Bacillus sp. AFS002410. The sequence continues at coordinate 17,994 of NZ_NUEU01000004.1, forward strand.
ATGACAATTGCAACAAAAGGGATTCCATTAGCATATGCAGTTGCAAACTTTTTAAATGTACCAGTTGTAATTGTTCGTCAGGATAACAAAGTTACAGAAGGATCGACTGTGAGTATTAACTATGTTTCTGGTTCTTCAAAGCGTATACAGACAATGTCATTGGCAAAAAGAAGCATCGAGGCCGGTTCAAATGTATTAATTATCGATGATTTTATGAAAGCCGGTGGTACGATTACTGGTATGAAAAACTTGCTTAAAGAATTCCAGGCAAATGTGGCAGGTATTGGTGTATTAGTTGAAGCAGTTAATATTGAAGAAAGATTAGTTGAAGATTATATTTCGCTTGTAAAATTATCTGAGGTAAATGAAAGAGAACAACTTATAAGAGTTGAACGAGGCAATTACCAAGAAGAATCATTTATTAAAACTGAAAGCTTATAATCATAATATAGATAAGCTATTTTGTCATAATAAAGAAGGGGAAGATACATAATGCAATTAATTCATACGAATAATGCACCAAAAGCAATTGGACCATATTCTCAAGCAATAATCGCTAATGGCTTACTTTACACTTCTGGACAAATTCCATTAACTGCAGACGGGAATCTCGTTGAAGGTGGGATTGAGGAACAAACTAAACAAGTGTTTGCGAACCTTAAAGCCGTTCTAGAAGAAGCTGGTACAGATTTATCTAAAGTTATTAAAACAACAGTCTTTTTGAAGGATTTAACTACTTTTGTTGATTTTAACGCTATTTATGAAGAATATTTCAACGGACATAAACCTGCAAGAAGCTGCGTTGAAGTTGCAAGATTGCCTAAAGATGTACTAGTGGAAATTGAGTGCATCGCAGTTATTTAAAGAATTTGCGATGAAGTTTGTGGTTGGATTGAAAATTAACTATATATACTTATAATAAAAAACCTGAAAATTTTTTCAGGTTTTTTTTATTTTCATTAAAAACTAATTAAAAAATTCCGATAAATTAGTTGAAACCTTAAATTTAGTAAACATTTTTAAAAATTAAATAATTTACATAAAAAATTTTCCAAAAAGAAGGAAATTATTGATAATTGTTGAAACTTACTAATTATGGTTTAAGTTGAAAAAGGTGGTGAACAAGATGGAAGTGACAGACGTAAGACTACGCCGCGTAAACACGGAGGGTCGTATGAGAGCTATTGCATCAATTACTTTAGATCATGAATTTGTCGTTCATGATATTCGTGTAATCGATGGTAACAACGGATTATTTGTAGCAATGCCAAGTAAACGTACTCCGGATGGAGAGTTCCGTGATATCGCTCATCCGATTAACTCTTCAACTCGTAGCAAAATACAAGATTCTGTATTAGCTGAATATCACCGTGTAGGTGAGCTGGAAGAAGACTTTGAAGAAGCAGGTGCTTCTTAAAAATATGACCAAAAAGAACCCATTAATGTATAATGGGTTCTTTTTTTATGGTATAATAAAATGGATGTATTTTGTAAAAAAATATAAAAATTAGCAAATTGACCTAACAGGTATTGGTATTTAGATTGATGGAGGTTGACTATGTCAAATAAATATGCGATTGTTCTAGCTGCAGGAAAAGGTACTAGAATGAAATCAAAATTATATAAAGTACTTCACCCTGTCTGTGGAAAACCTATGGTTCAGCATGTTGTAGACCACGTAAAATCAGTTGGTGTACAAAATATTGTAACTGTTGTAGGTCACGGAGCAGAATTAGTTAAAACACAATTAGGTGACGATAGCGAATATGCTCTTCAGGCTGAGCAATTAGGTACTGCACATGCTGTGATTCAAGCAGCGCCATCTTTAAAAGATAAAGAAGGAACCACTTTAGTAATCTGTGGTGACACACCATTAATCTCCCCAGAAACAATTGAAGCTTTATTTGCTGAACATGATCGATTACAGGCAAAAGCTACCATTTTAACAGCTCATATTGAGGATTCAACTGGTTATGGTAGAATAATTAGGGGCGAAAATGGATCTGTATTAAAAATTGTTGAGCATAAGGATGCAAATCCGGAAGAGCTTGCAGTGAAAGAAATTAATACAGGTACATATTGTTTTGATAATAAGGCATTATTTGATGCACTAAGCGAAGTGAATAATGATAATTCTCAAGGTGAGTACTATTTACCGGATGTTATTGAGATACTAAAAGCAAAAGGTGAAATCGTAGCTGCATATAAAACAGCGAACTTTGATGAAACATTAGGTGTAAATGATCGATATGCTTTATCGATTGCGGAATCATTAATGCAAAAAAATATAAATAAAAAGCATATGTTGAATGGAGTAACGATTATCGATTCATCAAGCACATATATTTCAGCAGATGCAATTATTGGTTCGGATACTATTATTTACCCTGGTACAATGATCTATGGGAATAGTATAATAGGGTCTGATAGTACAATTGGCCCGAATACAGAAATTATCGATAGTGTAATTGGTAATGATACGATCATTAAGCAATCGGTTGTACATGAGAGTAAGATTGGTCATTCAACATCAGTTGGGCCTTTTGCTCATATTCGTCCTGCGTCAACATTAGGTGATGAAGTTCGAATTGGTAATTTTGTTGAGACTAAGAAAGTTTCTTTTGGTAATAGAAGTAAAGCTTCTCATTTAAGCTATATTGGTGATGCGGAAGTAGGTCAAGATGTTAATCTTGGTTGTGGCTCAATCACTGTAAATTACGACGGTAAAAACAAGTTTAAAACAACGATTGAGGACAATGTTTTTGTTGGTTGTAATTCAAACTTAATTGCACCAGTAACTGTGAAAAAAGGTTCATACATTGCAGCTGGTTCAACAATTACTGATGAAGTTCCAGAAGACTCACTGGCAATTGCGAGAGCAAGGCAAGTGACAAAAGAAGGTTACTATAAAAATTAATTATAGATAAATAAAAAGAAAAGAAAAAAGCGGAGGGTACACGAAACATGCCTAATCATTATCCAGACAAGCATTTAAAAGTATTTACTCTAAACTCAAATCCTAAATTGGCGGAAGAAATTGCAAAGCATATTGGTGTAGAGCTTGGTAAATGTTCGGTTTCTCGTTTTAGCGATGGAGAAGTGCAAATTAACATTGAGGAAAGTATTCGTGGTTGTGATGTATTTATCATTCAATCAACAAGTTTCCCAGTAAACGAAAGTATTATGGAATTGTTAATCATGATTGATGCTTTAAAACGTGCATCAGCGAAAACAATTAACATCGTAATTCCTTACTACGGTTATGCTCGTCAAGATCGTAAAGCTCGTTCACGTGAGCCAATTACATCTAAGTTAGTTGCAAATCTTCTTGAGACTGCTGGTTCTACTCGAGTGATTACACTTGATTTACATGCTCCACAAATTCAAGGATTCTTTGATATCCCGATTGATCACTTATTAGGTGTACCTATCCTTTCAGATTATTTTAGAAAAAAACAGCTTGAAGATATCGTAATTGTTTCTCCTGACCATGGTGGAGTAACAAGAGCTCGTAAAATGGCTGATCGTCTTAAAGCTCCAATTGCTATCATTGATAAACGTCGTCCAAAACCAAATGTTTCCGAAGTTATGAACATCATCGGTAATATTGAGGGTAAAACGGCTATTCTAATTGATGATATTATTGATACAGCGGGTACAATTACACTTGCTGCTAATGCATTAGTAGAGCACGGTGCAAAAGAAGTATATGCATGTTGTACACACCCTGTATTGTCTGGACCGGCAATTGATCGTATCGAAAACTCTTGTATTAAAGAATTAGTTGTAACAAATTCAATTTGTCTTACTGACGATAAAAGAACTGATAAACTTGTTGAATTATCAGTTGCAGGCTTGTTAGGTGAAGCGATTATTCGTGTTTATGAAGAGCAATCAGTAAGTACATTATTTGATTAATAGTAAAATTACATCTTTGCTTTAAAACTTATAAGAGGACGTAACCAGAAGTGGTTACGTCTTTTCGCAATATAACCAGAGATTAAGAATGGAGGAATAAAATGAAATTGTTTGTAGGATTAGGCAATCCGGGTAGAGAATATGAGAGAACGCGACATAATATAGGTTTCATTGCGATCGATGAATTGGCTCACCGTTGGGGTATTTCATTAAACCAACAAAAATTTAATGGTATTTATTCTTCTGGGATTGTAAATGGTGAAAAAGTCTTTTTGTTAAAACCTTTAACATACATGAATTTATCAGGTGAAAGTGTAAGGCCGTTCATGGATTATTTTAATATTGATATAGAAGACCTTGTTGTACTTTATGATGAAATGGATATTCCAACTGGTAAGCTGCGTTTGCGCACTAAGGGAAGTGCTGGTGGTCATAATGGGATTAAGTCATTAATTCAGCATTTAGGGACACAAGAATTCCAACGTATTCGCATCGGAGTGGACCGCCCTTCTAATGGGATGAGCGTTGTAAATCATGTACTCTCAAACTTTTTTGAAGAGGAAATTGCTGAAGTTGTTGATGGTGTAAAAAAAGCAGCGGATGCATGTGAATACTTTTTAAATCATTCTTTTGTAGACGTGATGAATCAATATAATAAAAAATAAAAAACAGGAATTTACGCCTTCATATTGAATAAGTATAGTTAGTACAAACCATACTGTATATATGAATTTTTGTAGTATGGAGGCAGTAATGGAATTATTAGAATGTCAGTGTCGATATTGCAGTAAATGCATGGGTAGTATTGAAAAGGATCAACTTTTACAAGTATCATCTTCTTATTGTCATTCATTTGGCGAGGAGCTAAGTGATTTTGTAAATTTTATTCAATCTCCTAATCAAGTAATTTATATCGTGTGTGAGGATTGCGAAATGACCCTATCAGAGTTTCCGCATTACCATGAATATAAAAATTTTATAAACTAAAGTGCCTTTGGTTAATAACTGAGGCGTTTTTCTGTTTTTTCTAGGCTCACTGTTAAGGTGTTTTGATTAAAACGTAAAACAAAACATTTGTGAAATGTGATTTAAGTATTCATTATTTTTTGCACTTTTCATCTACAGGCCTAATTTTAAAAAAACTATAAATATAAACTTCAACTAAGGGTATTGTTTACTTAGATTGACTGTTAGGGGAGATTGACTTCGTGATTGGTTTGATTGAACAATTTAACCATTATAAAGATATTAAAAAGATAATGCAGGGCCTTAAAAGCGGGTTGAAAGAGCAGTTGGTTACAAACTTAACTGGGTCTGCAAAAACATTGCTAGCGGGTGCTGTTTTTAAAGAAACTGGACAAACACAGTTAATTGTAACGAATAATCTTCTTCAAGCTCAGAAGGTAGCGGAAGATTTGAGAGCAGCTGTAGGTGAAGAAAAGGTATTTCTATATCCTGCAAATGAATTAATTGCATCAGAGATTGCGGTATCAAGTCCAGAGCTCAGATCACAAAGACTAATCGCACTAAACAGTTTGATGTCAGAAAAACCAGCGATTGTAGTTACACCAGTCTCTGGATTAATCGGATATTTACCATCTCCTGAATTATGGGCTAGCAATCAAATTAATTTTGAAATCGGCGAAGAGATCGATTTACCGAATTTGATATCAAAATTTGTCCAAATGGGCTATGAGCGTGTTGGAATGGTAGAAAGTAAGGGAGAATTTAGTGTACGTGGTGGAATTCTTGATATTTATCCACTTACATATGAAGACCCTATTCGTATAGAGCTCTTTGATACAGAAATCGATTCAATTCGTTCGTTTTCTCCTGATTCTCAAAGGTCGATTACAAAATTTGAAATTGTGCATATTGGTCCGGCAACAGAAAGAATTATCTCTAAGACTGATTTACAATTAGGTGTTCAACGTATAGAGCAAGCTTTTAAAACGACTCTATCAAAAGTAAAAGATCAACAATTAAAAGAATCATTAGCTGAAAAGGTCACCTATGATCTTGAACAGTTAAAACAAGGGCAGTTGATTGATCAAATATATAAATATTTTGGCCTAATCTATGAAAACCAATTTAGTTTACTAGATTATGTTCCAAAAGAAGCTATTGTTGTAATCGATGAGATTTCCAGGGTTCATGAAATTGTTGAACAGCTAAAAAAAGATGAAGCAGAGTGGTATACATCTTTATTGGCAGAAGGAAATGCTTTACAGGGCGTAACGTTTTCTCATGATTTTTTCGAATTATTACAATCAAGAAAGCGCCAACAAATTCATACGAGTCTTTTTCCAAGAAGAGTTCCTCATACGCATCCTGAACAGGTAGTGTCGATGCAATGCAAATCGATGCAAGAGTTTCATGGACAAATGGGCCTATTAAAAAATGAACTAGATCGTTGGAAGAAAAATAAATACACGATCGTTATGCTTGGTGAAAGTGATGATAGAACAAACAAAATTGAAAATATATTAGCAGATTACAAAATTGAAGGTAAAATTATCTCTTCTATTGAGCAAATCAAAAATGGTGAAGTTTACATCATGAAGGGTGATCTTCGTTCTGGATTCGAACTTCCGTTAGAGAAATTTGTTCTCATTACGGAGCGAGAGCTATTTACTAAAAAAGCTAAGAAGAAAAAGAGAATTAATACAAAGCTATCGAATGCAGAACGAATAAAAAATTACTCGGAATTAAAAGTCGGAGATTATGTTGTTCATGTTAATCATGGTATCGGTAAATTTTTAGGAATTGAAACATTAGAGATTAATGGAATCCATAAAGATTATTTACATATTCGATATCATGGTGACGATAAATTATTCGTACCGATCGAACAAATTGACCAAGTACAGAAGTATGTGGGTTCTGAGGGTAAGGAACCAAAGATCTATAAACTTGGCGGGACTGATTGGAAAAAGGTTAAGAAGAAAGTTGAAGGCTCAGTACAGGATATTGCTGATGATTTAATTAAACTTTACGCAGAGCGTGAAGCATCAAAAGGTTATGCATTTTCTCCTGACGGGCTAGAGCAACAAGAATTTGAGTCTTCGTTTCCATACCAGGAAACTGACGATCAGCTTAGATCAATTCATGAGATTAAAAAGGATATGGAAAGAGAACGTCCAATGGATCGACTGCTTTGTGGAGACGTTGGATATGGGAAAACTGAAGTTGCTATTCGTGCTGCCTTTAAAGCAATTGTTGAAGGTAAGCAGGTTGCTATTTTAGTTCCTACTACAATTTTAGCACAACAGCATTTCGAAACATTAAGAGAAAGATTTCAGGATCACGCAATTAATATCGGCCTGTTAAATCGTTTCCGATCTCGTAAGCAGCAGCTTGAAACGATGAAGGGATTAAAAGAAGGCTCTGTTGATATAGTAGTTGGAACTCATCGTTTATTATCAAAGGATATTATTTATAAAGATTTGGGCCTTTTAGTTATTGATGAAGAGCAACGATTTGGTGTATCTCATAAAGAAAAAATTAAACAGCTAAAAGCAAATATAGATGTTTTAACGCTAACTGCAACTCCGATTCCTCGTACATTGCATATGTCAATGCTAGGAGTAAGAGACTTATCAGTTATTGAAACGCCTCCAGAAAATCGTTTTCCAGTTCAAACATATGTAGTCGAGTATAACGCTGCATTAGTGAGAGAGGCGATTGAAAGGGAGCTTGCTCGCGATGGACAGATTTACTTCTTATACAATCGAGTAGAAGATATCGAGCGTATGGCTGAACAGATTTCAATGCTTGTACCAGATGCGAAGGTAGCCGTCGCACATGGTCGAATGAATGAAGGAGAACTGGAATCAGTTATGTATGCCTTCTTAGATGGTCAATATGATGTATTAGTCAGTACAACGATTATCGAAACAGGTGTGGATATTCCAAATGTTAATACATTGATTGTGTATGATGCGGACCGAATGGGTCTTTCAACACTTTATCAATTAAGAGGGCGTGTAGGACGCTCAAATCGAGTAGCTTATGCCTATTTCACCTATAAGCAGGATAAAGTATTAACTGAAGTTGCCGAGAAGCGTTTACAGGCAATTAAGGAGTTTACAGAACTAGGTTCCGGCTTCAAAATTGCTATGCGTGACTTGTCGATACGAGGTGCAGGGAATCTACTTGGTGCACAGCAACATGGATTTATTGATTCAGTTGGATTCGATTTATATTCTCAAATGTTAAAAGATGCAATCGAACAGCGTAGAGGAGTTAAGAAAGAAGATTTAATTTCAATCGAAATTGACATTGAAGTAGATGCTTATTTACCTGATACGTATATTCAAGATAGTAAGCAAAAAATAGAGATGTACAAACAATTTAGAAGAATTGAAACGTTTGAGGAGTTAAATGACCTGCAAGAGGAATTAATGGACCGCTTTGGGGATTTCCCTGTGGAAGTAGGCTACCTATGCCAAGTGGCTCATATTAAGCTTTTAGCCATTGCTGAGAAGATTGAACTGATCAAGCAAGCTAAGTCTGAAGTGAGTGTTTATTTCTCTGAGGTGGCAAGTACAAATATTGACGGCGGGAAGCTATTCCAATTATGTAATTCCTTTGGTAGAGGAATCGGCCTAGGAATGGATGGGTCGAAATTAAAAGTTACGCTAGACGTAAAAGGAAAGAATCCAGCGGAATGGCTAACTACACTAGAAGGTTTAATTAACGGATTAAAAAATGTGAAAAAAGAGAGCGTTAATGCTTAAGGTGTAGAAGCTAGAAAATAGAGGAGAATATGGGTTAATTTAATCTAAATTCTTCTGTGATTTAAATAAAAGTTACCAAAAAGTGCTTACAATACTATATTTTTAGTAAAGGTGTTAAAAAATCTCACTTATTTTGTATAGAACTTTCGTTGTGTAGGATACTATCATTAATTAAGGGTGACCTTACCTCATTGTCACTCGGGTATCTTTATCAACGTAGACATGCAAGTAAGTGAGGAGGCGCTTTACAAGTATGAAAGCAACAGGTATTGTTCGTCGAATTGACGATTTAGGTCGAGTAGTAATACCAAAGGAAATTAGGAGAACTTTACGGATTCGTGAAGGCGATCCATTAGAGATATTCGTTGACCGAGATGGAGAAGTTATTTTAAAGAAATATTCACCTATTAGCGAGTTAAGTGATTTCGCAAAGGAATACGCAGATGCACTATATGACACACTTGGACACACAGTCATTATCAGTGATCGTGATTCAGTAGTGGCAGTTGCAGGTGCTTCGAAGAAAGAATACTTAAACAAAAATATTGGTGATATTATCGAAAAAACGATGGTGGAGCGTAACTCAAAGGTAGTTAGTGAGCCAGGAGAAGCTTCATTTATCGAAAGTGTTATTGAAAAATATCATTCCTACGCGGTAGGAGCAATCATAGCTAGTGGGGATCCAATTGGAGCCGTAGTGATCTTTTCAAAAGACAAAACAATTTCTGAAGTTGAAAAGAAAGCGATAGACACTGCTACTAATTTCTTAGCTAGACAAATGGAGCAATAATCATACATTTAGTAAGCAAAGGCCAGTAAAGGTTAATTTATACCTTTACTGGTCTTTGTGTTTTTATTATTTTTTTACTCAACAGTAAAGTTAAATCTTACCAAAAATGGAAAAGGGGAGTTTTTTCTTTCGACAACTCTTTACATAAGGCCTAATAATGTAATACATTAAAGGGTGAACCGTCTATCAAAGGAGTTGTAATCCTTTTGCAAAATGCTAAACAAAAAGCAGCCTTACAAGGCGCATTATTCATAACAATAGCATCATTATTATCAAAAGTATTGAGTGCATTTTATAAAATACCCTATCAAAATATTGCTGGAGATTTAGGTTACTATATTTACCAACAGGTTTACCCTGTTTACGCAATTGCTTTAGCTTTTTCAACATACGGCTTTCCTTTAGTTTTATCATCTTATGTAGCTGAAAGAGTGGCGAAAAAAGATGATAAGGGGGCTAAAGATTTAGTTTATGCAACATTTATGATGTTGTTAGTCATTGGGATATTATGTTTTTTAACTTTATACATAGGCAGTAATAGTATAGCAAAGTTTATGCGGGATGATCATCTAGCGATGTTAATTCGCGTTGTCAGTGTTGGCTTTTTATTTGTTCCAATAACTTCAGCGTTTCGTGGATATTACCAAGGTTTAGGAGATATGGGACCTACATCAGTCAGCCAGGTAATTGAACAGTTTATTCGAGTGATCACGATTTTAGTACTGTCACTTTATTTAATGGAAACGACTGATAATCTTTATATTGTAGGTGCGGGTGCTGTTTCAGGTTCAATACTAGGTAGTATAGCAGCGATACTTTACTTCTTTTATTGGGTTTCTTTTCGCGGCTCCGGATTAACAATCCCATCGTTTGGTTTAATTAAAACCTATCGTTTAGAATTAAAAACGATTTTATATCAAGGGATCTTACTCAGTCTAAGTAGCTTAGTACTTGTATTTATTCAGTTTATCGATTCAATCTCTTTTTACCCTTTATTAGTACAATATGGGTATCATGTTGAAGGTGCTAAACTTGTGAAGGGTATTTATGACCGTGGATTTCCATTAATTCAATTAGGTTCTGTCATTGCTTCATCCTTTTCGCTTGCCTTAATTCCTTATTTATCTAGTGAATTAGTTCGTAAAGAACATAATTCTATAAATAATCGTATTTCAGGTGCCATTAGGGTGAGTATTGTAGTAGGAGCTGCTGCAACAATCGGTCTAATTTCGATTATCCATCCGACGAATATCATGCTTTATCGAAATGATTTAGGCACAGATGTCCTAACGGTTTTATGTGCATCGATTTTCTTCGCCGGGGTATCCATTACGACATCTTCAATAGCACAAGGGTTAGGCAAAAGTTTAATTCCTGCTTTAAATGTGTTAGCAGGTGGTTGTGTGAAATTTGTTGGTAATGTTATTTTAATGGAGCAAATAGGATCAAAAGGGGCAGCCTATTCAACGGTGATTGCTCTAATTATCGTTACGATATTGAATTTGGCTTATATTTATAAATTGTCGAAAACAACATTTTTTGGCTTTACGTTTATTGCGAAATTACTAGTTGCCCTAGCAGTTATGTATGGCTGTGTATATGGATATGAGCATGTTTTTGAAAAGTATGCAATGTTTATCAACCCACTTCGTTTAAGAATGTTAGTGGAGGCATTATCATCAGCGGTTGTAGGAGCAATGGCATTTGGAATTGTTTTAATTAAAATTAAGTTATTTACAGTAGAAGAGCTAAGCTCATTAGTTAAAAGTGAAAAATTATTAAAGTGGCTCTCTTAAAAGAACAGGAGGAGGAAAATGAACAAGATTACAGTTTTAGGTTTAGGAGCAGGAGACCTTAATCAGCTTCCATTTGGAATTTATAAAGTGTTACAAAAAACTGACAATCTTTATTTACGTACAAAAGACCACCCTGTTATAAGCGAATTAGAAAAAGAAGGTCTAACTTTTCAATCATTTGACGAAATATATGAAAAACACGATCGTTTTGAAGAAGTCTACCAAGAAATTGTACAGGCGTTAGTGAAAGCTTCTGAAGCGGAATCCATTACATACGCGGTACCAGGACATCCCCTTGTAGCGGAAAAAACGGTTCAGCTATTAATCGAACTTGCGGATAAGGGCACTATCCAGCTAGATATTAAAGGTGGACAGAGCTTTTTAGATGCGATGTTTACTAGCTTGAAAATTGATCCTATCGAAGGATTCCAGTTTGTGGATGCAACAGATTTAGAGCAAGAGCAAATTACATTTAGGCAGCATTTGATCATATGCCAAGTTTACGACCAAATGACTGCTTCACATACGAAATTAAAATTAATGGAGCAGCTTCCTGATGATTATGAAGTGGTAATTGTGACAGCAGCGGGTAGCGCAGATGAGCTAATAAGTAGAGTGCCTTTATATGAGATGGATCGCAATACGACTATCAATAACATGACAAGTGTGTATGTACCGCCTGTTAAAAATGAAGAGGATCTATATCACCAATTTGAGACTCTTCGCTCTGTTATTGCTACTTTAAGAGGCCCTGACGGTTGTCCATGGGATCAGAAGCAAACACATGTATCATTAAAGAAATACCTATTAGAAGAGGCGTATGAGCTGATTGAAGCAATTGACGAAGAGGATGACGATCATATTATTGAAGAACTTGGTGATGTTTTACTTCAAGTGATGTTACACGCTCAAATAGGAGAAGATGAAGGTTATTTCTCTATTCAAGATGTTATCCAAGTGTTAGTGAGTAAGCTGATTTATCGTCACCCTCATGTCTTTTCAACTGTTCATGTTAATAATGAAGAGGAAGTATTAAAAAATTGGCAGGAATTAAAGCAAGCTGAAAAGGGCCATGTGGTTGAATCTGTTCTTTCAGGAATTCCAAAGGAACTTTCTGGATTATTAAAAGCAGAAAAACTTCAAAGAAAAGCGGCAAAAGTGGGATTTGATTGGAAAGAATTACCTCCGGTGGTGGATAAAGTTAGAGAAGAACTAACTGAAGTTCTTGATGCAATTGAATCAAAAGACCAGTCTAAAATTGAAGCAGAACTAGGTGATTTATTATTTAGTATTGTTAATTTAGCTCGTTTTATTGATGTAAACCCTGAAGAAGCAATCTTAAAAACGAATATGAAATTTACTAAACGTTTTCAATATATTGAAACAAGACTTAATGAAATTAATAAAACCTTTTCAGACGTATCTCTAGAAGAAATGGATGAGATATGGAATGAAGCTAAAAAATTCGAATGATCAATGAGGATTAAGGAGAATAAAATATGAGACTTGATAAATTTTTAAAAGTATCGAGAATTATTAAGCGTCGAACACTTGCTAAAGAAGTGGCTGATCAAGGAAGAATAACAATAAATGGAACGGTAGCAAAAGCATCTACAGAAGTAAAAGTAAATGATGAATTAAAAATTCGCTTCGGGCAGAAAATTGTGACGGCAAAGATCAATCTACTTAAGGAAACTGTACGAAAAGAAGAAGCAGATGCAATGTATACAATCATAAGCGAGGAAAAACTGTCAGATAGCTTGTTCTAAAAAAGTTGTCCCTTCATATACTTTTACAAATAACACTGTATTAAGAACTTGTTGTAAAGCGATACAGTTTATGTAAATGGAGGGACTAGTATGAATAATCCGTATGACTTAAATGCGAAAAATACAAACCAAATAATCGAGCAGGATTTGTCCTTAAAAAGTAGAAGATATCTTGAAATCACTGGAGTTAAGCAGGTAGAGAGCTTTGATAGTGAAGAATTCCTTTTAGAAACAGCTTTAGGCTTTTTGCATATTAAAGGTCATAATTTACAAATGAAAAACCTCGATGTAGAAAAAGGTCATGTAGCTATAAAGGGAAAAATTAATGAACTTTGTTATATTGACGAGTACAACTCAGGGAAAGCTAAAGGGATCTTTAGCAAGCTATTTAAATGAGCTTAAACGTTCAGTTCTACTCAATGATAGCGATGGTCGGTATGGGTGCTTATCTTGGTATGGCACTAGATACATACCATCGTTTTTTATATCGAGGTACTCGTAATCGACTGATCGTGTTCGCTACCGATATTTTATTTTGGGTATTTCAGGCTCTACTAGTTTTTTATGTTTTATACTTAGTTAACGAAGGTGCACTAAGGTTTTATCTCCTGTTAGCTCTACTATGCGGTTATGCAGCATACCAAAGTCTACTGCGAACTATTTATAAAAAAGTTTTAGAATTTATTATTCAACTAGTTATTAGAATCTACCGCATTATAGTAAAATTAATCATAATATTTATTTTTAAACCTATAAAGGGTATTATTCAGTTAATAATCGTGATACTTTTGTTTATTTATGGTCTCCTTATTCGACTGATCCGATTACTTTACAACGTTGTCTTATCTATTCTTTTGTTTTTCGGCAGAGTATGTTGGTTTTTTGTGCCAAAACGAGTCAAAAACTATTTAATACAATTTAAAGGAGTTTTCGGAAAATTCAAGAATATCTTCCTTACTACTATTAAAAAAGTAAAAGATTTTTTAGATAGGAGGAAGAGATAGGTGGAACATGCGAGACAGTTGGACCTAAGTAGACAAGTTCAGGATAAACAAAATATTACTTTAGTTGAAGAACAGGGGATGAAACCTAAGAGAAGAAGTTTTAAAAAGTTTTTAATACGTATGTCATTATTTTGTTTTTTAACAGTGCCAGTATACTTTTTATTACAATCTCACTACGTAGCGCAGCAGCACGTTTATTCTTCTAAAGTAAAGCAATTAAAACTAGCAAAGGCTGATTTAAAGAAAACAAAAGATACGGTAGAAGATTCAAAACGTATGATTGACCAATTGAACGATGATCAATATATTATTGAGCTTGCTAGGAAAAACTTATTTTTTTCTAAAAAAGGAGAAATAATTTTCCCAAATATTAAGTAATTATCGTTTCATTGACACTTGTTTTTATAATTTTATATAATATAGTAAATCCAGTTAAACATTTTAAGGAGGAGCATTTTTTTTATGTCAATTGAGGTAGGCAGCAAAGTTAGTGGGAAAGTTACAGGTATTACAAATTTTGGTGCTTTTGTAGAGCTACCAGAAGGAGTAACTGGACTTGTTCACATTAGTGAAGTAGCTGACAACTATGTTAAAGATATTAACGAACATTTAAAAGTTGGCGATGAAGTCGAAGTAAAAGTAATCAATGTTGAGAAAGACGGTAAAATCGGCCTTTCAATTAAAAAAGCAAAAGAACGTCCACCGGTTAAAGAGGGAGAACGTGAGCAAAGACCTCGCACTAGCAGACCTTCATATGGAGGAAACAATGGTGGAAATCGTGGTAGAAGTCAAAACCGTTCAGATCAACGTCCAGTCAAAGAAACATTTGATCAAAAAATGAGTAAATTTTTAAAAGACAGTGAAGATCGTCTAGCTTCTTTAAAACGCAACACAGAATCTAAGCGTGGTGGCCGTGGAGCTCGTCGAGGTTAATTTACTACCTTGCTTGGACATAAATGCTTATATAGAACACGCACTCTTAATGGGTGCGTTTTTTGTATGAAAAAAACTATAAAATAAAATATGAAAAAACTGTTGACGGTCAATTGGTACCATGGTAAGATAAATCTTGTCGTTTAAAGATAATGGCGGTGTAGCTCAGCTGGCTAGAGCGTACGGTTCATACCCGTGAGGTCGGGGGTTCGACTCCCTCCGCCGCTACCATTCCCTTTGACGGCCCGTTGGTCAAGCGGTTAAGACACCGCCCTTTCACGGCGGTAACACGGGTTCGAGTCCCGTACGGGTCATCATCAAAAACGCCTGGTCTCTTTAAAAGAGGCTAGGCGTTTTTTTCTTTTCACTCCCACTTAACTTCTAAAAAAGAATCTCAAATCAATTAATCTTTCCAGATCTAAACTATTTAAATCTATTCCCGCCCTTAACCTGATTTTTAATCCTGACCTTACTAGTTCTTAAAAACTGCCACTTTCGCTCTTAAACCTTTCTATCCCACATTTCGATTGACATAAAATTTAATAATTGCGTTTCTTTTACCCTATTAGAGAAATTATGCTGCTAGCTTTACTCATATTTTGTAAAACAGTTGTACGTAAAAGCTTTTTCCGTCGAAGAAAACTTTTTTTTACCTTTGTCATTTTGACATATTCCTTCAAATGGACAAGTTAAAATATGTTCAATAAACCAAATCGGATGAGGTGGAAATATGACGAAACTGGAAAGAGGATCTTCAAATTCTTCGGCTAGCTTGGTCCCTACTAACGGGTTTCAATCAGTTTTTCGGCAATCTTCTAAATCAATCAAGACTAAACTAGAAAAAGCATTTTTTGATTGGGGTCTTCTAATCTTTTTAACGGGATTTTTATTAGGGAGAGCGTTGATCTTATCGCATATTCTTCCGTTTGTCTTACCGTTTTTTGCTTCTGTTTATATGATGAAAAGAGAACGGACGGGAGTAGCGTTTGTCGCTCTTATGGTTGGTTCACTAACGGTGTCGATTGAAACGGTTAGTTATGCTTTTGCCACTGTTATCTTATTTTTTATCCTCAATATATTCTTTGCTAGAGTTAAACGACATTATATAGGTCTAGTACCTTTTCAAGTATTTTTATCAGTATTTATTAGTCACTTATTAATCGCATATGCTTTCCAACAAGAAGTACTAATGTATGATGTATTAATGGCTTCTGTGGAAGCAGGATTAAGTTTTATCCTAACAATGATTTTTTTCCAAAGTGTACCTTTACTAGCGATTCCTAAGAGAAAACAGCTTTTAGGTGTTGAAGAAATCGTGTGTTTAGTTATTCTTTTAGCTTCAGTTGTGACGGGGACAACTGACTGGTATATTCAAGATTTATCAATTCAGCATATCGTTACTAGATATATTGTTTTACTATTTGCCTTCGTAGCGGGAGGAACGGTAGGGTGTACAGTAGGAGTTGTAACGGGCCTAATATTAAGTCTAGCGAGTGTTTCAAGCTTATACCAAATGAGCTTATTAGCATTCTCTGGATTGCTAGGAGGCTTATTAAAAGAAGGTAAGAGATTAGGTGCAGCGGCTGGACTATTAATTGGGACATGCTTAATAAGTTTCTATGCAGAAAAGCAGTCTGATATTATCTTTTCAATTATTGAATCTGTCATTGCGATTGTATTATTCTTACTAACGCCATCTTTCCTATTAAAGCAATTAGCTAAACTAGTCCCGGGAACAGAGGAGCATTCTACAGATCAGCAGCAATATTTGCGTAAAATCAGAGATTTGACTGCTAATCGTATTACACAATTCTCAAATGTGTTTGAAGCATTGTCTGCGAGCTTTTCACAGCCTAGTCAATTTGCACAAATTGAGGACGAATTGACTGATGAAGAACTATTTATTTGTAGCATTTCCAATAAATGCTGTAGTAGTTGTATGAAAAAAGATCATTGTTGGTCTAATAATGGAGACCGAACATATCAATACATGGAGAATATGATGCATTTAGTAGAAAAGGATCAGCTTATTAAGAACGGTCAATTTATGAGAGAATGGGAAAAATATTGCCAGCGTTCCTCTAAAATGGCGGATTTAATGAAGCAAGAGGTTTTCTATTTCCGTGCAAACCAAAGGCTAAAAAAACAAGTTCAGGAGAGCAGAAGATTAGTAGCAGAGCAATTGCGTGGGGTATCGAAAGTAATGGTTGATTTTGCAAAAGAGATTCAACGAGAAAAAGAGAATCATCAATTGCAAGAGGATCAAATTCTACAGGCTTTATTAAACTTTGGTATTGATGTTAGCCAAGTTGAAATCTATAACCTAGAACAAGGAAACATTGATATTGATATTTTAATTCCTTTTGAAAATGAATATGGAGAGTGTCAAAAGTTAATTGCGCCAATACTATCTGATATTTTAAAGGAGACAATTGTCGTTTTAAAAGAAGAATCAGCAACAATTCCGAACGGAGGGAATTACTTAGTTACATTTGGTTCCGATAAGGCATTTGTTATTGAGACCGGAGTAGCAACAGCAGCTAAAGGTGGAGGATTTATATCTGGTGATGCTTTTAAAATAATGGATGTAGGAGCAGGGAAACAGGCCATCGCAATTAGTGATGGAATGGGTAATGGTGAGCGTGCTCATATTGAAAGTAATGAGACATTAAAACTACTTCAAAAGATATTAAATTCAGGCATAGAGGAAACTGTCGCAATTAAATCTATTAATTCGATCCTTTCCTTACGTACTACTGAAGAGGTATTTGCTACGCTAGATTTGGCAATGGTAGATTTACATGATGCCTCAGCGAAATTCTTAAAAATTGGCTCTTCGCCAAGTTTTGTTAAACGAGGAAAGCAAGTTATAAAAATAGAAGGCAGTAATTTACCAATCGGCATCATTGATGAATTTGACGTAGAAGTTGTAAGTGAGCAACTTAAAGCTGGTGATTTATTGATTATGATGAGTGATGGAATTTTTGAAGGTCCTAGACACGTCGAAAACTATGAAATGTGGATGAAACGTAAAATTAGTGAACTTGAAACAGATGATCCGCAAGCAGTAGCAGAGTTATTACTTGAAGAGGTAATTCGATCAAATACAGGCGATATTAATGATGATATGACAGTCGTAGTTGCTGTTGTAAAGCGAAATATGCCTGAGTGGTCATCAATTGCATCATATAGTGCGATGGCTTAGTAAAATAAATTAAATAAAGGTTTATCCCCTCCCGTATTTGGACAAAATGGTAACAACTTTTATGCGGAGGGGATTTTAGTATGTATAAGGGAAAATTAAAGCAAATTTTATTAATTACAGATGGTTATTCAAATCATGGTGAAGATCCACTAGCTGTTTCAAGCTTGGCGCAAGAATATGGTATCACTGTCAATGTAATCGGAATTTTAGATGAAAATGTCCAAAATGGCGATGGATTGAAGGAAATTGAAGAAATTGCTAGAGCAGGTGGAGGAATTAGTCAGGTTGTTTATACGAAACAACTCTCACAAACTGTTCAAATGGTTACTAGAAAAGCAATGACACAAACAATTCAAGGGTTTGTTAATAAGGAATTAAAGCAAATTTTAGGCTCAAGTAATTCAATTGAATCACTACCTCCTTCAAAGCGAGAAGAAGTTTATGAGGTTGTAGAGGATATTGGAGAAACTGTAGGTTTAGAAGTTATTATTTTAGTAGATACGAGTGCTAGTATGAAAGATAAGCTAGAGACTGTTAAAGAATCATTATTTGATCTGCAAATTAGTTTAAACTCTAGAACAGGCGAAAATGCCTACTCGTTATTTATATTTCCCGGGAAACGTGACGATGTTGACAAGTTGTTAGACTGGACACCTAAATTAGAAAAGCTCAACACGATCTTTCCTAAATTAACAATGGGTGGTATGACTCCAACTGGTCCTGCGATTCGCGAAGCATTGAATTATTTTAACGAACAAAATTATGATAGAGGTAATAATGGTGATGATGAACAATCAATTGAATGGGCAGATTAGTCTAGCACCTGGGACTCTCATTACTGGAAAGTGGAATAATAACCAATACGAAATTAAAAGTTTACTTGGAAATGGCGCTAATGGTACAGTTTATCTTGCTTCTGGGAAAAATGGCAATGTTGCCCTTAAGCTGAGTAAGGATTCCACTAATATTACGAATGAAGTGAATGTACTAAAAAAAATCACACAGGTCCAGGATACTTTCCTTGGGCCTTCTTTTATCGATGTAGACGATTATGTAGATTCTGTATCAAGAGAATGCTACTACTTTTATGTAATGGAGTACGTAAATGGAGTTAGTTTACCAAAATTTATAGAGAGAAATGGAATTGAGTGGAGTAGTATATTTATCATTCAAGTGCTATCTCTATTAGATAAATTGCACCATAAGGGGTATATATTTGGGGATTTAAAAACTGATAATCTTCTAGTAACGAAAGAACCAAATAGAATCCAGTGGATTGACTTTGGAGGAGTTACCCAAATCGGACGAGCGGTTAAAGAGTTTACTGAGTTCTTTGATCGTGGTTACTGGGGGTTAGGAACTAGAAAAGCAGAAATCTCCTATGACTTATTTGCTGTGACAATGATTTTTATTCACCTGCATTGTAAAAAACAGTTTCTAAAGAACGGCCAAGGCATAAAGCAAATTGAACAGGTGATCGATCAAACACAGGCCCTTACTCCATATAAAGAGTTTCTGATGAGAGGGTTAAAAGGCGAGTATGTCAGTGCAAACGCAATGAAACAGGCGCTGCTGATGTATGAACAAAAGATAAATGCTACAAAAAAGAAAAATAAAGCGCAACAAGCTACAGCAGCACAAAACAACTCGGTCAACCAAACGAGACAGTCAAAACAGCAAAACCAAGCAGCAAATCAATCAAGGCACTCCAAAAAACATAACCAAGCAGCAAATCAAACTACGCAATCAAAAAATCAGAATCAAATGCCTAACCAATCAACTCAGTCAAGATCGGCGAACAGTGTGTACGTGAAGAAAAAGAAAAAAAGAAGTCATTGGTTCGAAACATCTACAATTCTATTATTAATGGGACTAGCATATGTTTTATATTTTTATTATCAGCTTTAAATCATAGTACTCCATGGATGGGAATGTTAACATATAGATATGAATTATACTTTCATTTAGGAGTATGGGTAAATGGTAATTAATCAATTAAAGGAATTTATAAAGAAAAATAATATTATTAGTAGCGGTAAAATTGTCATTGGTGTTTCCGGGGGCCCAGACTCAATGGCGTTGGCTCATGCTTTTTTATCAGTCAGAGATGAATACGATTTTACAATTATTCTTACACATGTAGATCATATGTTTAGAGGACAAGAGTCTCTAGATGATATGGAATTCGTCAAGAATTGGTGTATTTTGAATAACGTACATTTTGAAGGTAAGAGCATAAATGTAAATCAGTATATCGAAGAAACGGGATTAAGTAGCCAATTAGCAGCGAGGGAATGTCGATATCGTTTTTTTGAAGAGATTATGGTGAAATACGAAGCGGACTATTTAGCACTCGGACATCATGGAGAGGACCAAGTCGAAACAATTTTAATGCGATTAGTAAGAGGTAGCTCACCGATGGGCTACGCGGGAATTAGAGAAAAACGGGCGTTTAGTACTGGTGAAATTATTCGTCCATTTTTAGAACTGAGGAAGCACGACTTAATTACATATTGTCACGAAAAAAATATAATTCCAAGACAAGATCCAAGTAACGAGAAAGACGTATACACTAGAAACAGATTTAGACATCATCTATTACCTTTTATATTTGAAGAAAATCCAACTGCACATAAGCGATTCCAACACTTTAGTAGACAACAGATAGAAGATGAACTATATTTAATGGAATTAACTGAAGATGCAATGAATACAGTTATAAAACATAAACAAAAACAAGCAGTCACGATTGATGTTAAACAGTTTTTAAATGTGCCTATATCTTTACAAAGAAGATGTATTCAACTAATATTAGAATATGTCTACCTATCTATACCTGAAGGCTTGACACAAGGGCATCTTAATTCAATTCTGACTTTATTACAAAATGAGAAATCCACATGGGAACAGCATTTACCTGAAGGACTTTTTGTCAAACGCTCATACAATGAATGCACATTTACATTCGAGCAAGTGAATGTGAAGTATTATACTATTTCTATTAATGAGCCAGGTGTATATGAACTACCAAATGGTTTTTCGATAAAAGTTGAATTAAACAATCAATGTCTTGAACCAAAAAACGACACGTTTATTTGTTCTGCCAAGGATGTTTCTTTTCCACTCGTTGTTCGGAATCGAAAGAATGGTGATCGAATGTCATTAAAGGGTATGAATGGGTCAAAAAAGTTAAAAGATATATTTATTGATGAAAAAATGAAACAATCATTACGTGATGAATGGCCAATAATTACGGATAGTCAAAATAATATATTATGGGTACCTTTCGTAAAAAAATCTGTATATGAAAGAAATTTTTCGACAGATGAGTCACTCATTGCAATACAGGTGGTTTCTAAGAGTTTCTAGGAGGAAAAGATGAAACAAGACATTCAACAAGTATTAGTAAGTGAAGAGGCAATTCAACAAAAGGTAATAGAATTAGGCGCAGTACTAACAGAAGAGTACAAAGAACGCTTTCCATTAGTAGTAGGTGTTTTAAAAGGAGCTCTTCCGTTCATGTCTGATCTGATCAAGCATATTGATACATATATCGAAATTGATTTTATGGATGTTTCTAGTTATGGACATAGCACAGTTTCTTCTGGTGAAGTTAAAATTGTGAAAGATTTAAATACTTCTGTAGAAGGAAGAGATGTCATCATTCTAGAAGATATTATTGATAGCGGTCTTACTTTAAACTATTTAGTTGAACTATTTAAACATCGAAAAGCTAATACAGTTAAAATCGTAACTTTATTAGATAAGCCAAGTGGACGTAAAGCAAATATTGAGGCTGATTTAGTTGGCTTCGAAGTACCTGATGCTTTCGTAGTAGGATATGGTTTAGATTATATTGAACGTTATCGAAATCTGCCGTATGTTGGCGTTTTAAAGCCTGAGGTATACACGAAATAAGTCAAGTTTTATTCGTTTGTTTACATAGTATAACTATGCTACTATATAAAGTAATTAAATCGAAAGAGAGGAGGTTTGGAATTGAATCGAATTTTCCGTAATACAGTCTTTTACATATTAATCTTCTTAGTTGTGATCGGTGTTGTTACATATTTCAATGGGCCAGAATCTCAAGTTAAGAAAGTAAGTTACGATACATTTTATACTAAGTTACAAAGTGGAGATGTTAGCAGCTTAACATCTATCCAACCTAAAAATGGAGTGTACATAGTAAGAGGTCACTTTACAGATGTAAAAAAAGGCGAATCTTTCCAAACTCAAGTACCAATTAGTGACGAAACGACAAAAATAGTTAACAAAGCGGTTGCTGACTATAAAATCAAGGCTAATTGGGATCCAGCTGAAACGACAAGTGCATGGGTGCAAATCTTCACTTCACTCATTCCATTTGTTATTATTTTCATTCTATTCTTCTTCTTAATGAATCAAGCACAAGGTGGCGGAAGCCGTGTTATGAACTTTGGGAAGAGCAAAGCTCGTCTTTATAATGATGAGAAAAAGAAAGTACGATTTAAAGATGTTGCAGGTGCAGATGAAGAGAAACAAGAACTTGTTGAAGTTGTAGAGTTCTTAAAAGATCCTCGTAAATTTGCTGAGTTAGGTGCAAGAATACCTAAAGGGGTACTTTTAGTAGGACCTCCTGGAACAGGTAAAACATTATTAGCAAGAGCTGTTGCTGGGGAAGCTGGAGTTCCATTCTTCTCAATCAGTGGTTCTGATTTCGTTGAAATGTTTGTTGGGGTTGGTGCTTCTCGTGTTCGTGATTTATTCGAAAATGCGAAGAAAAACGCTCCATGTATCATATTTATAGATGAAATCGATGCTGTAGGTCGTCAACGTGGTGCTGGTTTAGGTGGAGGTCACGATGAGCGTGAACAAACATTAAACCAATTACTTGTTGAAATGGATGGTTTCGGTGCTAACGAAGGTATTATTATCATCGCAGCAACAAACCGTGCTGATGTATTAGACCCAGCGTTATTACGTCCAGGTCGTTTTGACCGACAAATCACTGTTGATCGCCCTGATGTAATCGGACGTGAAGCGGTATTAAAAGTTCATTCAAGAAATAAACCATTGTCTCCAGAGGTAGACTTGAAGGCTATTGCTCAAAGAACACCTGGATTCTCTGGTGCAGACTTAGAGAATTTATTAAACGAAGCGGCATTAGTAGCTGCTCGTCGTGATAAAAAGAAAATCGATATGCTTGATATTGATGAAGCAACGGATCGTGTAATTGCTGGTCCTGCTAAGAAAAATAAAGTTATATCTGAAAAAGAGCGTAAAATTGTTGCATTCCATGAAGCTGGCCACGTGGTTATAGGCCAAGTATTAGACGATGCTGAAGTGGTGCACAAAGTTACAATCGTACCTCGTGGTCAAGCTGGCGGATATGCTGTTATGCTTCCAAAAGAAGATCGATACTTTATGACGAAACCAGAATTACTTGATAAAATTGCAGGTCTACTTGGTGGACGTGTAGCTGAAGAAGTAGTATTTGGTGAAGTAAGCACTGGAGCTCATAACGACTTCCAACGTGCGACAGGTATTGCTCGCCGAATGGTTACAGAGTTTGGTATGAGTGATAAATTAGGTCCACTTCAATTTGGTCAATCTCAAGGTGGAAATGTATTCCTTGGTAGAGACTTTAACAATGAGCAAAATTACAGTGATAAGATTGCTTATGAAATCGATGTGGAAATCCAAACAATTATTAAAGAGTGTTATGCAAAAGCGACGGATATTATCAAGGAAAACCGCGATAAACTGGATCTGCTTGCAAACACATTATTAGAAGTTGAAACATTAGATGCAAAAGGAATTAATAGTCTTTGGAACCAAGGTACACTTCCTCCATCTCCAACTTCAAATGATGAGATTAAGGTCAACATCTCTAAAAAAGATGATCAACCAGCTGAACCGAAAATCACTGAATAATAGTAAAGAGTGTCTTCCAAGACACTCTTTCTTTTGTTTATCGGTATTAATAGCGTTATAAAAGCTCTTTCGATTTCATTTCAGGCTTTCATTAATCCAGCTCTGAAATAGGAGTCATCTATTTTTAAACTACGAACAACTTGTGTTATCATTATTTTTATAGTGATAAAAAATGTACTTGAAACTAAAAATATAAAAAGTTTAATTTTCGAAATGGAGAGACGATGGATTATGTTATTTGTAATCGATGTAGGTAATACAAATACCGTTTTAGGTGTTTACCAAGAAGATGAGTTAATACATCACTGGAGAATTGAAACGAACCGATATAAAACAGAAGATGAGTATGGTATGATGATTGGTTCCTTACTTGAATATGCAGGGATCGAATTCGATGAGTTTCATGCAGTCATTATTTCATCAGTTGTTCCACCAATTATGTTTTCATTGGAGAGAATGGCTACGAAGTATTTCAAACAAAAACCACTAATCGTAGGTCCTGGTATAAAAACAGGTTTAAACATAAAGTATGATAATCCGAAAGAAGTAGGAGCTGACCGAATTGTTAATGCGGTTGCTGGTATAGCGCAATACGGAAGTCCGCTTATCATTGTAGACTTTGGAACGGCTACTACATATTGTTATATAGATGAAAATAAAAATTATATCGGCGGTGCCATAGCACCAGGGATTAATATTTCAACAGAGGCACTTTATACAAAGGCTTCAAAATTACCTCGTATTGAACTTTCGAGACCGTCTAATATTGTAGGACGTACAACTGTAGAGGCAATGCAAGTAGGAATTCTTTATGGTTACGTAGGACAAGTTGAAGGTATAGTAAAACGAATGAAAGCTCAAGCGAAAGTAGAACCTACTGTTATAGCGACAGGTGGCCTAGCATCATTAATATCTAAGGAATCAGATATTATTGATATAATGGACCCGTATCTAACGTTAAAAGGTCTGCATTTAATATATAAACGAAATTCTTAAAAAGGGGTATATCATGAAGGATTATTTAGTAAAAGCATTAGCTTTTAACGGTGAAGTCCGTGCATATAGTGTGAGATCAACTAATATCGTAAGAGAAGCTCAGGAGCGTCATGATACGTGGAAAGATGCTTCGGCTGCACTAGGTCGTACCCTAACGGCTGCCGCGATGATGGGTGCAATGTTAAAGGGTGAGGAAAAATTAACATTAAAGGTTGAGGGGAATGGCCCCCTTGGCTATATTCTTGCTGACAGTAATGCAAAAGGTGAAGTACGTGGATTCGTATTGAATCCTCATGTTCAATCCGAACGTAACAAACACGGAAAAATTGACGTTGCTAAAGCTGTTGGTACTGTAGGTACAATCTCTGTTGCTAAAGATATTGGTATGAGAGAGCCATTTACAGGGGCAGTGCCGATTGTGTCAGGTGAACTTGGTGAAGACTTTACTTATTATTTTGCTGTATCTGAACAAACTCCTTCATCTGTAAGTGTAGGTGTATTAGTAAATCCAGATCATACAATTTTAGCAAGTGGTGGGTTTATTATTCAAATCCTACCAGGTGCTAGTGATGAATGTATCACAAAGATAGAAAACCGATTAAAATCAATTAAACCAGTGTCTACACTAATTGAAGAGGGGCTTTCTCCGGAAGAAATACTATATGAAGTATTAGGGAAGGAAGAAGTTAAAGTATTGGAGACAATGGATGTTAAATTCCAATGCCAATGTTCAAGAGAAAGAATTGAAGGTGCTCTTTTAAGTGTAGGAAAACATGAATTACAATTAATGCTAGAAGAGGACGGAGAGGCAGAAGTTAAGTGTCATTTTTGTAATGAGCCTTATCACTTCACTGGCGAGCAACTACAAGGATTAATTAACCAATTGTAGGTGAAGAACGAAGAATTTGTCGAACTTTCTTTTCATAATTAATGATGATATTCATACAAGTTATGTATAGAAGAAAGTAATTGACAGATTCTTTTGTTTTTAACATAATGTATATTAAACAGGTCAATATACTAGGAATTAGGAGTGGATGAAATGAAAGTTGCAAATTCAGTATACGAATTAATCGGTAGAACTCCAATCGTTAAACTTAACAGATTAGTAGATGAAAACAGCGCGGATGTTTACTTAAAATTAGAGTTTATGAATCCTGGTAGTAGTGTTAAAGATCGTATTGCTCTTGCTATGATTGAGGATTCTGAGAAAAAGGGTTTAATTAAACCTGGCGATACAATTATCGAACCAACTAGTGGAAACACTGGAATTGGTTTAGCGATGGTAGCAGCTGCAAAAGGATATAAATCAATACTAGTAATGCCTGAAACAATGAGTATTGAAAGAAGAAATCTTTTACGTGCTTACGGTGCCGAACTAGTGTTAACCCCCGGACCTGAAGGAATGGGTGGAGCGATTCGTAAAGCAGACGAACTAGCAAAAGAAAATGGCTACTTCGTTCCACAACAATTTAATAATGCTGCAAACCCAGAAGTTCACCGTTTAACAACTGGTCCAGAAATCGTTGAACAAATGGGCGATCAGCTTGATGCGTTTATTTCAGGTGTTGGTACTGGAGGAACGATCTCTGGTGCAGGATCTGTTTTAAAAGAAGCTTATCCTGGCATTAAAATTATTGCTGTTGAGCCTGTAGATTCTCCTGTACTATCTGGAGGTAAACCAGGTCCTCATAAAATTCAAGGTATCGGAGCAGGATTTATTCCTGAAACTCTTGATACTGAAATTTATGATGAAATTATTCAAATTAATAATGATGATGCAATGGAGACAGCTAGAAATGTAGCAAAAGCAGAAGGGTTACTTGTAGGAATATCATCAGGTGCTGCAATTAGTGCTGCGCTGCAAGCTGCTAAAAAACTTGGAAAAGGTAAAAAGGTACTTGCGATTATTCCGAGTAATGGGGAACGTTATTTAAGTACAGCTTTATTTCAATTTGAATAAATAATACGATCATTTTTTAAAATCCCTTTGCTTTGTGCAAGGGATTTTTTGTTTTTCCATAAAATGCTTTGATGTATAGTTCTTATTTTTTGTGTAAAATGAAAAAAGAAGCGCTATCAGAGGGGGATATTTACGTGAATTATGAAATCTTTTCAAAAGTAATCAATTATACAACACCTTTCTTTAAACACTTTGTAGAAACGGCTAAAGAGAAAAAGAATGCCGTACTACTTGAAAGCGGTCGAGATGGGCAATATTCAATCATGGCATCAAATCCTGTTGCGAAGTTATACGGTAAGAATAATAAATTAATGATAGAAGAAGAAAAAGGGAAAGTCGAATATACAGGAAATCCAATCGACTTAGCTAAAAAGTATTTATCTAATTACACAGTGGAAAAAAGAGATGACCTACCACCATTTCAAGGCGGGGCAATTGGTTATTTCACATATGATTGTAATCACTATATTGAGGAATTACCATCGTTAGCCGAAGATGTATATAACATACCAGATGTTTATCTTTTAATTTTTCATGAAGTAATTATTTTTGACCATCAAAAAAATGAACTATATTTTATCGTATTAGATGAATCGGAAAATGCACAAAAAGCACAGGGACGTTTAGAGTCACTTGAAGAATTCTTCATAAATGAAGTGGAAAATATAGATATAACTAAACAAACTTCGAAAACGGAAGTGGAAAAAACAATTTACATGTCCGAACAAAAATTTACAGATGCAGTTGGAAATGTAAAAGAATATATCAGTGCAGGGGATGTATTCCAAGTGAATTTATCTGTACTGCAGTCTGAGACATTGGTTACAGATCCTCTTTATATTTATGAACAGCTTAGAGAGATTAACCCATCACCATATATGTCGTATTTAGACTTTGAGGATTTTCAAATCGTAAGTTGCTCACCTGAGTTATTAGTCGCAAAGCGTGATCAAGAAGTTTGGACAAGGCCGATTGCGGGTACTAGATCACGTGGTAATACAATTGAAGAAGAGCAACAGTTAATGGAAGAATTACGTTCAAATGAAAAAGAACAAGCTGAGCATATTATGCTAGTTGATTTAGAGCGTAATGACTTAGGTAGAGTATGTGAATACGGAACAGTTGAAGTAGACGAATTATTAGTTATTGAAAAATATTCACACGTAATGCATCTTGTTTCAAATGTAAGAGGGAAATTGCAAAAGGACAAAGATTCATTTGATTTATTAAAAGCGGTATTCCCTGGCGGAACAATTACTGGGGCGCCTAAAATTCGCACAATGGAAATCATCGAGGAACTAGAACCAACTAAACGCGGTATTTATACAGGGTCAGTTGGATGGATTGGCTTTACTGGTGATATGGAACTAAATATTACGATTCGAACGATGATTACAAAAGACGAGCAAGCGTATGTACAAGCAGGCGCTGGTATCGTAATCGATTCTAATCCGAAACACGAGTATTTAGAAAGCCTAAAAAAAGCTCAAGCTTTATGGACAGCTAAGAAAGTAAGTGAAGAAAAAGCTAAGTTGGGTGGTAATGTAAAATGATATTAATGATTGATAACTATGATTCATTTACCTATAATCTTGTTCAATATCTAGGTGAATTAGGAGAAGAGTTACTTGTAAAGCGAAATGATGAAATTACATTGGATGAAATTGAAGAGCTAAATCCTTCTTACTTAATGATTTCACCTGGTCCTTGTACACCGAATGAAGCTGGAATCAGTTTAAAAGCAATTGAACACTTTGCTGGGAAAATACCAATTTTAGGTGTTTGTTTAGGTCACCAATCAATCGCTCAAGTATTTGGAGGAGATGTAGTACGTGCTGAACGCTTAATGCACGGAAAAACATCGGCGATTACGCATGAAGGTCTAGGGTTATTTAGTGACTTACCATCACCGATTGATGTGACGAGATACCACTCTTTAATTGTTAAGAAAGAGACATTCCCTAAAGAGCTTGAAGTAACTGCATGGACAAATGAAGGAGAGATTATGGCTTTAAAACATAAGTCATTACCAATAGAAGGCGTACAGTTTCATCCAGAATCAATTATGTCGCAGTTCGGTAAAGAAATGCTTAGAAACTTCCTAAATGCATACAAACCTTCTAGGAGTACAATATGAAAATTTATTATAATGGAGAATTCTTAAATGACAACGAAGTAAAGATTTCTCCATATGACCATGGTTTTTTATATGGCCTAGGTGTATTTGAAACATTTCGAATCTATAATGGACATCCATTCTTATTGTTTGACCATTTAAACCGCTTAAGGAAGTCGCTAACGAATTTAAGCATTGAATGGAATCAATCGGATGAGGAAATACAATCAGTTTTAAGTAAGTTAATGGATTTAAATGAATTAAAAGATGCTTATATCCGTTTGAATGTTTCAGCGGGAGCAGGAGAAATCGGTCTATATACGGGGAATTATACAAACCCAAATACGATTATTTTTATTAAACCGATGCATGAAAGTAATATTGAGGAGAAGGAAGGGGTAATTTTAAATACCCCTCGAAACTCTCCCGAGGGCAGAGAACGTTTAAAGTCGCATCATTATTTAAATAATATTATTGGGAAAAAAGAAATCGGCAATTCACCAAGCATAGAAGGAATTTTCTTAAATAAAGATGGTTATCTTTCAGAAGGAATTGTCTCAAATTTGTTCTTTATTAAACAAAATAAACTATACACGCCACATGTTGATACAGGAATATTGAATGGTATAACGAGGCAATTTGTAATCCATTGGGCAAAATTAAAAGGTGTTTCAGTTGAGGAAGGGTATTTTACAGAGCAAGAGTTGAACGAAGCGGATGAAATATTCATCTCAAACTCGATTCAAGAAATTATTCCTGTTACAGTAATTGGCGAGCGTTTCTATAATGTTAGTGAAAGTAGTATCATTAGAGATTTGCAGAAAGATTATCAATCTTATCGTAATTCTTTATTCAGTATGAATGAAATGGAAAGAAGTGAACTAACTTGAGAAGAGCAACAAAACCGTTGATTTGTGGAGACTATTCATTACCAATTCAGAATGAGACGATTGTGATGGGTATTTTAAATATGACACCAGACTCTTTTTCTGATGGTGGTCGATATAATGAAATTGAATTAGCGATAAAGCGTGCAAAGAAATTAATTGCAGATGGAGCAAAAATTATTGATGTTGGCGGAGAATCAACAAGACCTGGAGCTGCCATAGTTGATGAGGAAGAAGAATTAAAAAGGGTAGTTCCTATTATTAAAGCTTTGTCGACGGAAATTAATGTTCCGATTTCAATAGATACATATAAATCTGAAGTAGCTAAACAAGCTGTTGAAGCAGGAGCTACAATCATTAATGATGTTTGGGGTGCGAAGAAAGACCCTAAAATCGCAGAAGTTGCGGCAGCATACAATGTTCCAATTTGCTTAATGCATAATCGAACTGACGAAAATTATTATAGTTTGATGAGTGATGTTGTCTGTGATCTAGTTGAAAGTATTCAAATTGCAAAGCGCGCAGGTGTAAAGGATGAAATGATTATATTGGATCCTGGTGTCGGTTTCGCGAAATCTGCTGAGCAAAATTTAGAAGTTTTAAATCAGATGGAACAAATCAAAGCATTGGATTATCCAGTGTTACTTGGTACGTCACGAAAAAGGTTTATTGGAGAAGTTCTTGGTACGGATGTGCATGAGCGGATGGAAGGAACCGGTGCAACAGTTTGTTTAGGCATTACGAAAGGATGTGAAATTGTACGAGTTCATGATGTACTAGCAATTTCTCGTATGACTAAAATGATGGATGCAATGTTAAAGATTGGAGTAAATAATGGATAAAATTTATGTAACTGGTATGAAATTTTATGGATACCATGGTGTCTTTAAAGAAGAGAAAACATTGGGGCAACGATTTAATGTTGATTTAATTGTCGAATTAGATACAAAAAAAGCAGGAGAAACAGATGATTTGGCGTATTCAGTAAGTTACGCAGACTTATTTAAAACATGTGAGGAAGTTGTTCAAGGTAAGTCTTATGATTTGGTTGAATCTGTAGCTGAAGAAATTGCTAAACAAATATTAAATACATACGAATTAATCCAACAATGTACTGTAAAAGTGATAAAACCAGACCCGCCAATACCAGGACATTATGATTTCGTAGCAGTTGAGATAACAAGAGGTCGCATATGAAAAATGAGTCGTATTTAAGTTTAGGAACGAATATAGGCGATCGAGAAGGATTTCTTACAAAGGCCATTAAGGAATTAGTGGAGCATTCCGATATTCAAGTAGAACAAATATCTTCTATATACGAAACGGACCCGGTTGGTTACGTAGACCAAGATCCGTTTTTAAATCTAGTCATTAAAATTTCTACCAATTTGACTCCACTACAATTACTTGATGTTACTCAAGTAATCGAAAATAGTCTTGGTAGAAAAAGGGAATTGCGTTGGGGTCCTAGGACTATAGACCTTGACATTTTACTCTTTAATCACGAGAATATAGAAGTTGAGAACCTAAGAATACCGCACCCTAGAATGTTTGAAAGAAGCTTTGTATTAATCCCTTTAAACGAAATAAACCAATCATTGGAGATTGAAACTAAATTTTTAGAGGATAAAGGAGTTCGATTATGGAAGCTGAAAAGTGGGGGAGACGGATTAGGGCTTTTAGAAAATTAAAAGGTTACACCCAAGAAGGCTTTGCGAAAGATCTTGGCGTTTCTGTTTCGGTACTAGGTGAAGTAGAGCGAGGAAATCGTATGCCAACTGAACAGTTTTTGCATGATTGCGCAAAACAGTTAAAAGTAAGTGTTGAGGAATTATCAATATAGATGGTTAAAGTATTGTAAGAAGGAGGATGGGATGTGCTTAAAATTGGTGACATCGAGATGAAAAATCCCGTCGTATTAGCGCCGATGGCCGGAGTTTGTAATTCAGCCTTTCGTCTAACTGTAAAAGAGTTTGGTGCAGGTTTAGTATGCGCAGAAATGGTAAGTGATAAAGCAATTCTTAACAATAACAAAAGGACGTTAGAGATGCTTTATATGGATGAACGAGAAAAGCCATTAAGCTTACAAATTTTTGGTGGCGAAAAGTCTTCGCTAGTTGAAGCTGCTAAGTATGTTGATGAAAACACGAATGCAGATATTATAGATATTAACATGGGGTGTCCCGTCCCAAAGATTACAAAAGTAGACGCTGGAGCTAAATGGCTATTAGACCCAGATAAGATTCATGAGATGGTCTATGCTGTAGCACAGAATGTAAGTAAGCCAGTTACGGTTAAAATGCGTCTTGGTTGGGACGACGACCACATTTACGTTGTAGACAATGCAAAAGCAGTAGAAGCAGCGGGCGGTAAAGCTGTAGCCATTCATGGTCGCACACGCTATCAAATGTACGAAGGAAAATCTGATTGGAGCTGGATTAAAGAGGTTAAAAGTCAGGTTTCGATTCCTGTAATCGGTAATGGTGATGTAGAGACTCCTCAGGATGCTAAACGTATGTTAGATGAAACTGGCTGCGATGGTGTAATGATCGGTCGCGCTGCATTAGGAAACCCATGGATGATTTACCGTACAGTTAAGTATTTGGAATCTGGTATATTAATGCCAGAACCAGCCGCGCGTGAAAAAATTGATGTATGTCTATTACATTTAGACCGATTAATTGATTTGAAAAATGAACATGTAGCTGTATTGGAAATGAGAAAACATGCAGCTTGGTATTTAAAAGGCTTGAAAGGTACTGCATTAGTACGCAACCAAATTAACGAGGCTAGCACTCGTGCTCAAATGGTTGAACTATTAATGGCGTACGTAAATGAAGTTGAAACAAAAATGGAAGCTGCCCAAGCTTTGTAAGTTTGACAGGTTTCGCTTGACAAAATATAATAAGTTATAGTAAACAAAACTGCCAGATCGAATTACTGGCAGTTTTTCTATTAAATTCATATTGTATTTAAATACTTAAAATAGCGTGGAGTTGAGAAAATGAGTCACGAAGAATTAAATGATCAGGCCCTAATACGTAGGGAGAAATTAAAAACACTTGAAGGAAAAGGTATCGATCCATTCGGTAAAAAATTTGTGCGCACACATTCATCAAATGATTTATTAGCACAATTTGATCAATTTTCTAAAGAAGAATTAGAAGAAAAAGCAATTGTTGTATCTTTTGCAGGTCGAGTAATGACTAAACGTGGAAAAGGTAAAGCTGGATTTGCACATGTTCAAGATTTAAATGGACAAGTTCAAATCTATGTACGTAAAGATGCTGTAGGCGAAGAGCAATATGAAATCTTTGATATTACTGACTTAGGTGATATTGTTGGGGTTTCTGGTGTGGTATTTAAAACAAATGTAGGAGAATTATCTATTAAAGTTAAAGAATATACTTTCCTATCGAAAGCGTTATTACCACTTCCTGATAAATTCCATGGTCTACAAGACGTTGAACAACGCTACCGCCAAAGATACTTAGACTTAATGAATATGGATAGCCGTCAGACTTTTATTGCACGTAGCAAGATTATCCAATCTATGAGACGCTATTTAGATGACCAAGGTTATTTAGAAGTAGAAACACCTATGCTACATGCAATTGCAGGTGGAGCTTCTGCAAGACCGTTTATCACACATCATAACGCGCTTGATATGGAATTATATATGCGTATTGCTATTGAGCTACACTTAAAACGATTAATCGTTGGTGGATTAGAAAAGGTTTATGAAATCGGTCGTGTATTCCGTAATGAAGGTATTTCTACTCGTCATAACCCTGAATTTACGATGATTGAGCTATATGAAGCTTATGCTGACTATGCTGATATTATGGAGCTAACTGAAAATCTAATTGCACATATAGCTAAAGAAGTTTTAGGTACTACTACTATTCCATATGGCGAGTACACTGTAAACTTAGAGCCAAAATGGACTAGACTTCATATGGTAGACGCGATTAAAGAAGCTTGTGGAGTAGATTTCTGGCCTGAAATGTCAGTTGAACAAGCAAGAGCATATGCTAAAGAACAAAATGTAGAAATTAATGCGAATATGTCTGTAGGTCATATTATTAACGAATTCTTTGAGCAAAAAGTTGAAGAAACGTTAATTCAACCAACTTTCATTTACGGCCACCCAGTTGAAATTTCACCGCTAGCGAAAAAGAACGCAGAAGATCCACGTTTTACTGATCGTTTTGAATTATTTATCGTAGCACGTGAACATGCTAATGCATTTACAGAGTTAAACGATCCAATTGATCAAAAAGAACGTTTTGAAGCACAGCTTAAAGAACGTGAACTTGGTAATGACGAAGCTCATATGATGGATGATGATTACATCGAAGCATTAGAGCATGGTATGCCACCAACTGGAGGTCTAGGAATTGGTATAGACAGATTAGTTATGTTATTAACTAACTCTCCTTCAATTCGTGACGTTCTATTATTCCCGTTAATGAGACATAAATAAATAAGTTGAAAAGCTGGCTAAAAGAGTACTTTTAAGCCAGCTTTTTTATGTTTTGATGTATCTTTTTAGAAGAATAGGGACATCATTTATTTATTGGAATCTGATTATAAATATCAGAATAAAAAGAATTTAAATTTACCTATTGTATTTTGTTTTTATAGGTGGTATATTATTAAACGTTGTCACGTTAATACGAAACAACAACGAAAAAAACTTTTAAAAAAACATTGACAACATTTAATAGAAAATGTTAAGATGTTTAAGTCGCCTCAGAGCGACAAGGTGAACTTTGAAAACTAAAC